>QYQD01000016.1 GCA_007280345.1 Deltaproteobacteria bacterium | reverse complement strand
GAGATCAGCCCCCTCCTTCTCTCCGATATGCACGGCCAGGGTATAGACACGCTCCACATGATCCCAGGCATGGCTCCGGCTGCCATTTTTATAGATCTGCCGGGCCTCGTCTCTAATCTTTTTTTCTAATTGCTTAAGGTTATCTCTTAACTGATTCATAGTCTCTGCGGTGAATAGTTACTTAAAATCTAGGCGAAATATTTACCCTGGAAGCCGCCTCTTTCCTTGAGGGCAGTTTTTATGGCATTTATCGTACCCATCTTATCCCTGGCCCAGAGCGGCGCTACTAATTCCTCCGGCCTGGGATCGCCGGTTAAACGCTGGATAACCACATCCGGAGGTATCAATTCCAGGACATCACAGACTAAATCAACGTATTCCTGCTGCGTAAGGGGGGTATATTCGTCTCTTTTAAAAATATTTTCCATCCCGCTCCCTTTGACCACGTAGAGGAGGTGGATTTTTAACCCCTGGATGTCCAGCCCCGCGACCAGCCGCGCTGTTTCAAGCATATCCTCTTTTGTTTCTCCCGGCAACCCCAGGATAATGTGCACGCAAACAGGAAGCCCCGCCTTCTTCGTCATATCCACTGCCTGCAAAAAATCGGCTACCTTATGCCCCCGATTGATAAACTCAAGGGTCCGGTCATGGGCGGATTGAAGGCCATATTCCATCCATACCAGATACTTCTCCTGATAGGAGGTAAGAAGGGCCAGGATATCGTCACTGATGCAATCCGGCCTGGTGCCGATAGCCAGACCAACAATGTCTTCATTGAAAAGGGCTTCCTCATATCTCTGCTTGAGAACAGAAATGGGCGCATACGTGTTGGAAAAGGACTGGAAATAGGCAATAAATTTCCTGGCCCAATACCGCCGGCCCAGAAAGGATTTGGCCTGCCGGATCTGCTCGGAAATGGACACACCCTGCCTGAAAGCGCCTGTCCCGGAGCCATAGGCATTACAGTAGATACAACCCCGCGTCGATTTCGTGCCGTCCCGGTTAGGACAGGTAAAACCGGCATCTATAGGTATCTTCTGCACCCGGCATCCATAAAGGCTGCGCAAGTAATGATTAAAATCATTATAAAGCCTGTCTTCAGCCATTAACCGTTAATTCCTTTAAACGCGCCGTCACCCAGTCTAATGCCTCACCTCGCGTGCTTACCCGGCCCTCGACTTGGGCGTCCTCTATCTCCTCCATCAAGCCCTTGAAAAAAGGACCCGGCTCAAGATGAAAGATATTTATCAAATCATGGCCGGTTATAAGCCGTGGACGGGTAAGAAGCGGTTTTACCTTCTCCTTATAGAAAGTAATCGTGGTCTCGAAAAGCTGCACCAGCAAGGCCTCGCAATCATCCGGCTTGGCCGGGCCAAGGCCGGCCAGACTATCGGCCATAGCCAGGACAAACAATCCGGTAAGCTCGTCTCCCGCCTCCCGGATCAACCGTCCCATGGCCCGCGGCGTCACCTCCCCGGACCTTAAGACATTTACCAGATGAAAGGGCCGCATGTGGAGATAGATCAGCTTCTCCACAAACTCAAGGTGCTTGTGGCTCCATTTAAGCCTCCGGGCAAAATTGGCAAATATAGCCGCACCAACCTGATCGTGGTTGTAAAAGGTGGATTTTTCGCCGTTCTCCTCCGCCGTCTTTGGTTTTCCTATATCATGCAAAAGTGCCGCCCATTTCAGGAGGACAGATTTTGCGTCGTGTTGCAGATACTCCTCTATTTCTCCCTTGTACTTATCAGGGAAATAATCTGCCGGATTAGCCTCGATTTTTTCTATATAGTAAAGGGTAAGAAAGGAATGGCCATAAACATCCAGATGATGGTAGCCATATTGCTGTACACCGCACATGTCCTCTATTTCCGGACAGATAGTTGAGAAAAGCCCGTCTTCAGCCATCCATCGCAAGGCGGGATAACTATTTTTTGCATCCAACAGGGCGTTCAATTCATAGGCTATGCGCTCTACAGAAGTATTTTTGATGAGCGCCCCGTATCTTCTTATCATTTCGCGGGATGCGGGATCTATTTTAAAATCAAGGGTAGCGGCAAAGCGGTAGGCCCTCAGCATACGCAAGGGGTCATCTATTATGCCCTGCTCGCTTATGAAACGGATCAGTCTGTCTTCAATGTCTGCATGTCCGCCCACCGGATCAATAAGGGTTAAAGGAGGGGCCTCAAGCTTATCGTCAGCAAAGCAAACGGCCAGGGCATTTATGGTCAGGTCGCGCAGGCTTAAGTCTTCCTCCAGGGTCTGGCTTCCCTTGCGAAATTCCGCAAAGTCTATCTGATAACCCTCAAAGACCACTCGGGCCACCTTCTCAACATCGTCCAGAAGGATAAAGGCGCCGTGCACGGTTTCCGCAAAATTCTGCGCCAGCGCCGGCGCATCTCTGGAAACCGTGAGATCAATATCCTTTACCTTCCGGCCGAGAATCACGTCCCGGATAGTGCCGCCCGCCATGCAAATCTTGATCCCTTCACGTGCGCACTTGTGCACAAATCCCAGGACCTGCGGCGGCAAAAAACCCCGGACATCGAGCTTTAAAAAATCAGCCATGGAATACTTTTAACAGGTAGCAAGGGGTTTTTCAAGAAAATCGACAAAACCAAGTCACGAGATTAAAACAAGGATTTGAGAAATCGTAACAAGTTAGCTGTTTGGGGAAAAACAAATTATCCAACAGGCTCCACTCAAAAATCCCCCTTTATCCCCCTTTGCAAAAGGGGGAACTTGATTTCCTCCCTTTGGAAAAGGGAGGTTAGGAGGGATTTTAGCTTCAATCCTGCAAGGGGTTCGGATAGTTTTTAAAGGGCTAAAGTGTTATGAGAAATTAAATTCGATTCTTGGAACAAAACCCTGATACGGATCAGTGATCCGCCGCCGGTAGGAAGTCAAAAATCCCTAAACGAAATGGATAAATCAGCCCTATTACTTATTATTTTTGGCCTCTTTATTTTGACCGCAGCTGCCACTGCACTCGGAATCGCGCGGAGCCAGGAAGCTTACGGATGATATGGGCATCTCACACAAAGCGCCGCCCAGATAATCCCATACCTGCCAGCAACGTTCCACACGCGGACAAAATCGACAATAGTAATAGTCGGCCATCTTCTTTCTCCTCAACGATGGCAAAAATAATCAAAACAGTCAGAAAGGCCCCCCGCCTCTCCGCAGACCTTTTTCATGCCCTCATCCGGCAAATGCCCTTTATTATCAAGAAAGACCCTTAGCTCCTCGTCCATGAGGTCTGGCCAGGCCATCATATACAAGTTATAAATCGTTCCTCCTTTTTCCATCACAATTTTCCTGCCGCCCTTTTTATTGCTATCATGCCGATTCATAACCGCACCTCCTCCTTGAGTTCGGCTTTTCATTTCTTCTTATTTTTCTTATCGGCAGTTGAATCTTTACGCTAAAATATATACTTAGATGGAACAATTTTCTAAGTTAGGATATAATAGATGCAAGATTTATCGAACTTTTGTAGTCTATACAGGAAGGTATCTATGGTACCAAATACTTTAAGCAAGACGGAAAAATGAAAAACCCCTTTGCGGTACTCGGTATAACACCACAGATTGTGGCCCGCATGGACAATGAGGCCCTATATAACCTGGTGAGGGCCTGCTACCGTGCCCTGCAACAGGCCCACCATCCGGACAAACTGCGGAAGCAGACAGAAACCGCCCGCCGGAAAAGCACAGAACGGGCTACTGAAATCAACCTGGCCTATGAAAAACTCAACTGGGCAAAAGACCTTAATTTATTTCTTCTGCATAAAGAACGATATTTAAAGGCCCCTCGGCGAGAAGAGAAAAGACTCCGGGACATGCAGACTGTTTTGGAAACGTTTATAGACAAACAAAGAGAAATGGCTGATAGTTTCTGGCAATATCTCGGATATACTGAAGAACAGGCCGCCCGAAGTGATACCTGCTCATGTCTTAAAATGCCTGTAAGTATCACTCTCGGCATCATTGATGTGGCTATGAGGCAAAACGTGCGTTCAGAAGGCTGGGCGACTGGATTAGGGTATAAGGAAATAAGATTTGATGAAAACAGCCAGATGTATTATCGGCTTTCCCGTCAAAGGAAATTCACAGCGGTTAACTTTATTAAACTCATCGGGACCATTGCTAAGGACAAGATAGACATCGACGCCCTCTTGGAAAAGAAGCCACTCAAGGGGGTCTTATACATCCAAACCCAATCGCCGGTTAAACGGAGTAAAAGCATCAAATATCTTGAGGTCCTGAACACCATACCTATTTCCGAATTCAAATGGCATTGCCTGCCGTTTCTAAAGCCGGATATAGTCGAAGGGCGCTATCTCTTTTCCATCCACCGAAAGCCGTCTGCCCTGGACAAGGTATTTCTGGAAGGTATTGTCAGCCGGATAAGTAAAACCTAGCTCGTATCCATCCGGAAACCATGCTCACCCCATTGTAGGAGCACCTTCCAGGTGCGAACAGATGCCCGTCGCAGCAGGATGCCGCTCCTACGACGGCGGGCAGGCTGTAAGGAGTATCCCGTGCCGGCTCTAATGAGCAGTCGATCTTGGTACGCGGTTCAGGAAGTTAGCCCAATCGGCTGCCGTGTATACATCCATCTCTTTCAACTGAACACCTATCCTGTACAGGTAATCATCTTTCTTGACCCAGGCTACTTTACCCTTTGCCTTTATCGGCACGTGCGCATCGATGGCCATATCCAGGGGCATGCCTATATCACAGGGGTCAATGCTTTTAATCAACAGACCGCCCAGACTGACGTCGTGGGCGTATTCTTTAAAAAACTTTTTGCCGTCAGAGTAGGTAATAGGAAGGAAGGTTGGAATGCGTTCGTATTTTCTTCTTTCTTTTTCCGAATTCATGCGCGACACTCCTTTTGCTGTTGCGGCAGGGTCTTGGTATCCACTTCATGGCACCCCTGGTTAAGGGTTATATATTCTTATCGTATTTTTTCAGAATATATTCAATGGATTTTTTCACGTGGACAGAGTTCAAATAATAGGGTTACCCAATCAAGACGGCATTAATGCGTTAATACCCTTATCGACAGGATGCAGAGGAGAATTTAGCGGATCTGGCGGATCAAATGGATTGCTGGCTTGCTCTGATAGACTTATGGTTCCTGGTCACCGGAAAGCGGCGCCAGCCCGAAATTCTTCCCCGCCCGGCGAGCAATCGAAAGGCCGATGCTGATTGAGGTCGTAGCGGCAGGCGAAGGTGCGTTCAAGACATGGATCATCCTTTCCGCCTCAACGATGCGGAAGTTGTCCACCAGGAATCCGTTTGCATCGAGCGCTTGGGCCCGCACCCCGGCTCCGCCTGGTGCCGGCGATTGAAAAGGCGGGCGCCGGTCAGGATGTCCCCGCCATTTTCTTTCGCCTCATCAGCAAACCTTTCAGCCACTTGCGCATAGCTTACAATACCGGTTTCGGGGACGGCAAGCCCCGCCATAGCGGAGACGTGAGGCTCATACTCGCGAAGCTCCTCCGGTCCTAACCCCCTGATGCCTTTAATCCCGTTAGCTGATCCCCGGCGCTCCAACTCCTCGAGAATCGGCAACTCGTGCCCGCTGGTCGCCACAACGATTTTGCCACAGCGCTCATACGGAATACCGTGCTTCTGACAGAAGCGGTACATGGCTTCCCGGCCCGAAATACAGTGCGCTGCCTTGAGGGAACCAGGTCTGTAATATAGACCGGAGTGAATAACCCCGCTGTTATTCCCGGTCTGGTGAGAGGCCAGGCGATCTTCCGCCTCAAAAACAATCAGGGAAATGCGGAAGTGTTTTACCAATGCCATCGCCGTAGCCAGGCCGATAATCCCTCCGCCGATAATGGCTAAATCGTATTTCCGCTGGCCGGTCACCTTGTCTCCTTAACTACCAAGTGTAAAAGCAGCCCACTCCCGTTTGGGTTGTTTCTTTACTTACCCTTGGCCTTCTGTATCAGTTCGAACAGGTGCACCACCTTCGGTTTTGGCGGGGTATGGAAGACCTTCTCCCATTCATCCGGTCCCAGCTCCCGGCGCAGGTAATCAGCCACCGGGAAATAATTCTGCCGGCAGGAAATGGCCTTGAAACATGGCAGACCTGAATTTTCGTGACGACAATAAGAAAACCGGGCCTGATGCCCTAACCGGGGGCAACGGATAGTAAAATCGTCTTTCGACAAGGCTATGGAGTTATTCTTCCTATCCTGATTCAGCTTTGTCCGGTTAGGTTTTTGCATATAAGTATTCCCGTTGATCTTTGGCATTGTTGGCTGTGAGATCATTTTCCCTGTCTGCGCGCACCGCACAGGCAGGAAAATTGCGGGCTTCATTTTGAATCTTGATGCGTAATTCTCTGACTCTTTGGATACTGACCTTCTCGTTGTGCTTTGGACGTTGACGGGACGTTGTTTCTTACGTTGCATAACACCCATCCGCCTTCTATCCAATCGCTTATGCAATACTGACGGAGTTTACTCCTTTTACACTCTTTTTAAGATCCCCATTTCTCCAAGTGTTGCACTTCCTCATTGAACTGGGAAGTTTCTTTATTTAGGAGATCTAAGAATTTGGGGTTCCGCTGCTTTCCCGGGCCTTCCTACCCCGGAATAATCTTCTCGTTCTTTCCTGAAGTTTTTCCATATAGATATAAACAACCGGTGTGATATAGAGCGTCAATAGCTGAGAGAGCAGCAGCCCGCCGACCACGGCCAGACCTAAAGGCCGCCTTGCTTCGGCTCCGGCGCCAAAGCCAAGCGCTATTGGAAGAGTTCCCATAAGCGCGGCCATGGTGGTCATCATGATTGGCCGGAAACGAAGGATGCAACCTTCGTAGATAGCTTGGGCCGGCGGCTTTCCCTCGCGTCGCTGAACGGATAAGGCGAAATCGATCATCATAATGGCGTTTTTCTTCACGATTCCTATGAGCATTATGATCCCAACCCAGGCATAAATACTCAAATCTATTCGGAAGATAAGAAGTGTGACAAGAGCCCCTACTCCGGCTGAAGGAATCCCTGACAGGATCGTCAGCGGATGAATAAAACTTTCATATAGTATCCCAAGGATTATGTAAATGACCAGAATGGCCATAACTAAGAGGATCCACATACCTTTTAAGGACGATTGAAATTCCTGCGCGGTTCCCTGGAAACTGGTGCTGAGGGTAGCGGGCAGGCGAAGGTCCCGGACCAGCTTCTGTATCCGGCTCACGCCGTCACCAAGAGCAATCCCCGGTTTAAGATTAAAGGAAATGGTTACAGAAGGTAGCTGGCCCGTATGGTTGATGGTTAGCGGGCGAATAGTCCGCTTCAATCTGGCCACCGTATCAAATGGCACAAGCTGGCCGCCTGCCGAGCGGATATAAAGCATGGAAAGGGAGTCCGGCGAAAGCTGGAATTGTGGCTGTACTTCCATAATGACCTGATACTGGTTGGTTGGTGTATAGATAGTAGAGATTTGTCTGGAGCCGTAGGCGTTGTAAAGTGTGTTTTCAATCTGATCTGCCGTAATACCGCAAGCTTGTGCCTTATCACGATCGATATCCACAAACACCTGGGGACTTGCGATCTGTAAGTCACTATTCACATCCTGCAGTTCCGGAAGCTCACGCAATTTATTTTCAAGTAAGGGGGCCCACTGATATAGTTCCTTCATATCCGGGCCCTGGATGGTATACTGGTAGAGGCTCTTAGTCGTACGTCCCCCGATGCGGATCGAAGGGGGATTCTGAAGAAAGGCCCTGATCCCCGGAATCCTTGCCAATTTTACCCGAAGCCGTTGGATTATTTCGTTGGCATCCACTTTTCGCTCGGACATCGGTTTTAGACGAAGGAAGAATCGTCCGGAATTGCCGGTCGGACTCATACTGCTCGCTCCAACACTAGACATGAAGCCGTCCACTGCAGGCTCTTGCCGGATCACGTCAGCAACCGCTTTCTGATGCCGAACCATGGAATCAAAAGAGATATCCTGCGCAGCTTCGGTAAACCCCCGTATCTGGCCGGTATCCTGATCCGGCACGAATCCTTTGGGGACTATCATGAAGAGATATCCCGTGGCAAAGATAAGGAGAATGGATAGAATCAGTACGGCAAGACCATGTTTTAGCACCCATTTAAGAGTAACATCGTAGGCGTTGAGCATGCCATTAAAAAAGCGTTCGGAAACAGCATAGAACTTGCCATGCTGTTCCGCGCCATGGGGCTTTAGAAAACGGCTGCAAAGCATCGGAGAAAGAGTAAGCGAAACAACTCCTGACACCAGTATGGCTACTCCAATAGTCACAGCAAATTCGTGGAGCAATCGCCCCAGAACGCCTCCCATAAAGAGAAGCGGGATAAATACCGCGGCA
Source organism: Deltaproteobacteria bacterium (assembly GCA_007280345.1). GTDB lineage: Bacteria > Desulfobacterota > QYQD01 > QYQD01 > QYQD01 > QYQD01. Next base: position 645 of record QYQD01000016.1, on the reverse strand, counting down.
AGCGAGATGGTCATGGACACAATGGTAAAAGCAATCTCTCTGGACCCGTCAAGGGCGGCCTGGAGTTTCCCCTTGCCCATCTCCATATGCCGCACTATATTCTCGAGCATTACAATGGCATCATCCACCACGAAACCTACACAAAGAGTCAGCGCCATTAGAGACAGGTTATCCAGGCTGTAACCCAGAAGGTACATGACCGAGAAGGTGCCGATGATCGACATGGGGAGCGCCAGGCTCGGTATGATCGTGGCTGAGACGTTCCTGAGGAAGAGAAAAATTACCAAGACAACCAGGCAGATACTTAGATAAAGGGTAAATTTTACATCGCCAATCGATTCACCGATGGATTCGGAACGGTCATATAGAATGTCCAAATTAATAGCAGCAGGGATCTGAAGCCGGAAGGTGGGTATGAGCTTCTTGATGGCATTTACTACCTCAACCGTGTTGGTCCCAGGCTGGCGCTGAACGGCCAGGACTATGGCGCGGCGGCTCTCGGATGCGGTATTGAACCAGTTGGCCACTTTATTGTTTTCAACGCTGTCAACGACCTTGCCCAGTTCCTGCAGCCGGACCGGAGCCCCATTGCGATAAGCTACTATAAGCGTGCGGTATGATGCTGCATCTGTGAGTTGTCCCGTC
>QYQD01000096.1 GCA_007280345.1 Deltaproteobacteria bacterium | reverse complement strand
TCTATCTCATTGATACGGAACAAGATTTCTCGCTCCGCTCGAAATGACAAATTGTAAAGATTTTTATGAAACGTTATGCTAGTTGTTTCGAAACTACCCGGAAGCTTTTGGCGCAGGTGACCGGCAACGTTAGACACCCTTGGAACGCTCCCATACACGATCGTCTCGCAGACGACCGATGGGGACGTTGTTTCTTACGTTGCAAAATGTTTGAAAGAAGGAAATAAATTCTATAGCAGCCTCCATGCCACGCCAAGCTCGCTTAGGTGCCCCAAGCGTTCTCCATCATAATTACGGTGCGACAACCCGTACCATTGAGAAAATGGAAAAGAATAAATAGGTTATGCAACGTAAGAAACAACGTCCCCATCCATTCGGATGGAGAAATATATACATTGTGCTTAAGATCGATTTCAAAGGCTATATCCAGGATAATATCTTCCACCTCTGGAGTCTTCTTTGACACTACATAAAAAGGCCAGGCTGCTTGTGGCATGGAGGGTGAAACGATAATGATAAAAAAGAAAAGGTCTCAGGGCCGCATCTGTAGGAGGGACAGCGTTCAAGGAGACATCGGCCTCTTTCAGGTTATCCACCCCTTCTGCCTGCCCTTTATGCATTGCGCATCCCGACCCTTGCCCCAGATCGTAAGGGAATGGTTCGGGAATGTCAAGAACGATCAGACCTGGAATGGGGATGGCCTTTATATCTTTGTCAAAATCCAGCTCCAGACCTTTTCCCCTGGCAGACATTTTTAACAATTTGTTAATAGCAATATGATGACTACAAGGCTAAGTAAAGGATTAATTTCTCTGTATCTCGCTGATCTTTGAACAACTCTGGAAGGAGCTAGTCTTTCCCTTTTTTGCACTTCGGGCAGCCGCTCTTATAGCAGGCAGAACAGTATTGTTTACCACATATGGGACAATTTTTAAGACAATGGGCGCATATTATATGCAATTTATCGTCACATACATAATAACTCCCACCAGGGTGAAAACATGCCTCACAGGGCATGGGGTCAATTTTTCTGACCATAGGATTATAGGTTAAAGGGAACTGCCTGGCCAAAAGCCGCCTCCTTATATTTATCCAGAACAGTGGGGCCTGTGTTTCTATAACTATGGCCGCTACCAGTTTTACCTGGATCTTCAAGGCATATTTAGAGATCAAGTCCTGGACCTTCCACTGCTTTTCTGTCTCAATGGCTTTAAACTTATTCAACAGTTTCTCTATTTCTTCACTTCTTATGACCCCATCCCCGGCCTTCTCTAAAATATTCTCAATGTCCCTGCCTACGGCAGGCCGTGGCCTGCCCTCAGAAAGAGACTTCTTTTTCACAGCCTTTTGGGCCTCATGTTCAAGGGTCTCATAATACTCGTGTACCCTCTTAATATTACGGTTAAGCCTTCTCTCAAGGCTTTTGACAAAGTCCCCGATCTCTTCTTTAACTACTGCAGAGGCAGCACAGTATGCGGACTGAAGCGCCTTTATAGTTTCCTGCCCAGGTAGTGTCGGTTTTGGCTGCGGTTCGTTTAACTTCTCCAGAATATTTCCGTTTTTCTCAACCAGGGATATGGTGGAGAGATTTAGTGCGTTTACCAGCAGCGGGAATATCCCCTCCCTTTTTTCATCAGAAAGCGCCACGTATTTGAAAAAAACTAAGAGATAATTAATGCTCCTGGTTTCTACCCTGTCCAGGCGAAAGGTGGCATTAGAAAACAGGGTTTTCTCTGATATGGTTTTTGATAATTTATCTAGATTCGGAAGATAAGAGATATAGGTAGCTGCCGCTGTTCCCACACTTCCGGGGAAAACCTTCTCTATGGACCGGAATAACTCAGAGTCATAAGCGGCACTGATGGCATCCTCACCTGAGTCGTCAGGTGTAAAACTAAGCCGTCCATGTTCTGGTATATCGAGCATTCTGGAGAGTGACGGGGAAATAAGGTACTCCAGACAATCATCATCCCCATCTTCCACAATGGCACCGTTATGGGTCAATATATCTGCTATTACTTTGGGTAATGTCCTGTGCAGTCTCACTTTTCGCTCTCCGGCCACTATATCTCGTAGTCTTCCCCAAATATCTCGTCATCAAGTGCCTTTGCTCTCATATATTCATTCTTCGCCTTTATAAGCTCCTGGCCAAGACTTTCAAAGCCATCCTTCACATCTTCATCGTTTCTGCTATTAAGCCAGATCTCCATAATCATATCCTCAAGGTCCTCACCCTCCCGTATATGTCCGAGTATTGGTTCAATCTCTCCGATGACCAGCTCGAACATATTTATTTTGTTATCCAGGATGTCAATAATATAATCCTCGATGGTCTCTCTTACAGACAGGTTAAATATGAACACGTCCCGGGTCTGTCCAATCCGGTGCAGCCTGCCTATCCTCTGTTCTATTCTCATGGGGTTCCACGGAAGATCAAAGTTGATAATGGTATTGCAGAACTGTAAATTTCTACCCTCTCCTCCTGATTCAGTAGAGACAAGGACCGGCACCCCGCCCCGGAAGCTCTCTATGGCCACATTCTTATCCTTTGTGGTCATATCTCCTCTGAAGGTTACAAAGGGCACCCTGTTTCTCCGCAGTAAATCCGTTATATAATCCATGCTCTTGAGATATTGTGTGAAGATAACCTTCTTTTCCTCTGGATTCTTGTTGAGAATCTCTACCAGTGTCCTGCCCTTGGCCACATCCTCCAGCCTGTCCATTAACACCTTTATTTTTTTTATCTCTCCTCCATCCCCCATATTAAGCAGGCTATCTTTAAGGGCAAAAGGACTGCTACCAGCCATCCTCAAAAGGAGGTTAATTATCAGCTTGTTAAACCTGCTCTTCCTCAAGTAGTCGTTAAGCCGTAAATAAATCTCCCTTTCCACGTCGTCTGGCTCAACCCGCACGGTGCTGGCGAATCTCCGGGGAAGCTTGAGGTCAATGGCACTCCTTGTATTTCTAACCATCACGTCCCTTAAAAGCTCCCTCAGTTTATCTTTATGGGCCGGTGTCCTTAGATTACCCTTCCTCAGGTACTCCTGTCTAAAAAGCTTCTCTGTCTTGAACTGTCCCGGCTTCAGGAGCGTGATGAGATTAAACAGTTCAATCAGGTTATTCTGGACCGGGGTGGCTGAAAGTAGAAGGATGAACTTTTTGTTGATCTGATTGACCAGTTTCCAGGCTAGGGTCGTCCGGTTCCTCAAATGATGGGCCTCGTCCACGACCAAAATGTCATAAAAATGCCCGGCCACAAGGGGCAGGTTCTTCCTGTTCTTCGCTATATGGAGGGAGGCGATAATATACCTGTTACTCCAAAAGCCCTCTGGATCTTTCATAAATTTAGTATCATCGGTAGTCAGGAATTCGATGCCGAACTTTACCTCCATCTCTTCTTTCCATTGCGAAACCAAGGAGGGGGGCGTCAGTATCAGGACGTTTCTGGCCATCCCCCGCATGAGATACTCCTTTATAATCATCCCTGCCTCTATGGTCTTTCCCAGACCAACCTCATCACATAAAAGAACCCTTCCGTGAAAATGTTTAAGAACTTTTTTCACGGTCTCGATTTGATACCAGTATTTATCCACATCGGTTATGGCAGCCAGGCATAAAAGCTCATCAAAACCACCCTGAATGGTAAGATACGTATAGTCGAGCCATAACTGTACCTCCTTCAAGGTAGAAAAGGAGACCGATTGGAATGACCTTAATATCCCCTCATCAGGAGGTGAGAACGTTACTGGAATGCTATAACGCGGAACAGGCGGGGATCCTTCTTTTGTCTCTAGCTTTGCATCTGGTTCTTTTTTATGGTTTTGAACCGTAAGAGCTTGTGAAGGGCTATCAGGAGCAGGAATTTCACTGGTGCTAACTTCTCGCGATCTGATTTCCTCTCGCCGGGGGCTGGTGGCTTTTGCCTTGTCCTCCGCCATCTTTTCTGACAGTAAGTTCCATTCCTTGTACTTTATAAGGTATTCAACCTCTGAAAGGATGTGTTTTGCCTCCTCTTTGGCCTTGATGGATCCCTGCTTTTTCTGGAGTTCCTTTGCCTGATCCAGATACTGCTTTGCATGGCTGATATTTCCAGCTTCCGCCTCCACACGACTGAGCAACATATAGTCTATCCATAGAGTACGCATCTTTGTTAACTTAATCAACCAGGGTCTGGCCTTTTCCGGCTTTCCCCATTCAAAAACGCAGAGGTGGACAATTTCAACCATAAGTTCTTCATGGTCAGGGAATTCATGCAGCAGACTTTCAAGACACCTGTACGCCCTTTTATAGTTACCCTTCCTTAGAAAACGATTATAATCCCTATATATATCCTCGGGTGCTCTAAATAGCATCTGTTTCACCCCGTCTATATCGCTCAACTCTGTGGCCGTGCCTTTCGCATAAGGTCCTTTCTATCCCCGGCGCGGCCTCTTACCAAGGGTAAGCGGCACATTGATGGTCTCGCTGCCACGTAACACGGTAAGAAGCACTCGATCTCCAGGACGCTTCTCCCGTAGATAGCGAATTAACACATCGCCGGACTCCACCTTTTTCCCGTCGATCTGCAGGATAATATCACCGCCTATAGCCACAATGGTGTTCCCGAGACGGACCTGTCTGGTCGCGCCACGGAGCCCGGCCCGGTCGGCTGGTCCATCCTTACCCACTTCCGCGAGCATTACTCCGTAGCGGACGGGTAACTTAAGGGCCTCGGCCAGAGAGGGCCGCAGTGTCTGGAAGCCGGCGCCCAGCCAGGGGTATTCTCCGTAGCCCCGGGCAATAAGTTGGGGAAATACCTTCTTGGCTGTATTGACCGGGATGGCAAAACCAATCCCTACACTCCCCCCGGAGGGACTGAATATGGCTGTATTTATGCCAATTAACTCGCCGCGCGAGTTCAGAAGAGGCCCTCCGGAATTGCCCGGGTTGATGGAGGCATCGGTCTGAATCATGTCTTCGATTAAGAGGCCGCTCGGCGACCTTATGGATCGTCCTATCGAGCTGATAATACCCGTGGTCAATGTCTCGTTCAGCCCAAAGGGATTTCCAATAGCCAGAACTTTTTGTCCCACCTGGAGTTGGTCTGAATCCCCCGGACGAATAGGTTTTAGTTTGTCCTTTGGCGCGTCGATCTTGATGACCGCCAGGTCACTATCCGGATCGGAGCCCACGAGTTTGGCCGGATAGGAGCCTCCATCAGATAAGGTTACATGGATCGATTGTGCCTCGGTAATCACGTGATGGTTAGTAAGGATGTACCCTCGGCTGTCTAAGATTATCCCTGAACCAGAACCCTGTTTGGGCACCGGGTTGAGAAAGAAATCCAGCTCCATGACCACACTGGAGACATTAACCACGCTGGGGGCGACTTGATTATAGACAGAGATGTTGTTTTTCTCGTCTTCTGTCAGAGCTGCCCCGGCCTGGCTCAGGAGAAGAGCGTAAATCAGCGCCAGGCCAATTATTACGAGGTACTTTTTAGGGGTGTTTTTGTTTTGCAAGGCAACCCTCCCGGTCCCGCCTCCGGCGGATCTGCTGAGATTTGTTAAGTGGCAAGGTTAAACCAGGGAAACTGTACCGCCAGATAAACACCGCCGGCTATCAAAAGGCGATAATAGGCAAAGACGTAAAGGCTATGCCAGCGCAGATACGCAAGGAGATATTTGATTACCAGATAGCCGGTTATGCCGGCGGAGGCAAGGCCAATAATGTAATAATATGCGCCATTATTTCCGTCAGGGCCGTACTTATATAAATCCACCAGGTGATTCAAGCCGGCGCCAAAGATGATCGGTGCAGATAGGAGAAAGGAAAACTTGGCAGCCGCCTGGCGCTTCAGGCCCAGAAAGAGGCCTAGGGATATGGTAATGCCGCTTCGTGAAACACCGGGAATAACCGCCAGGGCCTGGGCAAAGCCGATGAGTACGGCGTCCTTGAGAGATATATCATCAAATTCTCTGTAGCGGCTGGAAAAAAGCTCGGCAAGGATGAGGAGTATCCCGGCTGCAGCCAGGGTAGTGGCGATCAAAGAAGGTTCTCGAAAAACGGTCTCCGCCTTTTTTTCCAGAAGGTAGCCAAAGACGCCTCCCGGGACAGTGGCTATGGCTAGATAGACAAGGAGACGGCGATTAATCTTTGCAAAGCCATCCTTTTGCCCGGGCCAGATTGACGTGGCCATGGCCCACCAGTCTTCACGGAAATAGATGAGTATGGCCAGGAGTGTGCCCATGTGGAGCATTATGTCAAAGCCGAGGCCAGCCTCCTTTAAGCCAAAAAAATGTTCTAACAGGGCCAGGTGTCCGGAGCTGGAGATCGGCAGGAACTCGGTCAACCCCTGGACGACGCCCAGAAATATGGCATAGAATTCGTTCATAAACTAAGTCCTTGAAATCGGCTATGGGCTATCAGCAACCCCTCTCCTATCCGGCTGTTCGCTGACTGCTTAACGCTCGCAAAAATGTTCTTATTATAAGGCCGTGTGATGAAAAGTAAACCTTAAAATGCCGGAAAGCGCCTGGTCTCTTTGACGATCGAAGAGCCTCTTTAGTTCATAGCCACGGAGAGTATTTCAAAAATATCCCTGGTGGTTACAGAAAAAGGGGTATCTGGAAGGTTATTTTTAGCCAGGACATAGCGGGCTATGGCCTCGAATTCCCCGGCCTTAACACCGTAGCGGCCGATGTCCGGTTTAATGCCGAGTCGCATCAGGTAACCCTTGAGATCCTCCAGCGTAGAGTGGGTTCCGAGGAGTGCGTCCAGGATTCCTTGTACTTTTTGAGGCTGATACCTTTGAGTGACCCGCAGGAAAGGATAAAGGAGAACCGCATTGGCCAGGCCGTGGTGCACGCCGTGGTCGAGTGTAAGGCGGTAGCCCAGGGCGTGCAGCAGTATAGTACCGGTCTGGGAGATAACCGCACCGGCTTTGGAGGCAGCCAGGAGCATGTTTTCGCGCAGTTTCAGATTATGGGGCTCTCTTATGTTTGCCTCCAGGAACTTTCCGATCATTTCTATACTCTCCAGGGCTAACCGGTCGGATTCGCTGCTCGCCCTCCGGGAGAGATAGCCTTCCACGGCATGGCTCAGGGCATCCATTCCGGTCCCTATGGTAATGGTTCTCGGCATAGATAGCGTACAAACAGGATCGAGAATGGCGGTCCAGGGAAAGGAGTGCGGGGTGTGCAGGTTTAATTTGTCATGGGTAGCTTCATCCGTAATGATGCAATACTGGGTTACTTCGCTTCCGGTTCCCGCCGTGGTCGGGATGGCCATAGTGGGAAGGGGTTTTTGTAAATAATCCCTTCGCTCTATCATCCCGGCCAGCGATCCCGTGTTTGTAGCGGCCAGGGCCATGGCCTTGGCGGCATCCAGGACAGAGCCGCCGCCCAGGGCAATGATTAACTCTGCTCCCTGCCTTAAGAGGTGATCCCTGCCACGCAGGCAGGTAGCCCAGGATGGATTTTCTTCCACACCTTCAAATACAGTCGTTTCCAGGCCGTGTTTCTGCAGGGGAGTTAAGATGCGGTCGAGTAGTCCGCTTCTCCTTACACTTCCCTTCCCAATGACTATGGTTACTTTTCTGACTGTGGCAGGAAAAAACGTTCTCAGCTCATCAATGAGATTTCGCCCGTATATTACCCTAGTGGGCACCGGAAGGTTGAGTTCGTTAAATGTGGTCTTCAAATACCGGCCTCCTTAATCAAGTGCACTGTCTCAGTAATGCCTTCACACCATGGTCATTCCGGACTTGATCCGGAATCCAGTTTACACGGGAATGACGAAAAAAGTACGAAAAAGTTTTTCAGCAATCTGGTAGGATATACTATTTTAGTATCACCACTTTGACCTTGTCAATCGTGCCCTTTTTCCGTATGATGTGGTTATTATTTGAACTTAAGAGGAGGCTTATATGCGAAGTGATGCTATGAAAAAGGGGCTGGAGAAATCACCGCACCGCGCCCTTTTTAAGGCCATGGGTTACACCGACGAGGAGATCAGGCGGCCCCTCATCGGCATAGCCAATTCCTATAATGAAATAATCCCCGGCCATATCCATCTCAATCAGATCGCGGCCGCGGTTAAGGCCGGTGTGCGCATGGCCGGGGGAACGCCTATCGAGTTTTCCACCATCGGCGTCTGTGATGGGCTTGCCATGAATCACGAAGGGATGAAGTACTCCCTGGCCAGCCGGGAGCTTATAGCCGATTCGGTTGAGGTCATGGCCCGGGCCCACCCTTTTGACGGATTAGTGTCGATCCCTAACTGCGACAAGATCATCCCGGGCATGTTAATGGCCATGTTGCGCCTCAATATACCGGCCATAATGGTCAGCGGCGGCCCGATGCTGGCCGGCTCCTTCCGGGGAAAGGAGATAGACCTGATCACCGTATTTGAAGGCGTAGGTAAGGTCAGGGCCGGCAAGATGTCGGCAAAAATGCTCCGGGCCATCGAGGATGCGGCCTGCCCGGGCTGTGGTTCCTGTGCCGGTATGTTCACGGCCAACTCCATGAACTGCCTTACAGAGGCCCTGGGCCTGGGCCTGCCTGGTAATGGCACTATCCCGGCCGTCTCAGCCGCCCGTCAGCGCCTGGCCAAGGCGGCCGGCATTAAGGTCATGGAGTTGGTGAAAAAGAACCTGCGGCCGCGGGATATTGTCACACTCTCTGCCTTTAAGAATGCCGTTGCCGTAGATATGGCCCTGGGGTGTTCAACCAACACCGTTCTTCATGTGCCGGCTATTGCCCATGAAGCCCGGATAAAGCTCCCCCTTTCTCTCTTTAATGAAATCAGCCAGAAAACCCCGCACCTCTGTAGTCTCAGCCCGGCCGGGCCCCATCATCTCCAGGACCTCGATGCGGCCGGCGGCATCCCGGCCATCCTCTCCGAGTTGGCCGGGGTCGGGTTAATAGACACTACGGTTATGACCGCGACCGGTAAAAAACTCGCGGATAATCTTAAAGGTAAACGTATTCTTGATAAGGCCGTCATACGGACGGTCAACGACCCCTACCATGCTGAGGGAGGCATCGCCATACTCTATGGCAACCTGGCGCCGGATGGGGCGGTGGTGAAACAGTCGGCCGTCGCCCCGGAAATGTTAAGGCACGAAGGGCCGGCCCGGGTCTTCGATTCGGAGGAAAAAGCAGTCTCTACCATCTTAGGGGGGGAAATAAAAAAGGGTGATGTTGTCGTCATCCGGTACGAAGGGCCCAAGGGCGGCCCTGGTATGCGCGAGATGCTGACCCCAACCTCGGCTATCGTGGGGATGGGCCTGGGGAAAGAAGTGGCTCTGATTACGGACGGACGCTTCAGTGGTGGCACGCAGGGGGCGGCTATCGGCCATGTCTCTCCGGAAGCTGCGGAGGGCGGGGCCATCGCCTTTGTTCAGGAAGGTGATCGCATCGGTATCGACATTCCTGGAAAGTCGATAATCCTGAAAGTCAATGAGAAGGAGCTGGCCAGACGCAAAAAGGGTTGGAAACCACCGGAGCCAAAAATCAAGGAGGGCTATGCCTATCGGTACGCCCAGTGGGTGACCTCCGCCAGTACCGGGGCCGTCTTTAAGGAGAAGCCATGAAAGAGGCCATGTTTTATGTAAAGGAAGAGGAACAGAAGGTAAGATGCAACCTCTGTAACCACCACTGCCTTATTATGCCCGGCAAGCACGGTATTTGCGGTGTGCGGGAAAACCGGGACGGAGTGCTCTATTCCCTGGTTTACGGGCAGGTCATTGCCCGCAATATAGACCCTATAGAAAAAAAGCCCCTTTTTCACTTCCATCCCGGTTCAAAATCCTACTCCATAGCCACGGTGGGATGCAATTTTCACTGCCTTTTTTGCCAGAATTATGAGATTTCACAGTTGTCCAAAGACGAAAAAAGGATCGCGGGAGAGTCTTTTCCTCCGGAGGAAGTAGTGGCCGCCGCTGAGAAGCTGAAGTGCCAATCTATTTCTTATACTTATAC
>QYQD01000055.1 GCA_007280345.1 Deltaproteobacteria bacterium | reverse complement strand
GCCGCCGAGATCTGGAAGATGTGCCAGAATGCAGTGAAACCATGGCGGGAAAAGCTCGCCCCCCACGATTGGCTCGATGTCCAATATGAAACCCTGGTCAGGGAGCCCGAGAAAGTCCTGCGGCAAGTCTGCGATTTTCTGGGGGAAGATTATCATCCGGCCATGTTGGAGTTTTACCAGACCGACCTGGCCAAGGCTCGTGGCGCCACCCGGGACCACAAGCCCCTGGGCCACGCCGTGAGCGACGAATACATCGGGATTTACAAGGAATACCTGAGCCTCCGGGAACAGCGCATCTTTGCCGGGGTCGCGGGGAAAGAATTGGATGAGGCGGGGTACCGCCTGGATGTTGAGCCCTTGAAGGTCAGCGAAGAGGAAGCCGCGCTGTTCCGTGAGCTGGACGGCCGCATCCGGGCTGCCACCCTGGATGCCCCCGAGGGGCACATCGTCTACGAAAGCTATAACGACTGGCTCATGGACCAGCGGGAGGCGAGAAAAGAAAAGGGCATCTGGAAAGAGGCGGACATGCCCAAGGCCTTCCCCCTGGGCGATCCCAATGAGGAGTTGATAATGGGACAACGCGCCTGGAGGCGGTGGAAAGAATATCTCTGTGTCAAAAGACGGTATATGGGCAAAACGGCCCTATAAACCCTGACTCGGGAGCGCCTTACTAAGCCTCATGGCTATTTATTTACGATGAGGAGTGCATATGAGTAATGAAGCGGTTGATAAACCGGTCAAAGTAGCGGTGCATGATAAATCCCAAATTCCGCTCAGGAAGGCGCTCATCGGCTTTTTCTCCGCCTGGCTGGTCTTTGCTGCAGTCCTGTACCTGATGCCTCTACCGCCAGGAATGTCCCCGGCAGCCAAAAAAGTCCTGGCCGTTCTCTTATGGGCGGTGATTATCTGGGTGACGGAAGCCATGCCGGTAGGCGCTGCGGGACTGCTGATCCCGGCCCTGCTGGTGATCTCCGGGGCCCAGCCCAAACTTCCCCAGGCTTTGAGCGGCTTCTCCCAAGGGGTGACCATCCTGGCGCTGGTGGCCTTTCTCTTTGCCGCGTTCATGCAGCTTTCTGGCCTGGATCGCAGGATCGCCCTGATCATGGTCCAGAAATTTAAGGCCACTACCGTGGGGAGGATGGTGTGGGCACTGTTTGCCACCAATTTTGTCTTGGCCTTTATGATCCCCGGCTCGGTGGCCCGCCAGGGTACCATGCTGCCGGTGGTCAACGGCTTGGTCCGGTTGTTTGGTGATACCCCGGAAGAACGGGCGGCGAAGAAGACTCTGGTCATTCACGCCCTGACCTATGCCTGCCTTATTTGTGGCATTGTGATTCAAACGGCCCACATGCCCAATTTGATCATGACCGGCTTGTTCTCCAAAGAATTGAACATCCAGATTTCCTTCGTAAAATGGTTTCTCCTGCAGTTCCCTATCCTCATGATGTTCGTCTTCACCTATATCTGGACCGGGTGGTATTTCAAGGCCCAGGGCCTGAAAGTTCCCGGCGGCCTGGAAATGGTCAGCAGGCAGCAGGCAGCCATGGGGAAAGCCTCCCGGGAGGAACTGATTATCCTGACCCTCTTCGTCCTGGTGGCCCTGGCCTGGGCCACCGAGAGCATTCATAAAATAAGCACTCCGGTGGTGGGGCTTCTCTTCATCGCTCTGTTCTTCATTCCTGGGCTTTTGCCTTACAAGTGGGCCCCGATTCAAGAGAAAACTATCTGGGGCACCTGGCTCATGCTGGCGGGCGCCATGTCATTATCCGGCGCGGTGAGTTCATCGGGGCTGGCGACTTATCTCGCCAACCTGGCCAGGCCCATTGCCGCCGGCCACCACTGGGTTGTTATCCTCATCATCATGATCATTGCCACGCATATTATCCGTTTAGGGATGCTCAGCAATGTGGCGGCGATCTCTATGCTAGCGCCGGTAATGCTGGCCATGGCGCCCATGTTCAACCTCAACCCCATTCCCTTCACATTGATCGTTTGTAATACCGACACCTTTGCCTATCTGCTGCCGACGCAAACTACCGCCGGGGTCATTGCCTACTCCACGGGGACCTTCACCTTTGCCGATTACGCCAAGGTGGGCATAGGGGCCATGATCATTGCCGCGTTTTGGGACATCGTCTTTATGAGCCACTGGTATGCCTTTATGGGGTACCCCATCTGGCAGCCCCTAACTCCATGATCGGTTCCTTCTCCATTGGCGTGGGTCGAGTGCTGAGTGGGACAAGTAGAAGGCCGCCATTAGAAACATGGCGCGCAACGATGGTAAAATGGGTCAAAAAAGTGAGTTGCCGATGAATATACCTCCGAAAGGAATCGCCGTGGGGCAAAATCAACTTCAGGAGAGTTTTGGGGCGCGGCACCCGATTCTGAAGGAATTTCTCCGGGACCAGATTCCCATGATAACCGGAGTATTCATACTCGGAGTCATTATCAGCTATGTGAACTACGGGTACTTGCCGGGAGCGGACCAATCCTTCCCGGTGGCCGGGGTCCGGATTCCCATTTGGCATCTTCTCTGGATGGGATTCTGGACCGGCTACACTATGGGGCTCGTGGGGGAGGCGGCGGGGATCTTCTCCCTGCCCTATTCCATGTCAGTTTTGCAGTTTACCAGCGTCGGTGTCAGCCCCACTTCTTTGATCATCACCTTCTTGAACCCTTTTGGCGCGTTGCTCGGTTTCTGGCGTGGCAAACAGTGGAACCTGGATCTGGCGCTCTGGCTGTGTCTCGGTGCGGTCCTGGGCTCGCCTATCGGTCCTTTTATCCGCGTCTATTTATTGAGCAACCCGGTGCCTTTTAAAGGCATCATCGGCATCGCTTTATTTCTAATGTCGGTTCATCTTTGCATCCAGGTCACGCCCTGGTATTTGAATAAGACCGCCCGACAAAGGTCTTTTAAAGAGAAATTCGATAAGATGATGAAAGAATGTCTCCAGGCCGGCAAGGCCCCCTGCGGCTTGCCCGCCGATTTCCGCATCGTCACCCTGGAGAGGTCTTGGAAGCGCTTGAGGATAGGGTACTGGGGGGAAGAACAGAGTTTTAACGTCCCGGTTATGCTGCTCATCGGTTTCCTGGTGGGAGTGATCGCCTCGGCCCTGGGAGTGGGGGGCGGCTTTTTGCTGGTGCCGATTTTGGTGTCCCTCTTTGGCTTGCCCATGTATGTGTTGGTGGCCGCCACCATCCCCTATGTCATCACCCTGTCCATTACCGGGTTGATTTCGTACACGGTGACGTTGCCCCTGCTCACCGGCGTGTCCGTCTCGCCGGATTGGAGTTTCGGGCTGTTTGTCGCCAGCGGCGCCATCCTGGGCGCCTGGCTGGCGTCAAAAACCCAAAAGTTTATTCCGGAAAAATATCTCAAACCCATGCTGGGAGTGGTTACCGGATTGGTAGGCCTACTTTACATCATTAACTATTTTTGGAAATTGCCCTTTAATGTTTAAGAAGGTGAGCTGACATGGGGAAATTAAAGGAAATCGGGCTCCAACTCATACCCTTTCTGCCATTCTTGATTCTGGCAGTGGCTATTGTTGTGGCGATATATCATATTAAGTTTTACTGGTAATCCGTCATCTTAAATTCACCACAATTTGGGTAACCAGGGGAAAAATGATTCGCAAGATACTCTTACCGGTAGATGGGTCGGAGAGGTCCAGAGAGGCCGTCAGGTATGCCATTTCTCTGGCCAAGCAGACCAATGCGTCCCTCCACTTATTTAATGTGGTGGAGGAACAGGTGGCTTCGCTGTCATCGGAAAATGATATCAGCTCATTTCTGAATGCTGCGGTTTCTTATCTCATAGAAATAGAAAGTGAGATAAAAGAGCAGGGGGTTCCAGTATCTAAAGCGGCAAAAATAGGTAATCCCGCGACGGAGATCGTCAAGGAAGCTGAAGAAGCGGCAGTGGATCTGATTGTGATGGCCTCACATGGCAGAACCGTTCTCCAGTCGGCCTTGCTGGGCAGTGTTTCAACGGCAGTAATTCACCGGGAACAAGCCATACCGGTTCTCATAGTCCGCCAAGGAGTAAGAAAGGGGTAGCCTGAATAGTTCCTAAGTCTTGGGATGCAGCCATCTTTAAGACCTTTATGAGTCGGGGATGTTCTTCCCAGATTTTTCTGTTGGGATCTATGCCTAAAAAATCATAGATCTTATCTTTACTCGGCCTCACTATTTTTTCATTCCTTCCCCGAAAAGATTGATGGCAATAATTGGCCAAATTCAAAAAGCCAGTTACAAGAGATCATCCCTTTAGAGAATCACAGGTTTCAGATATACGCGCAAGTGATATGCACCATGGACTAATTTTAAGGTTATAATTGTAGTGATGATTTTATTAATCGGTTTTTTTGCTGGCGTATTTGGGGGGCTTTTTGGAGTCGGCGGCGGCTTGGTGATGATTCCCCTCATGGTCGGGCTCTTGAAGGTGACTCAGCTTAGAGCCCACGGTACCAGCTTGGCTGCCATGGTCTTCGTTGGGATATCTGGCGCTGTCACCTATGCATTGCATGGGTCAGTGGACTTCCTCGCTTCCATAATTTTGGCGGCTCCCGCTATGGTAACTGCCCATTTTGGGGCACGTCACGCCACCTTCCTTCCAGAAAAGAGACTGAAGCGATCATTCGGAATCTTTTTGATTATCGTCTCCGGTCTCTTGTTTCTTAAACCGGTTTTGTCCCGTCTTGCCTTCTCCGCAGAAGGATGGTGCAAGGTCCTGGTGCTTCTTGCAGCGGGTGCCCTGACAGGTTTTCTCTCAGGCATGATGGGAGTGGGGGGGGCAGTGGTAATGATCCCCGCTATGATGCTTCTTGTCGGCATGGATCAGCACACCGCACAGGGCAGTTCACTTATGACCATGGTTCCTATGGGAATAGCCGGTGCATTGACGCACATCAACTATGGCAATGTTGAAACCCGCCTACTTTGGGGATTGGTCCCAGGAGTCTTTATCGGAACATATTTCGGCGGAACCGCTGCACACTTCCTTACGGATGGAACTCTTAGATCTGTTTTCGGTGTCATGGTGATATGGACGGCCTTACGTTATCTAAAAGGTACCGGTACTTAACCGAGATTATGCCGCATACATAGCTATTTCTGTCCCAACGAGGTTTTGGAGCCTCTTTGGCCGAGTAAAATCTCCCAAACGATCCTCTTCTCGAAGCCAATTCTTCTCGCAGGTGGAAAAATAGCCCAAATTGGGGCGGAAAGTCAATTTTCCCCAGATTTCGGTAGTGGGTCATTTTAAAATCTGGAATAAAAAAGCGGCCCAGAGGCCGCTATATTTTTTATAAGAGAGTGATTTCTCATAAATTTAGAAAAGTCTTAAATTGATCATATGAAATCTGAAGGCTCCAATCTGTGACCTGATTTAGCCTCCTTGCACCGCCTGGCAACAATTGTCCACTTCTAGTTAGAAAAGCCACATTCACAACCTTCTCACCACAATCTTTAACGGCTTGAACAACAGGAACGTAATCTTGATCGCCCGAAACTATAACAGCCATATCATAGATATTCACCAATGAAATAAGGTCTGTTGCAAGTTTAACATCAACTGCTTTTTCTTTGCCGAGGGTTCTGTCAAAAAGATTATATACTATAGCACCTGCCTTCCTAAATTCAATAGAATGATGCCTTTGAGAAATACCGTCTTGTATAGTGTTCCACCCACTAAAGCGCTTAGTCATTTTATTCCTATCTGAAATAAAATCACTGATAATTTCTTCCATCCTTTTAATCAGAGCATTTTGATCGCCTATTTTATCAAGTTCACCCTTTAGCGGGGGGTGTTTTGAGAGTAACTTCTTTAACCCTTCTGTGTTAGATATTGAATGTGGAAATTTATAGGGACAGAAGTCAATAAATTGAATTACATACCAATAGGTTCTTAATCTTTTACCATCATCAGTTGCTTCGGATACTATCCAATCGAACAATTTGCCCCAAGATGCATTTCTTGGCAAATAATCTCTTTTATCAAATTCTCCCCGAAAAAGTTCTTCAATGGAATAGCGAAAATTTTCCCCATCTACAAAAATACAGACCCTTTTGTCCATTAATCTCTACTCTGTGGGATAAAAAAAGCGGGAGACACGCAATCTCCCACCGACTATCTAGGGCTTGGGACGCACCCAAGCCATTTATCTCCCGGCAGTTAATACCGTAACCGTGGACAAATTTTATGCTCTAACAGGCTGTTGAAAAACCAATGAAATTAAGCTGTGTTTCCTATTTTAGGACTATTTCGGCACCCATATGACAGGCAAATTCTCGGATAAATCTGGGCCGCGGTCTCCTTTGGTTGCCGGTTGCCGGTTGCCGGCAGAATTATCGATTATCCGGCATCTGTTTCGGTTCAGGGAGAAACCGCCGCCGTCAGGTGGCGTATTCGCCCCAGATTGTCCGCCGCGGCAGTGAGGGTAAACACCCAGGCCACCCGTTCGGTTC
>QYQD01000203.1 GCA_007280345.1 Deltaproteobacteria bacterium | reverse complement strand
TGTGGGTTTCCAATATGCTGCTCCGGGATATGCCCGAAGAAGAAATAATGCACTCGGTAGGGGCTCTTGCGGAGAAAATACACAAGCCCCTTTGTTCCTTTATCTTAGTAACTAATGAGGTCGGAGCCGGTATCGTCCCGGAAAACAGGCTGGCCCGGAGATTTCGCGACCTGGTCGGCATGGTCAACCAGAAGCTGGCCGCCTGTGCCGATGAAGTTTACTGGCTGGTATCCGGCATACCGATCAAAATCAAATAACTGGTGAGGGGGAAAATGACACGACTTAACGACATTATCGCAAAAATCGAGCCGATCGACCTGGATGCGCTGGAGAAGGCCAGAAATCACACCGCCGAACTGTGCATGCCGCCCCGTGCCCTCGGAAGATTACATGAGATAGGCGAGCGGCTGTGCGGCATAATGCGCAGCCTTAATCCTTCCGTCAAAAAGAAAGGCTTTTTGGTCATGGCTGGCGACCATGGAGTAGTCAAACACGGCGTAAGCGCCTTCCCTCAGGAGGTTACCGGGGAGATGGTCAAAAACTTTGTCCGGGGCGGCGCCGGTATAAACGCCCTGGCCCGCCAGTTCCCCGCCGAGGTGGTAGTGGTTGATATGGGTATTGTCCCGGATTTACCGGACGCTATCCAGGGAGAAAATCGTTTTATAAAGAAAAGGATTGCGCCGGGGACAAATGATTTTACAAGCGGTCCGGCCATGAGCCGGCAGCAGGCGGAAGAGGCTATCCTGGCTGGTTTTGATCTGGCTGCGGCCATGTTTGCCAGGGGAATAACGCTCTTGGGCACCGGCGATATGGGAATCGGGAACACCACTCCGTCGAGCGCCATTGGCGCCGTTATTACGGGGCAGTCCGTAGAGGATATGACCGGACGCGGCACGGGCATATCTGATGCATCTTTTCAAAAAAAGTGTGAGATTATCAAGGCGGCTATCTCTGTAAACCATCCTGATCCGGCGGATGGAATAGACGTCCTTTCTAAGGTCGGTGGATTCGAGATAGGCGGCATTGCGGGGCTAGTACTGGCGGCGGCTTATCACAAGAAACCGGTGGTTATCGACGGCCTTATCTCCACGGCTGGCGCGCTGATTGCCCATACGCTCTGTCCCGCTGTCTCTCAATATGCCTTTGCCGGACACTGTTCTGTGGAGCAAGGGCATAAGCACATGTTGGCCCACCTCGGTCTTGCGCCTATCGTAAATCTCGATCTGCGTCTCGGGGAAGGAACGGGCGCGGCCCTGGCTATGCACATTATCGAGGCCGCCTGCCGGGTCTTTAATGAGGTGCACACCTTTAGACAGGCCGAAGTCAGTAAGGGGAATAATGGGTAATTTCTTTGCGGCCCTTACCTTTTTAACCGTCCTCCCTGCACCCCGGACCAAAGGACAGATAGGAGCCGGGACACTGCCGTGGTTCCCGGTCGTTGGTCTGGTGATCGGAGGCCTTATTTTTCTCTTCGATTATATCCTGGTCCGCCTCTTCCCGGTTCAGATAACCTCTCTTTTCTCCGTCCTCTTTTTAGCGGCTATTACCGGAGGCATTCATCTGGACGGCCTGGCCGATACGGCAGACGGGCTCTTTTCCCATCGGTCGCGGGAAGATGCCCTGCGCATCATGAAGGCCAGCGACATCGGGGCCATGGGGGCTATAGCCCTGTTCTTTATTCTGGGCCTGAAATGGGCGGCCCTGGCCAACCTTCCCCGCGGCGGATGGGACTCCTGGGCCTGCTTCCTCTTGCCTGCGGCATACGGCCGGGCGGCTATGCTTTTCGGGACATATTTCCTTCCTTATGCCCGAAAGGAAGGGGGAACCGGAAGGGACTTTGTCAGTAAGGAGGGGTTTAGCAGATTCTTGCTGGTGGCGCCGCTTATGGTACTCCCCCTGCTGGTGGGGTTAAAAACCTTCTTGTGGATGAACGGCATATTTCTGCTCATGACCGCCGCGGTCCTGGCCTTTTATAAAAAGAAGATCGGCGGCATAACCGGAGACATGCTGGGCGCACTCAGCGAGCTGGTAGAGACCGCACTTTTTTTAACCGGGGTATTTTTGTCATGAAAAAACACCGGGCCAGGGCATTGATGATCCAGGGGACAGGCTCCGGCGTGGGAAAGAGCGTTCTCGTCGCCGCCCTTGGCCGGATACTTAAGGAAATGGGCATTAATGTGGCTCCTTTCAAGGCCCAGAATATGGCCCTTAATTCCTACGTCACGGCCGATGGCCTGGAGATGGGCCGGGCCCAGGTCTATCAGGCCGAGGCCTGTGGCCTTCAGCCGGACGTGCGCATGAACCCCATCCTCCTTAAACCCTCGGCCGATAACTGCTCCCAGGTCATCCTTCTGGGCCGGCCGGATGGCAATCGTAATGCCCGGGATTATTACCGCCGCTATAAGAGACACCGTGAAATAGTGCAGAAGGCATACGACGAGCTGGCCCGGGAGTATGAGGTTATAGTGATCGAAGGGGCGGGAAGCCCGGCGGAAATTAATCTGCAGGACCGCGATCTAGTTAATATGCAGATGGCGCAATATGCCGGGGCCAGGGTGCTCATTGTCGGCGACATTGACCGGGGCGGGGTCTTTGCCTGGATGAAGGGCACCTATGACCTTATCCAGGAGGAGTATAAACCCCTGGTCAAGGGGTTCCTCATCAATAAATTTCGCGGTGACCGGGCTCTGCTGGAGCCGGGGATAGAGATGTTTGAAAAGGGCATCAACCTACCGGTTCTGGGCGTTTTCCCTTATTTTCGCGATATCTGGGTGGATGAAGAGGATGCCATACCGCCGCAGGTCATAAAACTCGAAGTCGATACGGAAAAGGTAGTGATCGGTGTAGTTGTGCCTCCGCGCATCTCCAATTTCACAGATTTTACCCCCTTAACGCTGGAACCGGATGTCTCCCTGCGGTTCCTGCGCAGTCCGGCCGAGATTGACCTCTGTGACTGCCTGATCCTGCCCGGCAGCAAGGCTACTCTGGCCGACACCGTACATCTTCGTAATCATGGCTGGAATGCGCGCATAAAAGAGGCCTGCGCCAGAGGCACGGCCATTGTCGGCATCTGCGGCGGCTATCAGATGTTAGGAGAAAAGCTGTTTGATCCCTATGGGGCAGAAAGCGACGTCCGGGAGATAGAGGGACTGGGGCTTCTACCGGTAGAAACCACCATAGAGCGCGAGAAGGTCTTGCGGCAGGTCTGTCACCGAACGGTTTTTTCGCCTGTCTTTCCCGCCGGTACAAGCGTCTTCGGCTATGAGATACACATGGGCCGGACAAGAGTAAAAGGCCACATCCTGCCGCTGGTTGACACCCCGGAAACTGCGGTCGCGGTCATGTCAGGCCATAGTCCGGTCTTAGGCACATACATACACGGCATCTTCGATAGCGACCAGGCGCGGCGCAGTTTTATCAACTGGCTGCGCCGGCAAAAGGGACTTCCCCCTTATACGTCCGGTTTTTCATACCATCTCTTCCGTCAGGAGCAACTGGACAAACTGGCAAAAGTAGTGCGGGAAAATTGTGACGTGGAACGGATACTGAGGTTGCTATGACCTCGGTTAGAGAAGCGGATTTAACCGACTTTCCCTTTATACTTCCCTTATCCAGAGATTCATTTTCCCCTTATGGCCACTATGACCTATCCATTGCCAGGTGGTTCCTCACTCCAGGCACTTATACCTTTGTCTGCGAAAAGGAAGCCAACGGTAAGGTCTGCTGCGGGTTTATTATGTTTGCCCTCATGCGGGATGAGCAGGACGGAGAGACTGTGCTGGAGATCATGGCTATTGCCGTCTCAAAGGAGTATCGGCGGCAGGGGATCGGGAGTGAACTAATAAAGTTTGTAAAGCAGTTTAACGAAGACTCACCCGCAGGCGGCAAACCTATGAAGATTAGACTGTCCGTGGCTGAAACCAACCAGGTCGGCCGCTCTTTCTTTGAAAAATGCGGGTTTCGCGTTGTCGCGGAAGCCCCCTGGCTCTACCCGGCCGGGCAGAAGGCCCTGCGCATGGAATTCTAAGAGTGAATAACCCTCCCATCCTTTAGCAAAAGCAACCAATCTGCGAGCCTGTTTGCCTGCGATATATCATGGGTGGTTATAACCACAATGGATCTGCCCCTTTCTTTCATCTTCAAAATTATATCCTCTATGATCTCTGTATTTTTTTGATCAACGGATGCCGTTGGTTCATCGAGGAAAAATATCTCAGGCTCAATAACCATCGCCCTGGCAATACCAAGCCTTTGTGTCTCTCCGCTCGAAAGAACCGGTGCCTTCTGGTTTCTTTTATGGATCAGGCCGACAAATTCCAATGCCTCATCCACCCTCTCCTCTATCTCCGGCCCTTTTATTCCCCTTACCCTCAGCCCATAAGCTACGTTCTTAAATACCGTGGTATTAAAAGCTCCAACTCTCGGTAACAAAAGGGTCGTCCTGCGTCTTAGTTCAATGTCTTTCTTTAAAACATCCGCTCCTGAAAAATAAGTTATCTCGCCCTCATCCGGTTCTTCAAGAAGGGCGCATATTCTTAAAAACGTTGACTTGCCGCTGCCATTAGGACCCATCAGCACATAAGTACCGCTCTTATCAAAGGCAAAGGAGCAGTCTCTCAGAACAGACTCCCCGTTATAACTCTTGCAGATATTGAAGGTCGTCAATCTCAGGTCGAAGACCCGCCGGGACGTACTCATTTACCTCGCCACCATTCCCCTTTTTTGAATTAAATATAGGGCCATGTTTATAATTAATGAGATGGTTAGGAGTATCATCCCCAGGGCCAGGGCAAGCTCAAAATTTCCCTTATCCGTCTCAAGCGCTATGGTCGTAGTCATAACCCTTGTATAGCCTGCGATATTTCCACCCACAATGAGTATCGCGCCTACCTCTGCCATTACCCTTCCGAATGCGGCAGTTATCCCGGACATTATCCCATAGCGGGCCTCATTGATTACAGTGAGTGTTATCTGAAAAGGCGTAGCCCCGAGTGTCTTGGAGGCCTGTCTGATAACAGGATCTACACTTACAATAGCCGAGTGGCAAAGAGAGGCCACAATGGGAAAAGCGAGGATACCCTGGGCTATCACCATTGCTGATGGAGTATAAAGCAAACCCATGAATCCAAGCGGTCCGCTTCTTGATAGCAGAAGATACAGGAAAAGCCCGACCACCACCGGGGGAAGCCCCATGAAGGTATTCAAAAGGCCGAGGATGAAATCCTTTCCCGGAAAACGTTTAAATCCCACTATGGCACCGGTGAAAAGACCTGTAGCGGTTGCTATCAATAGAGCCGTGCCGGAGACCTTTAGTGACAAATAGATGATATTCAGAAGCTCTGTATCGAGGTTAATTATGAGCGTAAATGCCTTTAAAAATCCCTCTGCCATTGAATCCATACCCTTAAAAAAGCTCGAAGCTGAAAGCCTAAATCAAACCAATGGAGGCTCTTGCAAAAGTCCCAATTCTGTCATTCCCGCAGCGATTCTGAGCGGGAATCTGGTTCTAACTGCTTGAAAAACCATATCC
>QYQD01000201.1 GCA_007280345.1 Deltaproteobacteria bacterium | reverse complement strand
TAATATGCCCGTCCTCACGCCGGGAAGAGATGACCAGTTTGCCACCCTGAGCCATGGCCTCGACGGCATTCTTCACCAGGTTAATCAATACCTGTTTGATCTGCTGCGGGTCAAAGAGTACGGCCGGCAAGCGGTCATCCAAGGCTTTTTCGTACTCAATCCCCTTATCCATCATTTTGTTCTCCATAAGGGCTAACGTGTCTTCAATGACTGAATTGATATTTTGCAATTCCTTTTGCGGCCTGGCCGGACGCGTAAAGTCTCTGACCTCCGCCAGCATCAACTCCAGACGCCTGGTCTCGTCCTGTATAATCCTTAATTTCTCTCGATTAGCATTATCGTCCGGAAGGGATTTTTCTACCTGGCCGGCGAATCCGCCCATGAGCATCAAAGGATTTTTTATCTCGTGCGAAAGATAGGCAGCCGCCTCTCCTATGGCCGCAAAGCGCTCTGAACGAACGAGCTTCCCCTGCATCTCCACGAGCTTCTGCATACTCTCTTTGACCCTGTCTCTTTCCTGCCGCACTTCCGCCTCGGAACGCCTCAAATCAGCCGTCCTCTCGTCAACTTCCGCCTGCAATATCCGCGACCAGCGCAGAGAAAAATAGATAGCTACAGCTAAACAGCAAAAAACTATCAGTTGAAAGGCCCCTGCAATCAGCCATTGTCTTATGACCAGTGATTGGATAATCCCGTAAACTTCTGCCTCGGGGGCAACAACCGCCACGGACCACAGATTCCCGGTATCATCTTCCTTTGACAAAAAGATCGGACTGTAGGCGAACAACTTTTTCATCTCATGGATTACACCTCTATGCCATCCCGATACATACCAGCCCGCACCCTCCTCCCCTTTTAGCAGGTGTTTTCGCACCGCCTCGTTTATCTGCGCATAAGATATCCGCGGATTTCTTCTCTGCCTGACCGTAAAGGAGTCTTCACCGATAAAGGTGTCATCATAGTGACTTAAAAAAGTCCCCTGGTGATCAACAATCCAAGCATAGCCTGTCTTGCCTGAACGGATGTCCCGGGCATATCTCATGGCGATGCCTATCGGGTCCACGACCATAAGACTCAAGCCTTCGAATTGGTATCCTGAATCGCCTCCATGCCCGGTAGCGGGTCTATAGGTCGGCGTGGCCATAACCATTAACCAGCGGCCCTTAAAAAGGCCGGTTTCGGGCCGGAATGTGCGTCCAGCCAGTATCTTACCCCTGTGTTCCGGTTTGATACCCCATTGCCGATACTCTTCATAATCGATTCCCAATCCGGCTCCATCCGTGAACTCCTGCTCGCTCAGGGTAAGGATCGGCTTTCCTTTGCGGTCGAGATGGACAATGGCCAGGACATGCCAGTCCCGGACCAGAGCAAAAAAAGAAGCGACCTCTGTCCTTACCACATCCGGTCGTTTAATATCCCGTTCCCAAAATTGATTAAATTCGAATAAATTGGTCTCGAGATAATTAAAGTGATTACGGATAGCGTGGGCTACCTTCCTGGCCAGTATAAGTTGTTGCCGGTTGAACTGATCCGTTACCGTCTTTTCTATCTCTTTATTGGCGCTATAACCCAGATAGCCGATGATGCCGGAGACAAGAATGAAAACGCCCACGGCAACAATGAGAAACCTTTTAACCTTGATGGATGGCCTCCCTACCCTTATTTCTAAGATAACTATCTAGCTGATTGCACAGAGACACCAAGATTATAGAATAGTTTCTTCTCCCCCATCCATGGGGCCTTGGTGACTTGGTGGCTGAATAATTATTTTCTAAGTATCTTATGAATATCTGACCATTTTATCAAGACTAAATATCTGACAAGCAGGACACAGCGTACCGTGCCACCACTCCTAGAACAGAAAAGCCCCCAGGACGCCGGAACCGATGATAATGAAGGTCGGATCGATCTTGGTAAAGGCGATAAGGCCGAAGCTCACGGCCGCAACAGCGCCCAAGGGTACGCTCGTAAGGGAACTCCTTCCCAGAAAGATGAGTACAGCCGCCAGGAGCCCCACCACCGCCGGTTTGATCCCTGCGAACGAGCCCTTGACGATCCATGACTCCTTGTACTGGAGGTAGTGTCTCGTTACCAGGGTGACGATGATGATGCTGGGGAGGTAGCTGGCCAGCATGGCTACGATCGCCCCAAGCAGTCCCCCGACCTTAAAACCCATGAAGGCGTTCATGACGGTGAGCGGTCCGGGCGTCACCTGGCCGATGGCGATCGCGTCGATAAATTCCTTGTTCGTCAGCCAATGGTGATTCTCCACCAGCTCCTTTTGAAGCAACGGCACCATGGCATATCCACCGCCGATAGTCAGGCCGTTTATCACAAACAAGATAGCAGCAAGCTTCAGTATTTCCATTTATCGCCTCCAATTGAGAATCAGGCCGAGAACACCAGCCGCCAGGATGATGCCGATGGGATTAAGCTTAAAAACAGCCAGCGCGCCAAAAGCGCCAGCTGCCAACGCCGCGCTTTTATAGCCGGTAACCAGCTTCCTTGCCATCTTATAGATGATAGACCCCAGGAGTCCAACCACCGCTGCAGCCACGCCCTTCATCACCGACTGTAGCAAGGGATTGTCTTTTGCCTGGAGGTAGAAAGCCGCCAGGATGATAGCCAATACCGTGCCGGTAAGGGTCTGCCCCAGGGTAGCTACCAGTACCCCGGGAAGCCTGTGCAGCTTGTAGCCGATACATATCCCCGTGTTGACGATGGGTGGCCCCGGGGTTATCTGCCCGATGGCAAAGCTTTCTATGAACTCATCATGGGTAATCCACTTACGCCGTTCGACCAATTCGCGCTCGAAAAACGCGATCATGGAATAGACGCCGCCGAAGGAAAAAGTGCCTATTTTGAAAAAGGCCAGGAAGATATTTCTGAGGGATGTCATAAGGCGCTCCTTGTTTGATTCGTTTGCTCCCGCCGCAGGGCCGCCGCGCTCTACTTCACCAGAAGTACGGGCTGGGCGGCCAAGCGGACGACCTTGCCGCTGACCGAGCCTATTAGGGCCTCTTTGATCATACTGCGGCCAAGGAAGCTCATAGCAATGAGCGAAATGTCCTCTTCATCCGCCACCTTCATGATCTCCTGGAAAGGCACACCCTCACGCAGCAGGGTCCTGGCCTTCAGTCCCGCCGCTTCAAATTCACGCCTGATGTCATCCAGCCGGCCGGCATCGATCCGGTTGAACTCTTCCATCCGCGCAGCCAGGTGCGGCCGCAGCCTACCAATGTCCTGCACGTGGAGTATCACCACCTCCTCTGCCCCGGCGGCCTTAAGGTGTACAATGTAGTCCTGGACCCTCTTGGCCGGCGCCGAGAAGTCGGTCGGGTAGAGGATCTTGCCGAACATCCTCTGGGACATGAACTCGCAGGCGGCCTTGCCGGTTGCCTCGATAGTCCTGAACTTCTCCACCAGCACCGGTACCGGGCTATGACGGAGGACATTTTCTGCTGTGCTGCCCAGCACCACCTCTTTAAGGTAGCCCTTACCATGTGAGCCCATGATTATGAGCGAAACATTCTCTTCCCGGGCCGCCTCGATGATACTGAGAAAGGGTGGACCGCTCTTGAGCAGGCCTCTGGCCTGGAAGCCCAGCGCCGCCAGCTTCCCCGCGGCTTCTTCTAACTTGCCCGCGGCTTCTTGCCTCCATCGGTCAAAGCCTTCCAGATCCTGCCAATCGATCAGGGGTCTCAAGTCAATCACGTGCACCACAACAACCTCCTCGACCCCCGCCCCCTTCAGGTTGCCCAGGCATTCCATAGTCTTTTCGGCGTGTGCCGAGAAATCAGTTGGAAAAAGAACTTTCTTAAACATAAGCATCCTCCTTTCTGCTTTCCCAAGTGTTGTACTTCATTATTGAACTGGCGACACTAATATCAACCCAAGGAGAACTTTCTCTTTCATGTATTTTCCCCTTTCAAATTTATTGTAGGGTGAATGCTCTCATTTCTTATTAGTTGTTATCAACAATTCTTCCATCACGGATCTGATGGATGCGGTCGAATCCCTCCACCATGCGCTGGTCATGGGTAACTACAATTACTGCGGAGTTCTTTTCCTTGGCCAGTTTCCTGAGCATGGCCATGACTGCCTTGCCGCGCTCCGTGTCCAGGGCCGCGGTCGGCTCATCGGCCAGGATCACCTTGGGACTGTTGGCGAGGGCACGGGCTATGGCCACGCGCTGTTTTTCACCTCCGGAGAGGTTTTCGGGATAATTGTCCAGCCGGTGCCCTATCTCCAGGTAATTCAAGAGCTCCAAGGCACGCGAGCGGGCCTCCCTGCCTTTGACCCCGACCAGGTCAAGGGCGATCAGTACGTTTTCCAGGGTGGTCAGGAAGGGGATCAGATTAAAAGACTGGAGAATGAAGCCTATCTTCTCCCGCCTCAGTTTCAGCAGGTCCACTCCGGTCCAACCATTCTCATAGACGACCTCGCCGTCGATTTCGATGTATCCACGGGTCGGTTCCTTGATGCAGCCGATCCCGGTGAGGAGAGTGGTCTTGCCGGAGCCGCTCGGTCCTAAAATGGCTACAAGCTCGGCCGGATAGACTTCCAGGCTCGCATCGGCCATGGCGACGACTTCCATCTCGCCCTTGCCATAGATCTTTGTAAGATTCCTAACGCTGACTACCGGCTCCATACTAACCCCTAATTCCGTTCACCGTTGACCGTAAGAACCTGAAAAGCGCGAGGAACGCCTTACGCACCCAGTACCACGGACGGATCCACCTTGAGCGCCGTCCGGAGCCCCTGCAGACTGCCCAGAAGGCAGATGCCTACGATGATGAGGAAGAGGACCTCCATATCAATCGGCGCCAGGACTACCCGTCGCGGGTACAGATCATAAGTCCAGTAGATCAGAATGGCTCCGATTATGTACCCAATTATTCCAAGCGCCAGAGACTGCTGCAAGATCAGACCGGCAATCCTGGTATTTGGCGCCCCGATCAGTTTCAGTGTGGCCAGCTCCCGTATCTTGCCGATGGTAAGAGTATATATAATCAGGGCAATTACCACCGTTGATATTACAAGCAGGATTATCCGAAAAAGCCCGAGTTGCTTCTTGGGCTTCTCGATTACTTTCTGGGTCAGGAGATCCCTTTGTGCCTCGTCGGTTAACGCCGTGTAATGGTTCCATCGGGCAATGGCCGCTGCCACGGCCTCCGCATCCGCGCCCGGCGATACTCTGGCCACAATGCAGTTCGCAATGTGCGTGTTCCCGACAATCGCGGAGAGGTCGCTCTCAAGTGTCCCGTATAAGGCGGGCTGCTTTTTTTGCAGCGGCTTCAAGGCCGCTGACAGGCGCGCCTGATCATTTCGTATGGCTTCGTTGTTTTTTTGGAACTGGAGCTCCTGTGCGTCGGCGAGCGAAAGATAGATCACCGGGTCCCCTCCGGTTGAAACCATATTCTGGACCAGGCCTACCACTTTGTAATCATGCAATGCCAGGTGAAGTTCTTCCCCGAGTTTCAGCTTGAGCTTTTTGTCCGCTACCAGTTCATAGTGCTTGCGGCCGATGTTTCGCCCGGCCGTCAAATGAGTAGGACCGCCCAGGCCTCCCGGATTAAAGCCTATGACCTGGAAGCGAAGTGACCGCCCCGCATGCATGACCTGCATGGTCTGAAAGGAAAGCGGGCCGGCCTCGGCCACGCCGGGCACAGCGCGTATATTGTACTGCAGGTCCTCAGGCACCCGGGACTGATCGGCAAACGGGCCGAAGGTGGCCTTTTGCACTACCCAGATGTCGGCATTCACAGCGTCCAGAACCGCCGTGGCATCCGCAATCAGGCCGCGATAGATGCCCCCCATGGTCATGACCACGCCGATAAGAAGCCCCAGTCCCACGCCCGTGGAAAGAAATCGGCCCAGGTTGTGTCGTATGTCACGGATAGCTAAATTCATGTATGAGTTCCGAGTTTCGGGTTACGAGTTCCAGGTTCACGGTTGTTTTTCAGCTTCGAGCTTCGAACTGTGAACCGGTCTCTAATTTTAATCGACAATGTCCTTAACTTTAGGCGCTTTTTCGCCCCGGCGAATCTGCCGGAGGCATGAAGTTCACTTTAGTCGCTTTTTTTGTGACGGAAACCCTCGCGTCTTCCTTGAACTTCATCATGACCGGCGGCGGGGCTGCCGCCATCTTCTCCCCTTCCTGCAGTCCGTCCTTTATTTCCACCCAGCCGGAGGGGTCGGAAATCCCGGTCTTTACCGGCCTGAATTTGATTCTTCCATCCTTTATTACCCAGACGCCCCGGCCCTTTTCGGTTGATACCAGCGCCCTGGCGGGCACGGCGAGAGCATGAGGTTTGACCCGGGCAACAATCAAGACCTCGGCCTGCTCGCCGATAGCGGGAACCCGTGATGACGTGCTAAATATCACATCCACTGTCCGTTCCTCGGTCACGCGATTGCTTTCGATCTCGATGCGCTCTACCTTGCCCGGCAACGGCTCGCGGCTCCGGGATCGGAGTATCACTTCGGCCGGCTGTCCCAGTCTGACCTCTCCGGCAACGGTCTCATCGATATGGGCTACTATCCACACCACGTTTGGGTCAGCCACCCGAAAGATCGGGGCGCCGGCCACTACGGCATCGCCTGCTTCGGCCTCCCGGCTCACCACCACTCCGTCGAGGGGGGCATAAATGAATGTATCTTCCAGCCGCACCCTGGCAAAGTCCACATTGGCTGCGTTAGCCTGGATGTCTTTTTTCAGAGCCGTCTCCTGGGCCTCCAGACTTCGGACCTGTTCCTCTGCCGCTATCCGGTCGTCCTGCTTCTGTTCATACTCAAGCTGCGAAACCAGTTTCTTTTGCACCAGATTCGCATAGCGCTCTTCATTTTTGTTGGCGAGGGCGAGTGCAGCCTGGGCTCGCCGGATCGATGCGCGGTTGGCCTCCAAATTGGCTTTGGCCTTCATGAACTGGTTCTCCGCCTGCCTGACCTGCTCCTGAAAGTCTTTCCCCTCCAAGGTCGCCAGTAACTGCCCTTTCTTGACGAGGTCCCCCTGGTCGACGTAAAGACGGGAGATCCGTCCGGTTATCTTGGTCCCGACGTTTACCACTACCTTGGCTTCGACCGTACCCACACCGAAAACCTCTTCCCGCAGATTCCGGTAAGATGCGGCCACGGCTTCCACCCTAAGAGGGGCGAAGACGGTAAGCTTCAAAATGACTACGACCGCAGCCAGCAATGTGCCGTAAATAAGAAACGATTTTCTCTTCTTTTTCCAAAATTCAGCAAACCGCATTAACATGCTCCTCCACACATTCCTACACTCACGAGCCTATCAATGAATACCGAATATCGAACAAAGAATCTCGAATCATGAAGTTTTCTGGTAACTTCCTTTTCGACTCTGGGCATTTCTTCATATCCCTCGACACTCATCATTCCTTATTCGATATTTTCGATATTCTGAATTACCATAACACGCATTCCGGTGAACGGTGAACGGATAACGGTGAACATCCCCCCTAGTATTCCCTGCCGGTAACCCTGTCCAGTACGGCCTCGGCCATCTTCAGATCATAAAGCGCCTGGGCATAGTTGGTTTCGGCATTGTAACCCTGGACCTGCGCGTCGGTTACCTCGATTATGGCGCCGATTCCTTCGGCATAGCGGGCCTGCGCCAGTTGCATGTTTTCCTTTGCGGCCTCCATTGCCTTCCGGGTGCTTAATATCCGCTCCTCGGCCTCTTTCAGATTCAAGAGGGCCTGCTCCACTTCTTTAGCCATGTCCAGTTTAAGATTGGCTTCACTTGCATCAACACCTTTCAGCTTGTGCCGAGCTTCGTTCACCTGCTCACGGGTCAGGAATCCCGAAAAAAGTGGAATCGAGACCTTGACACCTACCAGCCAGTCTTCCTCGCCCGGGGGGAAATCGTTTTCAATATAACCGTAACCGGCGTTTCCGGAAAGGGTCGGGAAATAACCACTGTAAGCCGCTTGATAATCCGCCTTGGCTATTCTCTTGGCTGCCAGCATTTCGAGCCATTCCGGCCGCCGGGCAAACGCCTCTTTAAGCGCCTCATCCAGGGTCACGGAGGATACCTTTTCCTCCAGACTGTCCTGAAGCGCGGGTTCGGCCGGGATCGGCTGGGCCAAAGCGTTTTCCAGTTCGGTGCGGGCGATCCTTAAAGCATTGCGTGCCTGAATAAGGCTGGTCCGGGCTTCAAAGTAATTGGCCTCGGCTTTGGTAACATCAATTTGCGCCCGGAGCCCTTCTTTGTAGAATTCCGTGGCCTGAGTCTGCACCTGTTCCCGGAGCCTTACGGTCTCTTCGGAGACCGCGAGAACCCGTTTTGCCCTGAGGTAGCCGAAATAGGCATATTTGACCCTTAACACAAGGGCCTGCCGCGCCAGTTTGTAGCCCTGTTTACTGGCATCAAGCCCACCCTCAGCAGCACGTACCCGATTTGAGGTCCGGCCGAAATCATAGATATTCTGGCTTAGGTTAATGCCGGCAGTGTATGGTTCGGCCTTGAACCGCCTGTCAAAATTCGGCTGGAAGGAATCATACTTGCTGTAACCGGCCTCCAGGCTGAGCTGCGGATAATAAGTCGACTCTGCCTGCCCGACCCTGGCCGCCGAGGCATTGACGGCTTCCGAGGCCCCGCGAAGCACGGGATGGTTTCTTAAGGCGATATCGATACACTCCAACAAAGTCAATTCACCCGAGACTGCCGGGGTCAATTGTTCGGATCTCGCCGGAGCTACCGTAAATAACAAAAGAAGCATGAGGTATGGAACCGAGAATAAGAACAACCTTAATCTCGCGAGGTTCATAAAGCCCCTTTCTTCCCCGTGAACTGATCCTTCTGACCCGGCCTGTAGCTTGCCTCAAATACAGGCACGCAATCCGGACCGCTTTCCTGTTTGATCTTCTTTTCCAGGCAGTCTTTTACAGAACTGAGCGCCTCGTCTTTGTCGGCGTCCACGACAATCTGCATGATACGCTGAATCTCTTCCTCGCTAAACCCAGTGATTATCGTTGAATGCTTTCTTTTATCCAGTCTTTTATCTGGGTTTTGCTCGGCAACCGGCCGGAGGACTTTATCTTGCCGTTTATTACCAGGGCCGGGGTAGCTACCATACCATAGCTGGCGATTTCTCGCACGTCACGCACATGCTCTACCCCCGCCCCTATATTCTCTTCGGTCAGAACAGCCATGACCATCTGCTCCAGCTGGTCGCAGCTCGGGCACCCTGGCCCCAGGATGGCGATATTTAAGGCAGAGGTCTCTTCTTCAACTACCGGTTCTCCCACGAATTTCTTGAATTCACGCAAAAAAGCCGCTTTATATTCTGCCTCTACAGAAGAGGGTATGTAATTTCCGGCTTTTAATTTTACGAGCATCAGGTCGGCAATTTCTTCATCTTTCTGGCCCTTCCGGGTGGACAATTCCTCCAGCACCTCTCTCAGGCCCAGGACACCCGCCCGGATGCCTCTTATTGCTATATAAGAGGGCTCTTTCTCCGACATTATGATCTTCCTTTAACGTATTCTTTAAATAAGGCAGCACCCTGCCCCGGCTCATTCACCTGAGCACCCCTTTTACAATAACATCCACCGCTTCTTCCGGTGTTAGTCCGCGCGCTCCGGCAGCCTTCCCCTCTGTAATTTATTTTAGCTCTGCTAATCACGACATCCTGCTTTTCAATATCTTTACGGATAATCCAATAAATTAAGATAAGATTTGTTTCCTCCCCTCTGTGGCCTCCACATCTTCTCGCCCTTTCTCCAGAAATCACCTCAGGGACTGCTTTGGAGAGCACAGAGAGTCCAGCAGCACCTGCAAAACTCTTTTTCTCTTAACCCTACAACGACATTTAGCTTTGCTGATACAACATATAGTATATGTTTAACAGCAGGATATACAACATGTTGCGATGAACTCAATAAGTATCGTTGTAGGGTTAACTGCTTTCTTTAAATTCCTTGACAAAGCTTTAGTTTTCCTCCGTGCGCTCTGTGGTTGGCCTCTTCTTTTTTGTGGTTTCATCCCTCCCTCAGCCTTATCGCCGTCCCGGCACGTCGTGGATGCCCAAGCCGCCGCCCCGGAACTGCTGGACGATCACCGCATGGAACTGGCGCTGCTGCTCCGAGGTAAGAATTTCATTTTCCTCGATAATATGTTCAATAACCTCCTGCTCTAGTTTGAGCTGAAGGCCCGATATCTCCTCCACGGCAGCGCTGATTCTATCGCGATCCAATGGAGTGGAGAAAATCAGATCGGCCAGATGCATCCTGCAACGGCGTAGCTCCTGCCGGATTCCGGCTACGTGGGGCAGAAAACCATCGCGTATCTTTTCAACCTTGTGTCTTTGATCCGCAGTGAGGTTTATCAGGTCGAGATAGCCGCGTATCTCCCGCCTACACCATTTTTTGACCCCGTATATGGCGCCGCAGGCGGCGGCCGCCCCGAAAATTATCCCAACAAGAAATCCTTCTACCGAAATCATACTCAGGCCCTCCTCGAACCAAAGAGAAATGCCCCGAAGGAGTCCGGAGGAAAATCCGAGAATTCATCCAGGGTTCCACTCCAGATAAAACATCTGCCCAACATATCCTTGATATCTCTCCAGGATGTTCTCCTCCCCTCCTCCTTCACCTTCTCCAGCACCCGCTCAGTGAATTCGAGCCCGGGCTCAATTTCCCTGGCCTCACCCAACAGGTCCCAGAGGGCAAACTCTCCCCGGCAATCGGCGCAGACTTCCAGGTGAGCAGCAAGTTCTTTGTCTCTCCGGCGTGCCTCAATCATTGTTCTTGCCTTTTTGCATTCCATCATCTTCTCCCTAATTGCCAGTGACACGGTAATAGAACGAACTCCTTGTCACCACGTCGTACCTTCTCCGCGTCTGTTGTTCGCCATTCCGCGCCCCGCGATGCGAAATCCACATCTATTTCTATCCCGGTTGCAGGTCAGCCAAAGCCAACCTCAATCTTGCCTTTGCCCTGGTCAGCAGGCCCTCAATTGCCTCGGAGGTCGCCTCCATCACTTCGGCTGTCTCCTCCTGGGAAAGCCCCTGAAAGCGGCGCAGGATAAGGGCCAATTTCTGTCTTTCCGGTAGCATCTCTATAGCCTGTCTGACGCGGATTTCCCTTTCCGCCTGGATCATCTCCTCCTGCGGAGATACGGTTTCCGCCTTCTGTTCCGTTAACTTCTCAAATACCTGCAGGGTCTTAAGCTCGTTCAAACAAACGTTTTTGGCGACGCGGTAAAGCCAAACCTTAAAAAGTGCTCGCGACTCATATAGCGGCGCTGATTTGTACACTCGCAGAAAAACCTCCTGAGCCAGGTCCTCAGCCAGCAACCGATCGTTGGTGTAGCGATAGAAAAGGTTGAGTAGACCGCGTTGGTGACGAGAAACCATTGTGGCAACGGCGTTATAATCCCTTCGCGCTATCAGCGCCATCAACTCCTCATCCGACTTATTGCTGTATTCGAGGGCCCTACCCATTTCCGCCGCAGCCTACAGCCTTATCCATCTCCGCTCAAGCGCCTGGCACAGTATGATTCCCACCAGGAATGCGGCGCCCATATTCCACATGGCAAAACCAGCCACCACTAACATTACATACACATCCTCCTTCTTACTACCGATGTCCTTTGTGGTGATTGCCAGCTCCGTCCCGGCAAAGAATAGAATAACGCCCAACACCGCCTTTGGGAAGGCGTTGAACAATATGCCTACCGAGTGGCTGAAAAAGAGGGCCAGCAGCATCATTATCACGCCAAGCACAACCAGCGATCCGCCCGTACGGGCCCCGAAACGCACGTGACCGGCCATACCACCCGCGCCATGACACATCGGTATCCCCCCGAAAGGCGCCGAAGCTAAGTTTATTAGCCCCTGCGAAACGGCCATCATGCGGTCGGTTACCGGCCTGTCCGGAAAGAGTTCGTTGTTTTCAGCCCTTATAGCTATCACGGCATTCCCGATAGTCAGAGGTAGTTGCGGTATGCCGAGAACCAACATGCCCGCTAAGAATTCATTCCAACTCATACGGCCGAAGGTGAAGGCGGGAAACCGGAAGGAGGGGCGCATCGACAACAATTGTTTACCCAGGTTCGGATCCATAAAGTAAGCGGCCACGGCACCGAGCAGGAGGAGGGCGAACATCGCCGGTATCCTCGGGTTAGTCAGCAGAAAATACGTAATCAATAGGCCCAGACCAGCCAGCCAGGGAGTGGTCATCATCATCGTCACCCCTTGGGTAATGAATAAGAGACCTAATCCCAGTACAATGCCCCGGATGATCGGCTTGGCAGCAAGCTTTGTGGCCACGTTTATCATCTTGGTGGTCCCGGCCAGGAACCAGAAGATGCCGGTGAAGAGACCCGCCCCGCAGATCATGCCCGCGCTGATAGCTCCTCCGGATGCAATCGCCGCCCCGCCAATGGCTTTCATGGGCTGGACCGGGATGGGTGTCTTGTAATAAAGTCCGACCAGCACCTCACTAAGCCCGAACATGAAGAGGATACCCAGTGGGTCAACCTTCATGACGGCTATGTAGCCGACTACGAAAGGTATCAACGTGCCGAGATCCCCGAAGGCCCCGGCTATTTCCACACGGTCGTACTTGTTTTTACCGAGGGTCCAGCGTTTAGTCCAAGGTACGTCAACAGATGGGGTCGTCTCCATAATACCCTACCTCCTTTATGGCTCAGTTTATTTATATAAACAACTCCTGGCCAGAAATCCGTCGCCCGTGATGAAGATTTTTTGTGGCCCGTTTTGGAAAGAACAATATGTCGGAATAACTGCCGGAGGATTTCTCGGGATGTATTGCGGCGCCAGGCTGCAAAAATTTGTGCCGCAGAAATACATTAAATTAATGCTGGGCCTTCTCATTATATATGTGGCCGCGCGTTATATCATTCAATATGTTGTGAAATAATATAGCCTGGAGTGCAGGCCGTGCCGGAGCAGCGCTTCCTACGGCAGGTCGCATACCGGCCAGACATGAAAATGTCCTGCCTCCTTCCGGCCTACCCCTACCGCACCCTTATGCAGGTAAAGCGCCCAGGCCCAGTCCGGCTCGAATACACTGGTCGTGGATGACCAGTACACCTCCTGTACCTCTCCAAAGGGATGCCCGGAAGGAAGGGCCGGGATGCGCGCCGAACAATCCACAAGCGATTCCAGTTCGTTTATATTCGGCAGACGCCATTGGCTGCTCCCGCCCAGGCCAACCCGGGTTAACGACTCTACCGCCTTGAAGGCATCCGGCCAGGCCACTCCGCGTCCGGCCAGATTCGCCTTCCGCATCCATCTGAGCCCGGTGAGGCGATCTATAGCCGTTTCACCCTGGACGTCGAAGCGGGGCACAGGCCAGGGACAGCCGGTTTGTATCTCCCCGTCCTGCCCACGAAAGGCCGCAGGCATCTCCTGGCCGCCACAGCCGATCTCCTGACCCTCTGCGTCAAAACAGCGCCTCTGCCCCGTAACCGGCAGCACATTACTTTCTCCCCGCACCGGCCAGAGGAGGTGATACTCATCTTTCCGGCCGTAAAACATGCGGCCCCCTTCCATGTGCACATACCAGGCATAGGCGGGGTTAATGGCCGCGCTTGTGGAGGTCCAGTACCAGCCGGGAAAGACATTTGCAAAAGGGTGGCCATCGGGCAAAGCGGGTTTTCTGGTCTGGTGGCTCAGGAGGCTACGAAGCTCCCGCCGGTTGGGCAGCCGCCAATCTGCAAAGCCGAGAGCGCCCTCACGATTCATAGCCGCCGCAAAGTCCAGGGCCTCTTGCCATGGCAAAGGAAACCCGTCCGGATTGGCATTGCGGCTCCACATTAACCCGGTCAGGCGGTCCAGAACAACCTCCACCTTGACCGCAAAGCGCTCCTCCGGCCACGGTATGCCTTTTTTAAATTCGGCATCCTGCCCGCTTCCCGTGCAGGGAATCTCACGTCCGGCCGTATTGTAGCACCGGACCTGACCCGTCTGGAGGTAGCACGGCATCGCCATTCTTATCTGTGTCCTGTACGTGTATTAAGGAATGTAAAAGGGAGGTTCAAACATCAACTTCGTTTTTCTTTATAATCGCATTCTTTTTGCGGACAGCGGATCTGTTTATCGCCGTTCTTGTCGGTTTTGAGGAGCAGGAAAGAAGACTTGCATCTGGGGCATTCTTCGGCTACGGGCTGTTCCCAGGCGGCAAACTGACATTTTGGATACTTGCTGCAGCCATAGAAAACCCGCCCCTTTTTCGTACGTTTTTGAATGATCTCGCCGCCACAGTCCGGTTCAGGGCACTTTATCCCGGTACCCAGAGGCCGTGTGTTTTTACAATCCGGATAACCGGAACAGGCCAGGAACGCCCCAAACCGGCCCCGCTTCTGCACCATGGGCCGTCCGCATTTTTCACAGGTCCCGTATGATTTTTCGTCCTCTTTTTGTATCTCGATCTTTCCATTTCGATCGCGATTAAAATCCTTGGTGTTTTTACATGCCGGGTAGCTGGAGCAGGCCAGAAAGGGGCCGCTTTTGCCGGTCTTAATGACCATGGGATTCCCACACTTATCGCAGGTCACATCCGTGGCCAGCCCTTGTCCCTTAAGCGAAACCATATTGCTCTCAGCCTGGTCCAGCCGCTCTTTAAAGGGGCCATAGAAGTGGCGCAGGGTGTCCGTCCAGTTGGCCCGGGCCTCTTCGATCTTATCCAGTTCGTCTTCCATCCGGGCGGTAAACTTCACATTAAGTATATCCGGAAAATGATTGACCAGGAGGTCGGTGACCAGAAAGCCCAACTCTGTAGGTCTGAAGCATCCTTTTTCAAGGCTGGCGTATTTCCGGACCTGGATGTGTGAAAGGATGGTGGCATAAGTGCTTGGCCGGCCGATGCCGCTCTCCTCCAGGGTCTTTATGAGGGTGGCCTCGGTAAAGCGGGGCGGCGGCTGGGTGAAGTGTTGTTTGGGAGTCAGGTCCAGGAGTTTTAATGCCTCTCCGGCTGCAAGTTTGGGGATGGTTACCTCGCCCGCCTCTCCGTTTTCATCCTGTCCTTCTACATAGAGGGCCATAAATCCACGAAATTTCATTATGCTTCCGGTGGCGTGAAATCCGTGAGACCCGGCCTCTATATCTACTATAGTCTGATCCATAACGGCTGAAGACATCTGGCTGGCCGTGAATCTCTTCCAGATCAGGTCATACAAAAAGAAATGGTCCTTAGAGAGAAAGTCTTTTACCTTTTCCGGTGTAAGCGACAGGTCTGCCGGCCGTATGGCCTCATGGGCCTCTTGAGCGCTTTTACGGCTTTTATAGACATTTGGCCTGGCGGGAAGATATTCCGGGCCAAAGGTCTGTTTTATTGCCTCTCTGATGGCTGTCACGGCCTCGGCGCTAAGGCGCGTAGAGTCAGTACGCATATAGGTAATGAGACCGACCGGGCCCTCCTCACCCAGGTCTATTCCTTCATAGAGCTGCTGGGCCAGGAGCATGGTCTTCTTGGCCGAAAAACGCAGCTTGCGGTAAGCCTCCTGCTGCAGGGTACTGGTTATGAAAGGCGGGTTGGGATGACGTTTTTTCTCCTTACGCTCCACCTTTATAACCCGGTAGGCCTGTCCCTCCAGGTCTTTCAGTATGTTTTCGGCCTGGGCCTGGTCATTGATCTTTATTTTTTTCTGGTCAAGGGCGACCAGTCTGGCCTCGAAGGAAGGAGGCTCCTTACCCTCTAATCCAGCGGTGATAGACCAGTATTCTTCAGATACAAAGGCCTGAATCTCCCGCTCCCGTTCACAGATAATGCGTACCGCTACGGACTGCACGCGGCCGGCCGAGAGACCCTTTTGCACCTTTTTCCAGAGGAGGGGGGAAATCTGGTAACCGACCAGGCGGTCCAGTATCCTCCTGGCCTGCTGGGATTCAAACTTGTGTATATCAAGAGCTGCGGGCGCTGCCAGTGCCCCGGCAATAGCTTTGGGGGTAAACTCATTAAAGAGCACGCGATGGAAGGTCTTGCCGGTGGACTTTAATTCATCTTGGATATGCCAGGCTATGGCCTCACCTTCACGGTCCGGGTCAGGGCCAAGGTAGATGTCCGTTGCCTCCTCGGCCGCTTTTTTCAATTCCTGGATG
Source organism: Deltaproteobacteria bacterium (assembly GCA_007280345.1). Classification (GTDB taxonomy): domain Bacteria; phylum Desulfobacterota; class QYQD01; order QYQD01; family QYQD01; genus QYQD01. The sequence continues at coordinate 270 of QYQD01000201.1, read as the reverse complement.
ATCTTTGCCTTACCCTTTATTACCTTATACTCAGGCTTAAAGTTATCCTTAATATCCACGCCCAGACTGTTTTCCGGGAGGTCTTTAATATGACCTACCGAGGCCTTTACCGTGAACTTCTTCCCTATGTATTTTTGTAGCGTTTTGGCCTTGGTCGGCGATTCGACAATGAGAAGCGACTTGGACATATTATTTCCTATTATTTTTGTAAATACTACTCCGTCTATCTACTCTGATCATCCTGTCTTTTATACCAATCTGACGTTGCAG
>QYQD01000126.1 GCA_007280345.1 Deltaproteobacteria bacterium | reverse complement strand
GCAGGAGAGCTGACCTACGAGATTCGTAATATCGTTAATGTGGCGGAGAAGCTCCAGACACTGGGCATTAAGACCAATATGGAGAACATTGGCGATCCCGTGGCCAAGGGTGAGAAAATCCCGGGTTGGATGAAGAAGATAGTATCTGAACTGGTCATGGAGGATTGCACCTACGGTTACAGCCCTACCCGTGGTCTTCTTGAGACCCGCCAGTTTATAGCGGAGCAGACTAACAAACGGGGCGGAGCACAGATTACCCCGGATGACATCATCTTTTTCAATGGCCTGGGCGATGCTATTGCCAAGGTTTATGGGTTGTTAAATCCTACAGCGCGTATTATTGGCCCCGCCCCTACCTATTCCACGCATTCCTCGGCTGAGGCCGCCCATGCCGGGGCCAGACCGATTTCTTACCAGTTAAATCCCGAAAACAGTTGGTATCCGGATATTGAAGACCTGCGCAACCGTGTTAAATATAACCCGAATGTAGCAGGTATATTGCTCATCAACCCGGACAATCCAACGGGAGTGGTTTATCCCGTAGATATTTTAAAAGAGATAGTTTCTATCGCCAGGGAGTATAACCTTTTCATTATCTGTGACGAGGTTTATATCAATATCGTTTACAATGGGCAAAAAACGGTCCCTATAAGTGATATTATAGGCGATGTTCCAGCCATAGCCATGCGTGGCATATCCAAGGAGTTTCCCTGGCCGGGGTCCCGCTGCGGCTGGATAGAAGTCTATAACGGCCACAAAGACGTACTTTTTGAGAGATATGTACAGTCTATTCTGAATGCCAAGATGATGGAGGTCTGTTCGACCACCCTTCCGCAGAAGGCTATCCCGCGATTGGCAACCCACCCTAAGTACCAGGAATATCTAAATGAGCGTATCTCCAGGTATGAGAAATTTTCCAATATTGCCTATGAGCGGCTAAAAGGTGTGCCGGGTGTCTTAGTTAACCGAACCAACGGTGCATTTTACATGAGTGTGGTATTTGAAGATGGCCGGTTAAATAACAAGCAGACCTTGCCTATTAAAAATAATGATGTGCGTGTCCATGTGGAGCGCCTGGTAAGTGCACCGGGTGTATCCCTGGACAAGAGATTTGTGTATTATTTACTCGGTTCCACAGGTATTTGCGTCGTGCCACTGTCTTCCTTTTCTACCGACCTCCAGGGGTTCCGAGTTACACTGTTGGAACGAGACGAAAGAGAGTTCAGAAGGATTTTTGATATACTGGCGGAAAATATTGAGCGGTACCTGAACTCGTGATGCTTAGCCCAGTAGTAAACCTTGTTTCTGCATACTATCAAATCACGTTATCCCTGCCTCACCGTAGGGGCCTTCCGGCCATTTTTATTGACTTTTTTGCCTCTATACGTTAAGAAAGCACCATAATCAGCGAGTTAAAATAAGCACATAGCTCAGGAACTTCTATTTTTCACTCCTACCCTGCCCTCCCTTTTTGAGGAGAGAGGGTTTGGGAGGGGTGGACTTGTGCGGCAACCTTCGGGGTTGCCATAGTTTTTAGGGGAGAGAAAATTGCCCATACCGGGTATTCGTGGCTTCAAGGATATCTTGCCTGAAGAGGCGAAAAAATGGCAACATATAGAAAAGGTGGCCAGAGACGTCTTTCGCTGTTTTGGGTTTAAGGAGATTCGAATTCCTATCCTGGAGAAGACAGAGCTTTTTGCACGAAGTATCGGTGAAACTACCGACATTGTGGAAAAGGAGATGTACATCTTTGTTGACCGTAGCGGCGAGAGCCTTACCTTACGGCCGGAGGCTACGGCCTCCATCCTGCGGGCCTTTATTGAGCACGGGTTATATGCCCAGGACAAGATACAAAAACTCTATACTATTGGCCCCATGTTCCGCCACGAAAGGCCGCAGAAAGGCCGTTACCGGCAGTTTCATCAGATAAATGCCGAGGCCGTCGGCTTAGATAGCCCGACCATTGATGCTGAGTTGATGACTATGGCTATGCATATCTTAAGCGCTCTGGGCGTATCCGGCGTGGAATTGCAGATAAATTCCCTGGGGTGCTCTCATTGTCGGCCGCAATTCCGCCGGGATTTACAGTCTTTTCTCGGAACGAGGCAGGCCGGGCTTTGTCCTGATTGTCAGCGCCGCGCCGTATCCAATCCACTTCGAGTTTTAGACTGTAAGGTAGAAAGATGCCGGGCGGCGATTGAGGGCATGCCTTCTTTATCCGAGTATCTTTGTCCGGACTGTAAAACCCATCTCCATGCAGTAGAGAGACATATCCAGTTATTTGGTGTTCCTTACACAATAAATCCCCTTATGGTGCGTGGTCTTGATTATTACACCCGGACGACGTTTGAGATTACCAGTCTGGCCCTGGGGGCGCAGAGTGCCGTGGCCGCCGGGGGACGCTATGATGGCTTGATTAAAGAATTGGGAGGCCCGGAGCTGTCCGGGATGGGTTTTGCTATAGGTATGGAGAGGTTATCTCTGCTAATAGGTGACTTGCAAAAAATAGAGGAAGAACCTGTTTTGTTTGTGGCGGCCATGGGTGAAAATGCCTGCGTTATTGCCGCCCGGATCGCACACAGATTAAGACTGGCCGGGATACAAGCCGAGATAGATTACGAAGGGCATAGCCTGAAGAGTCAGATGAGACGCGCCGGCAAGATCGGCGCATCTCTGGTTTTAATCGTGGGCGATGATGAACTGGCCAGGAACAGTGTTACTATGCGGGATATGAAATCCAGCCGGCAATGGACAGTTGATTTTAATGATGATATCGAGGCGTTGGTTCGCCGTATAGGTGAGGAAATGGGGAGGTTTGTTTAATGTCCGGCGCGGAGGGTTGGAAGAGGACTCATTACTGTGCATCACTTGGTATAGCTGAGGTTGATAAAGAGGTGACGCTCATGGGCTGGGCACATCGCCGGCGTGATCATGGGGGGCTTATTTTTATTGACCTCCGTGACCGCGAGGGAATCACGCAGGTAGTGTTTGACCCAAGCATCAGTCAGGATGCCCATGCCCGGGCCGAGGCGGTGCGCAGTGAGTATGTGCTTGCTGTACAGGGAAAGGTGAGGAGGCGACCGGAGGGCATGGAGAATCCCAACCTGCAGACCGGAGCAATAGAGGTAGCAGTGCATAAGGTCTGTGTACTAAATACCTCCAAGACACCTCCTTTCCCGCTGGAAGAAGAAGTCGATGTCTCGGAGAATCTCAGGCTTCGTTATCGCTACCTTGATCTCCGGCGTCAAAATATGGTCGCCAATTTTCGGCGGCGGCATCAAGCGGCCTCGGTCATAAGAAGGTACCTGGAAGAAAACGGCTTCTGGGAGATAGAGACGCCGTTTCTTACCAAGAGCACCCCGGAAGGGGCACGGGATTATCTAGTGCCGAGCCGGCTCAATCCCGGCCGGTTTTATGCCCTTCCCCAGTCGCCGCAACTATTCAAGCAGCTTTTGATGGTAGCCGGCATGGACCGCTATTATCAGATAGTGCGGTGCTTTCGGGACGAGGATCTGCGGGCCGACCGCCAGCCGGAATTTACCCAGGTGGACATGGAGATGTCTTTTATCACTGAAGAAAACGTATATGTATTGGTGGAAAAGATGATGTCCAGGCTATTTCAGGAAGTTTTAGGAGTATCTCCGGATATCCCTTTCCCTTATCTTTCTTATCACGAGGCCCTGGCCCGTTTTGGGACGGACAAGCCGGATATGCGCTTTGGCCTGGAGCTATGCGATGTCTCTTCTCTGGTGGCCGGCAGCCAATGTAAGGTCTTTGCGGATGTAGTAGCCAGAGGTGGCGTGGTAAAGGCCCTTCCGGTTAGAACCGATTATGATTTCTCACGCAAAGAGTTGGATGACCTGACCCGGTTTGTTGGTCAGTATGGGGCGAAGGGTCTGGCCTGGATAAAGATTAAAACAGAGGGATGGCAATCACCTATTGCCAAGTTTTTCTCTGATGAGGAGAAGAAGGCCATCGGAGAGGCATTGGATCTCCAGACGGGAGATATAGTCTTTTTTGTGGCGGACACTATGGCCACTGCCTGTCAGGCCCTCAGTGAACTCAGATTACATTTAGCCGGGCGACTGAACCTTATCCCGAAGGGTGATTTTAGATTTGTATGGATAAAAGATTTTCCGCTTCTGGAATATGACGCCGAAGAAAAGCGCTACATGGCCGTACATCACCCCTTTACCGCTCCGGTGACCGAGGATATAGATAAGCTAAAAACTTCTCCCGGGGAAGTTAGGTCCCGGGCCTACGACTTAGTATTGAATGGGGTAGAGATTGGCGGAGGAAGTATCAGGATACATCAAACCGAGGTACAGCAGAAGGTTTTTGAGGCCTTAGGTCTTGGTGAAGAGGCCCAGGATAAATTTGGTTTCCTTCTGGAGGCGCTGGAGATGGGCGCCCCGCCTCATGGAGGCATTGCCTTTGGTCTGGACCGGCTTTTGATGCTCATGTGCGGACGATCGACCATCCGTGATGTCATCGCCTTTCCCAAGACCCAGAAGGCGGTTTGCCTGCTTACGGAGGCGCCGTCTTCGGTCAGCATGACCCAGTTGGCCGAACTGTGTCTTAAGCCGGACTGGCCTTTAGAGTGACGAGTGATAAGTATTGGGTACTGGGTACTGAGTGATGAGTGTGGCTGGATAAGGGTGCAAAAGTACATAACCCATCACTTTAAAGGAGGTGTGAGTAAAAGTGGCTAAATGGAATCGATGCAAGAGGGTGCTCGAGCACGAGCATACCAAGTTTTGGCGTCATGAACTGATGGACGTCTCTGAACCCAACCTCCAGCGCGAAGTCTTTCCCTACGATGAGGTCTGCCGTATAGATTTTGACCACAAGTTGATCGCTATTGATCCGGCGGAAGAGATATTTATTACCGATACCACTTTTCGTGACGGTCAGCAGGCCAGGCCGCCTTACACTGTAGAACAAATCTGCGACATCTTTGATCTCCTGTATCGTCTGGGTGGACCAAACGGCGTCATACGCCAAAGCGAGTTTTTCCTTTACAGTAACAAGGACAAAGAGGCGGTGCGGCGCTGTCTGGAGAAGGGATACCGCTATCCGGAGATAACCGGCTGGATCAGGGCTAAGGCGGAGGACTTAAAACTGGTCAAAGAGATGGGCCTTAAAGAGACCGGCATCCTGACGTCAGTCTCTGATTACCATATCTTCTTCAAGTTAAAGAAAAAACGTTCTCAGGTCATGAAGGATTATCTGCGTATTGTGCAGGCTGCCCTTGACCACGGAATCGTTCCCCGATGTCATTTTGAGGACATAACCAGGGCCGATATCTATGGCTTCTGTGTACCTTTCGCCATAGAGCTTATGAAACTGAGAGAACAGAGCGGTATCGATGTCAAGATAAGACTTTGTGATACTCTGGGTTATGGTGTAACCTATCCGGGTGCGGCTCTGCCTCGTAGTGTACCCAGGTTGATCCGGGCCATGATTGATGATGCCGGTGTGCCTGGCCACCTTCTGGAATGGCATGGCCATAATGACTTCCATAAGGTCTTTATCAATGCCACTACCGCCTGGCTCTATGGATGCGCGGGAGCCAATGGGACATTGCTGGGTTTTGGGGAACGGACGGGTAACGCCCCCATCGAGGGATTGATCGTCGAATATATAAGCCTACGGGGGCACACCAATGGAGTTGATACTACGGTAATAACCGAGATTGCCGAATATTTTGAAAAGGAACTGGATTATCACATCCCAGCCAATTATCCCTTTATTGGTTCTGATTTTAACGCCACCCGGGCCGGGGTACACGCGGACGGCCTGATCAAAAATGAGGAAATATATAACATATTTAATACACAGAAGATACTCCGCCGTCCTATAAGCATAATAATCGGCGACAAGTCTGGCGTAGCCGGCATTGCCCATTGGATTAACAACCGGTTAGGTCTTGCCGGTGAGTCTCAGGTGGACAAGCGGCATCCCGGCATTGCGCATATCTATAAATGGGTAATGGAACAGTATGAGGCGGGTCGGGTGACTGCCATATCCAATGAGGAGATGGAGATGCAGGCCAGGAAGCATCTGCCTGAGTTATTCATCTCTGAGTTCGATAAACTGAAGAAAAAGGCCTATGACTTGGCGGCCCATTTAATAGAAGAAATAGTAGAAAGAGAAGAGATAAAGACTATGAAGGCTAAATCTCAGGAACCTGTACTACAGAAGTTCCTGGATGCCAACCCGTTTATCCAGTTTATCTATGTCACGAATACCGAGGGCCGCAAGATAACCAAGAATATTACGCACGTTAAGGACCGGGCCAGGTACGAGACTTTTAAACTGGATAGGGACTTTTCCGACCGCCCCTGGTTTATCAATCCCTTAAAGGACGGGAAAGTACACGTTACGGATTTTTATACCTCCAAAATAACCGGAGCCCTCTGCATCACGGTTTCTGCGCCCATCCGCAGCGACAAAGAAGAGATCGTGGGTATTCTGGGCGCGGATATCCGCTTTGAAGACCTGGCCAAGATGGAGAAAAACGGAGACATTTGATAGGCAGGACTCTTTTGAGGTTTATGGCAGAGAATGCTGCGTGGATAAAAGAAGACGCAGCATTTTTCTGGCCTCAGCAGTTGGTAAGGTTTTTATTCGGCTAAAGACAGTTTCGCACGCCGTATAGTCCAATTTATTCACAAACGCCTTTAACCGGACCTCTTCCGCCAGATGGGGCGTGGGTTGTTTTTGTGTTGGCAAAAGCTCTTCTTTAGTCAAAAGGCTTACGTAGATCAGACTCCGGGCGGCCAGCAGTCTCCCCAGCGCGTCGTTAAATTTTCCTCTGAACATATAGTGCAAGGTTAGCAGGTCACCCGGTGGTGATATAAAATCGACAGATATTCCCCATTGTCTGTAACTGAGGTTGCGACAGGGCCCTGCCAATATAAAGACCTGTTTTATTATGTGCAGATGGTTGTCTTGTCTCTTCATGAGTGCTGGCCGTAGAGCAAAGTGAATGTATCCTGCCTCTACGTAGATGGATTTTTCTTGAAGATTGTTTTTCTGGATAAATTGGGTAATGACCTCGCCCGCATCTGGTCACGGAGCTTGATGCGTTTTGCGTCACTAGAGGCGAAATCCAGCACAGCCTGGATGGTTTCCGCAAAGGTCTTATCTACGGACTGGTAGTAGTGCACCCGGGTTCGACAGTGATCGTGTAGTTATCGCCCGTTTTGCCTGATCGCTGAACCTGGGGACGAGACACCACCGGGTTCGAGGTAGAATACCTGTCCGCTGTCATCATAAGCCAGAAGTTCAGTGTAACGGCCCCAGTTAATGGCGGTTTCAAGCTGGCGTTGTGCTTCTTCAGGGGGAAATTCCAGCTCTAAGGCAGTCTGGACCACATCCCATTCCAGTTGGTGTCGATGTGCGGCCTGCAGCATGGCCAGCAACCACTTGAAAATGGGCAGTTGCCGGATGCGGGAGGCGAAGATCTCTTTACGGGCCAGAATGCTGGCCTCGGCAAAGGTCTCACCCAGGGGGGTCATGGTGATATCGCCACGAGCAATGGTGGCGAAACCCAACAACTCGGCGGCCTCCGTCAGACGCAGCAGGTGGTCAGAATCTACGTGTAACTCTTCCGCCAGTCGGTAGATGTCGGCCCGGTGAGTGGGCCTTTCGGCCAGATGTTCCAGGAACCCGGCCAGGTCATTAATGGCGATGTGTGGCAAGGCCCGGGTGCGGCCCGGCTCGCCGGGGGCAGTGCCCAGCTCCACGTGCTCTGGCTGCGTTTGACCGGCCAGGGTGGCATACACCCGGTCCACCATTTCCCGGAACTCTGGGGCCTTGCGCTGGCGCGGGTGGGGTAGCCCTACCCTCAACTCTGTCACCACCCGGCCCGGGTCCTTGTCCATCACTACAATGCGGTCAGCCATGAAGACGGCCTCCTCGATGTTATGGGTGACCATGAGGATGGCTCGTGTCGGAATGTTGCCGCCGCTCCACAGTTCCAGCAATTCGCCGCGCAGGGCCTCGGCGCTGAGGACATCGAGGGCCGAGAAGGGCTCATCCAGGCACAGCAATTCCGGTTCCACAGCCATAGCACGCGCAAACCCCACTTTCTGGCGCATACCACCTGATAGCTCGCGAGGATAAGCAGTCTCAAAGCCATCCAGTCCTACCCGGTCCAGCAGGTCAAAGGCCCGGGCGGTGCGTGGTTTGGGAGGTATCCCACGTGCCTTGAGGGCCACTTCCACATTTTCCAGCACTGTCAGCCAGGGAAATAGGGCAAAGGTCTGGAAGACGATAGTGGATCGGGGATTGACTCCGCGCAAGGGCAGGCCACGGTACAGGACCTGGCCTTCAGTGGGTCGTTGCAGACCGGCGATGATACGCAAAAGGGTGCTCTTGCCGCAACCCGATGGTCCCAATAGGATGGCAAATTCGCCCTCGCTGAGGGTCAGGTTCACGTCCTGAATGGCGGTGAAGCGTTTTGCACCGCTCGTGTAAACCTGACTGACGTGCTGAAGGGCCAGCAGGTGGCTGTTCGTAGTCATGCATTACTCCATACGATATTTTTCTTCGGCCAGGCGATACAGACGTCGCCATACCAGCCGGTTGATGGCTACAACGGTGATGATCATGCTCAGTGTCGCGGCCAACAGCAGGGGATAATCTCCGCGCGCCGTGGCCTGGGCGATGCTTGCGCCGATGCCGATGGTGGCCATAGTTCGTCCGCCGAACTCAGTGTGTTCGGCCACAATGCTGGCATTCCAGGCTCCACCGCTTGCGGTGATGGCGCCGGTGATGATGTAAGGAAACAGGGCCGGCAGAATCAGGGTGCGCCAGCGCTGCCATCGACTGAGTTGTAGCAGGGCGGCTGTGTATTTTAAATCTCTGGGGATTGCAGTGGCGCCGGCGATTACGTTAAATAAGAGATACCACTGGGTTCCCATCAGCATCAGTAATACGGCAGACAGGTTGAGTCCGCCCGGCAAGGCGAGCATTACCAATAAGACAATCGGAAAGAGCGCTGTGGCGGGCACCGAGGCAGTAATCTGTACCACTGGTTGTAGCCAGGCCGCCAGGCGCGGGTTACTGCCGATGACCACGCCTAGTGGCACAGTCCAGACCAGGGCGATCACCAGGGCAGCCAGCACGCGTAGCAGCGTGGCCATCACGCCGATGCCGATGGCGCCCCATTGGATCAGGGGCACGGCCAGCAACATCTGCCCGGCCCGGAATGCACCGTAAAGCAGCCCCAGGCCACCTACTGTCCCCACAAGGTATAGTGGCCATGGACGGATGGTTTTCGCCCGGGCTGTTTCGCCCGTCAGGGAAAAGCGGCGGAGGAGCCAGGCATCCAGGCGCTCCCGGGCCGGATGCCAGGTTGCCTGAATGAGCCAATCGATCAGGCGCGAGCTACGCAGGGCATCGTACAACCATGAGGCAGGCGGGTTTTCGCCTCCGGCCATCTCGATCTTAAAGCGATCGGCCCAGGCCAGCAAAGGCCGCCATACCAACTGGTCCAAGATTATGATGACCAGTACCAGAGCGCCGATTCCCCAGGCAATGGCCTGCAAATTTCCTTGGTTGGCGGCCTCTTGCAGGTAGGCCCCCAGCCCCGGCAGGCGAAAGTCCCTGTGCCCCACGGTGAAAGTCTCGGCCGCCATAAGGAAGAACCAGCCGCCCGCCCAACTCATCATGCTGTTCCAGATCAGGCTGATAGCGGCGAAAGGCAGCTCCAGGGTCTTGAAGCGCAGCCAGGTGTTGAAACGGAAGACGGCGCTGGCCTCGCGCAACTCCCCAGGTATGGTGGTTAGGGATTGATACCAGGCAAAGGTTAGGTTCCAGACCTGGCTGGTAAAGATCAAGACGATGGAGGCTAGTTCGGCTGCCATTTTCCCGGGCAGAATGGCGCTGAAGCCTAGCAATACCACCGGCAGAAATGAGAAAATGGGGATACCCTGCAGAACATCGAGCAAGGGTATCAGGATCTTTTCGGCACGGCGGTTATTGGCGGCCAGAGAGCCATAAACCAGGGTAAAGAGCATGGCCAGAGCGTAGGCGGCGACCATCCGCCCGATGGACAGGCTGGCGTACCAGGGGAGTGCACCGGGAGAGAGGGAAATCGTGGGCCCTTTGATTACTACCGGGGCATCAAGCGCCAGACGCACGCCTGCGTAAACGAAGACGGCCACACCAACCAACACGACGATATCTCCCCAGTTAATAGGGCGATGTGCCGGTTGTTCAATCTTGAAGAGACGTGAGGATTGTTTCATAGGTTACCCGGGAATTTTAACCTCTTTACCTCGTTTATTTCTAGTATTTCAGAAGATAACCGCTGGCGTCGTGATAGAGCCGATGTTAAATGCCGCCTTTTAAGTGTCTCAACCATATACTGAAAAGGGGATCTACCACTTGAAGCACACCATTGACCTTTTCAATATAATCCAGGTCTATTAGTTTTTTTATAGCTCCCTGGACACCGCCGATAGAGCCCAGATTATATTTAGCCATATATCCGGCGGAATATGGTTTATCTGTTGGTTCCTCGGCCAAGGAAGACAGTAGCTTTATCTGCTGGGGCGCCAGAACCTGGAGCATAGCCTCATAAACAGGCCTTTCCTCCGTAATAGTTTTTATAAAACCTCTGGTATAATCATCCTCTGATATTTTTTTCCCACTAATTTCGAAAATAGAATATGGCACTCTCTGAATGTAATATGGATACCCTCTGACCCTTTCGGCCACCCTTTTGGCGATTTCTTGCGGGCAGTTCTTTCCCCCGTGCCTGAACTGCTCCACAATAAATGCCGCAGCCTCGTCAACCGGCAGAGGGGCTAAAGGATAGTTAATGGCGCTTCTGTAAAAGGGCCTTTTCCTCTCATTGAAAATTTCACTCAATATCCTTCTCCGGCTGCCCACAAAAAAGTAGGATGCATTCCTATGGGTCTGAATATGAGACCTCATCATTCCTTCAATTTGAAGAGATTCACGCAATTTCGCTATTTCCTGAAATTCATCAATAACAATATGGAAGCCAATTTGGTGCTCCTTTATAAACCTGCCAAACCCGAGAAGCACGTCTTCGAGCAGCGCCATCCCCCTTTTCCCGGCTATAGATTCTACGGTAAGGGACAGCCCATACTCAGGGTCAGGGCGGATGACCGGCCGCCAGGATGATAAAAGTCTCATAGCCTTTTTTAAAAGGCTATTGTCTTTGTGGCAGAATGAATATAGTCGTGAGGCTGATCTGGCCGCTACATCCTCTACGGAATTCACCCCGAAGAAATCTATATACAGGGTGACAATTCCTGGTTCGCTCAGTTCGTTTTGTACCCTTTTTACAAGGGATGTCTTGCCGTATCGCCTTGGAGAAAAAAGGACTACGTTTGCTTTATTTTTTGCATGGGATATCAGTTCTTCCATTTCCTTCCGTCTATCGCAGAAGGGAGCGGTTAAGGGCAGTTCTCTGAAATAGAAAGGGTTTACCAAACAAATACCTTTGTACAGTTAGTTATTAGATTATAGTTACTATACAATAATAAATATGGCGCGAAAAGTCAAAGAGAAATAAGAATACCGGAGATAAGTGTAGATATACTCAGCGGTGAGGCAGCAGGCAGGGGGTTGACAAAGAGAGACACCTTCACATTTATCTGGACAAACTCGCTGGCTTGAATTAAGTTTTTGATTATGAAATTAGCGGTAAGCGGTAAGGGTGGTGTAGGTAAGACTACGGTTTCGGCGCTCCTGGCCTATCTCTTTGCCCAGAGAGGGATGAATGTCCTGGCCATTGATGCCGACCCCAGCCCGCATCTGGCCGATGCCTTGGGATTTCCGGAGGCGGAGAACATCACGCCTCTGGCGGAGATGAAGGAACTCCTTATGGAGCGGTCGGGCAGTCAAGGAGGGGCATTCTACAACCTTAATCCCCGCGTGGAAGATCTCCCGGAAAGATTCATGGTAACCAAGGACAACATACGCCTGATGGCGCTGGGTTCTGTGCAAAAGGGGGGAAGCGGGTGTGCCTGTCCGGAGAACATGGTCTTGCGGACATTGGTGAGGAAGCTTTTCACCTCAGAGTCCGAGGTCATTATCCTGGACATGGAAGCCGGCGTTGAACACCTGGGCCGGGCGACGGTGCAGGCCGTGGATGCCCTTTTAATAGTGGTAGAGCCTTCCCGTGGCAGTATTGAGACGACTGAGAAGATTATTCGTCTGGCCAAGGAGATAGGACTCGATCGACTTTTTCTCGTAGGGAATAAAATCAGAAACCAATCAGATAGGGATTACATTACCACCCGTCTAAAAGATTTACCTATGGCCGGATTCCTTCCCCTTGATATGAAAGTTTCGGATGCTGAACGGGAAGGAACGCCTCCCTTTGTGGCCAGTACCGAGTTAAGAGAGGCGGGGGAAAACATTATAAAGCAAGTGATGAGTAATGAGTGATTTTAGCTGAAAGCTGAAAGCTGAAGGCTGAAAGCTATGAAGTAGGACAGGCGTCTCGCCTGTCGAGATGCGTGATGATTGATATACAGAATCTAAGAGATCACCGAAAGATAGACATTGACAAGGTGGGGGTTAAGAACATCCGGTACCCTATAACCGTGCTGGATAAGGCAAATGGTGTCCAGCAGACGGTGGCCAGCGTCAATATGTACGTCAACCTCCCCCATAAGTTCAAGGGGACACACATGAGCCGGTTCGTGGAGATACTCAATGAATTCCGGGGTGAGATAAATATTAAGAAATTTGATAACATCCTTGACGAGATGCGAAAAAGGTTAACAGCAGAGTCTGCTCATCTGGAGATTGAATTCCCCTACTTTATTGAGAAAAAAGCCCCGGTAAGTCGTACCCCCAGTCTGCTGGAATACCGCTGTTGCATCAGCGGATCCAGGCAAAAGAAGAAAAAGAACGACATCGTCCTGCGTGTGGAAGTACCCGTTACCACAGTTTGTCCCTGCTCAAAAGAGATTAGTGAATTTGGTGCGCATAATCAGAGAGGCGAGGTACGGGTAAGCATACGTTTTAAAAAATTTGTCTGGATAGAAGATATTGTCCGTTTAGTTGAGAATTCTGCCTCGTGTGATGTCTATTCCATTCTAAAGCGCCCGGACGAAAAATTCGTTACCGAGAAGGCTTATCAGAACCCTATGTTTGTGGAGGACGTGGTACGCAGCCTGGCCGAGAAACTCTCCAACAATCCGGAGATAACCTGGTTTGCCGTGGAGGCGGAAAATTTCGAGTCCATCCACAATCACAGCGCCTATGCGTTTATTGAGAGACGGGTTGGCGCTTAAAAAGCCCAAAGTTCATAGTTCATAGCTCATGGCTGAAGGCAATGACCAGTGTGACTAATGACAACCCTCACAACTTCATCCACCGGCACATCCCCTTCCCTCACTATTCGCGGCGGTGAGAGGGTTACATCAATAATCGTGGAGCCTTTGATCCCTTTAGTTTCGCCGGCATCAAGCATCATATTTACTCCCCCGCCAAGCTGGTCGCAGACGTCCTGAGCTGTGATTGGGTTCTTACCACCGGAGAGATTGGCGCTGGTGGCGGTGAGGGGACGGCCAAAGGTCGAAGCGAGAGACTGGGCAACCGGGTGGGAAGATATGCGGATGCCCACCGTATCTGTTCCGCCGGTGAGAAGGGACGGCAGGCCCTTCCTGGCCTTGAATATAATAGTCAGGGGGCCGGGCCAGAAGCTGGCTATGAGCTTTTCCGCTACGGCCGGAATGTCGCTTACCAGGCTATGCAGTTGGTCCTTTTCAGCGATGATTACCAGGAGGGGTTTGGCGTAATCACGCTGTTTGAGGGCGAAAACCCTTTTAAGGACCTGTTCATTTAAGGCATCAGCGCCTAATCCATAAAAAGTTTCGGTAGGGAAGGCCAGGATTCCACCGTCTTTAAGGATCGAGCAGGCCTTCTGTATCGTTTTCTTATCAGGATCTTGCGGATCTACCTTCGCTATCGTGGACATATTCTAAGTTAACGTATTTTGGAAAAATCCGAATATCGAAATCCGAAACAAATACAAAATTCAAATATCAAATTTTCGTATTTCGTGCTTCGGATTTCGAATTTAAATTATATCGGTCCTAGCCGATTGGCCTTTTCTTCCACTTCCTGCGCCATCTCTACTTTATGTTTTCTTAATTCTTCCGCGATGCGGGGATACTTCAAGGATAAGATTTGCGCTGCAAAGATAGCGGCATTCCTGGCTCCGGCCTTGCCAATGGCCATGGTGGCTACCGGTACACCGGGCGGCATCTGGACGGTGGAAAGGAGGGAATCAAGGCCGTTTAGGGCCGAGGAATTTATCGGAACCCCGATAACAGGCAGCGTGGTTTCAGAGGCAATGACTCCGGCCAGGTGGGCGGCCGCGCCGGCCCCGGCGATGATAATTTCCAGGCCGCGCTCCGCAGCTTTTTGTGCATATTCATGTGTCCTCTGCGGCGACCGATGGGCAGAGGCGATGGTAAGCTCATAGGGGATATCCATTTTCTTAAGTACGGAAGTAGTCTCGACCATGATGGGCAGGTCTGAGTCACTACCCATGACAATGCCCACTAAAGGACTGCTTCCCTGATTTTTCAGGGCTTTGCGGCCGATATCCTTACGGAAATAGACGCCTTCCCACTTGATGCGGCCCACTGCCTCATAGGCGCGCTCAATTGCCTGCTTGTGATCGCTGCCCAAGGCGGTTATGCTCATGACCCTGCCGCCACTGGTTATAATATGGTTGTCTTTGCGCACCGTACCGGCATGGAAGACGATAACGTCTTTCATTTTTGAAACGGTAGCGAGCCCTTGAATAACTTTACCTTTTTCATAATTTCCCGGGTATCCCTGCGAGGCCATAACCACACAGACCGCCGGCCGGGGATCCCAGTCGATAGAAAGACCGCCGAGTGTACCGTCGATTGCAGCCTGCATGGTCTCGACCAGGTCACTTTTCATACGCACCAGGATGGGCTGGGCCTCCGGGTCGCCAAAGCGACCGTTAAATTCCAGTACACGGACCTTTCCTTCCTTGATGATAAGACCGGCGTATAAGACGCCGCGGTAGGGTCTGCCTTCAGCAGCCAGGGCCTTGATGGTGGGTTGCATAACTTCTTCCATGATCTGTTTGTGCAACTGAGGGGTGACCAGTGGCGCCGGAGAATATGCCCCCATGCCTCCCGTGTTCGGCCCGCGATCCCCGTCAAAAATGGCCTTATGATCTTGCGAGGTGGCCAGGGGCAGAACGGTCTTGCCGTCTGTGACCGCCATGAAGGAGCATTCTTCGCCCTCCAGGAATTCTTCGATAATTATTTTATTACCGGCCTCGCCGAAGGCATTCTTCTGCATAATGAGGTCAACGGCAGCCGCTCCTTCTTCATAACTTTGGGCGACTATTACGCCCTTGCCGGCCGCAAGACCGTCAGCCTTGATAACCAGGGGGAATGCAGCCTTTTTTAGGTATGCCATGGCCTTATTAGTTGATGTAACTACCTCGTACTTGCCAGTGGGGATATGGTACTTATCCATAAGCTTTTTGGCAAATACTTTACTGCCTTCAATAGCCGCAGCCTCCTTACCTGGACCAAATATAGATAATTTTTTGGCAGAAAAGAGATCTACAATGCCCAGGGTTAACGGCGTCTCCGGCCCGACCACGGTCATATCTATCTTTTTGTTCTGGGCAAATGCGCACAGCCCCCTAATGTCTTCAGCGGAGATATTCACGCATTCAGCTAGTGTACTTATACCGGCGTTGCCCGGCGCACAGTAGATTTTTTTTACTAAAGGACTCCGGGCAATCTTCCAGACCAGGGCATGCTCACGGCCACCTGAGCCTACAACGAGGACTTTCATATTATGCTCCTTCAAATCTTTAACCCTCCTCCCAACGCATCATCTGATTTTACTACCTTTACTAACGGATTCTGTCAAGAGAAACAGCGGCTTATTAGGGATGGGTAATGAACGATAGGTGATGGGTGATGAGAGGAAAAAAGGGGCAGGAGACAGGTATCTGAAAGCTCAAAGCTAAAGGATTACGAGTTGCGGCTTGAAAAAACCCGAAACTCGTAACCCGGAACTTGCAACCCGGAGGCCGGAGGCCGAAAGCTGATAGCTAATCCATCTTGACGGTAGTTGCAGACAAAAATATCAGCAGTTCCCTCCGCTCGGTTAGGTCGCTTTCGCCTTTAAATAGCCAGCCTAATACCGGAATCTTGGACAATCCAGGCACGCCCTTAACACTCTTTGATTTTTTCTCATAAATGATCCCGCCGATCACTACTGTCTCGCCATTATTAATGAGCAGTTCCGTCTCCGCCCTCCGGCTCTCCATAGATGGTTGCCCCTCTATGGTTCTTGCCCAATCAGGCTCTTTCTTTTCAACCACCACCGCAAGACCAATGCGATTATCCGGCGTTATGTGCGGTGTTACCTCCAAAAGGAGCATGGCGTCTTTTGTGTCGGTGGTAACCGTGCCTTCGGCAGTCAGCTTACGATATGGTATCTCCGTACCCTGCTTAATCAAGGCCTTTTTATTGTCCAGGGTGGTGATCTTAGGGGAGGAGACTATATGCACCTTGCCGTCACTCTCCATGGCCAGGAGGCGCACATCCAAGTTCACTATAGCACTACCAATACGCCCAAATGTAAATCCAAGGGCCCCATATGGGGATACAGGTATCCCGGTGTTAACCGCAAAATTGTTCGCAAGCCGCCCCTGGGCTCCCACGTCCCACTCTCCTCCGCTCTTGGAAAAAGTGCCGCCCCATTGCACACCGAGCTCACGCGAGAAATCGGCTGTGGCCTCCACAATACGCGCCTCGATAAGCACCTGCCGGGTTGGTTCATCCAGCGAGCTTACTATAGCCCTGGCGTTTTCGATTACGGTGGGCGTGTCTTTTATTACGATCTTGTTAGTACGTTCATCGAATGTAACCGAACCCCGTTCACTTCTGATCTTATCGATCTGATCTTTTAATTTTTCGGCCTTGCCGTAGTTTACCTGGATATACTCCGTGACCATGGGTTCTGCCTGCTGCAACTCCATGAGCCGTTTATTTTCTTCCGCCACCCTGGCCAGGGGGGCGATACGGATGACATTGCCGGTTCTTATCATCCCCAGGCCCTTGGCCGCCAAGACCACATCCAGGGCCTGATCCCAGGGGACCCTGTCTAATTTCAGGGTTACCTTGCCGGTTACATCGTCGCCGGCCACAATGTTCAGTTTGCTTACCTCGGCCAGCAGCCGCAGGACGTTATGGATATCGGCATTCTGGAAGTCCAGAGATATCTTTTGGCCGGTATAGACCTTATCCGGGCCAAAAGGCAATTCTACTCTGGGAAGGGCATCACCTGACGGCGCAGCCACATCCCTGGACAGATCGCTGAATTCCGGAGGCAAAATTGTGTCCTTGTCAGGGGCCGCTCCATCTTTCGCCGGTAGTTTTGCAACCTCTGGCGCCATCCGGGCCAACTGGTCGGGTTTCGGAGGAACGGTTGTGGCCGCAAATTCCAGTTGGATAGTATTTTCCTTTTCTACGGTCTGGAAGGGGACGGGGACCTCATCCCGCATCTTTATGGTAATGTCCACGGTATGTTTTGCAGATATGGATTGCTGCGGGATTATCCCTTCCACCGCGCCCTTAAAATAGCTGGTGTCATAAGGTCTGGCCAATGCCTTGGGCAGCAGGGCCTGACTCAAACGCAGTAACACAGTAGTCTTATCGACGTTTATTACTTTGTATGGTAATTTTCGGTCAGCCGTCACCGTAAGACAAACCTTACCTTCATCCAACAGATCGAAATCTATAGCTTCTATAGTCCCGACCGAAGGTAATACCACCGGTTCGGGTTTCCGGCTTTCCTGCCGGAGGCGGGCCGTGGCCTGCTTGCCGATCCACACCGTAATGGTCCCGGCAGTCTGGTCAATAGAATAAGGGAACAACGCCGTCTTTTTAGAATCGAAAACAATACGAACCCCGTCTGCTTTTGTGGCCATACGAATCTTTTTTAAGAGATCATTTTGGACTGAGACTGCTCTCTTCGGATACAGGAGTTTAATTCCAGGGATATCTATAACCAGTCTGGACGGATCGGGCAATGTAAAGGACTTTGACCTGGGCAGTATGCCGTCTGCAGAAATAACTACTTTTACTGCTCCTTTTGTGGGGGCATCTACCGCCACATCAACTATGCCTCCGGCCGGAGGCATAGCGGCTAAACCGGCAGTGGTCTCAAGCGCTTTGTCCGGTTCCTTTGCCGTCTTAAGTTCTGAATCGGGTCCTGGCGCGGATTCTTCTTTTACGGCAGCGACAGGGCTCTTTTGAAAGGCAATAACTATACCCTTATCCATACGGGTAACGGTATAGGGAATATCTTTCTCCAGTGTGATTTCGATACGGGAATAGGCCGGCAGTCTATCGCCTAAAAATGTGCCTTTTATAGCCTTAATAATTCCGGTGTCAAAATCCGTGGGGAACACCACCTGGCTTACATCTACTGCCGGAATGTCAATAATTATGGCCAAGGGATTGACCTGTTTAAAGGCCGTATATGTTAGCGGATCCTCCCCCTCGATAGTAACCCGAAGTGTGGATTCATATTGGGAGACAGTAACAGACTCAATCTCCTGGATTGATGTTGATTTTGATGCCGCATGAGCTGTGCCAGTCATGCCATAGGCAGATTCGCCGTGGCGAAACGGCAACCAGAGGCCGAGGCCCAGGAATACTATAATGGCCAGAACCTGTATTCTAATCCAGCACATTAATCTTCTCCTTTCCCTGATCCACTTAACCTGAGTATCACGGGTCGTTTTCTTATTTTTCCAGTAAAATCTTTCACGGTTTCCGTGACTACCACGCGGTCTGCCAGGATGCCGGTTACAACGCCTTCCTGTGTCCCCACCCGGCTTCCGGTACGCAAGATGTAACCCCTGCCCGATGCGTCTTCCACCATGGCGTATGGATCCCTGCTGTTTGTAATGACCGCGACCAGCGTCAACTGGCCAATATCCAGGCTTTGCAGCGGTAAGGCCACACTACCGGACGATACGGTCTTTGATTTATCCCCTGCCTTGTCTTCTGATATAAAGGGCTTAAACGGATCCGGCTTTCCGGTCGGGTTATAAGAATATTTTTCCGGCATCTCCATTTCTCCGGTCATCCCGGGGGCAGGAGGGGCAGCTTCGGCTTTCTGAGACACTTTATCCGGCACACTTAAGGGCGGCTCCATTTTCTTGTCCTTGCAGCCGGCAAAGATAAGCATCAGGCACATCAAACTGCACGCCAGCAGCCAGATACCTTTATTGCAACTGCCGCAACTTTTGTAACTAGTGCAACTAGTTGTTTTTCTGTTTATCTTCACCAGGTTCGCCCTCTGCAAATCGGTACGTGGTGGCCAGACAAGAGGTCTTTACCATCATCGCGCCATGTGCCTTTTTGGGATCAGTCATAGAGACATTAGAGATATTAACTATGCGCGGCAACTTACTCACTTTGTTAAAAAATACGGCCACGTTATGATATGGACCCTCAACGATAATCTCTACAGGTATTTCGGCATAAAAATCTTTAGGCGTTTCTTCTTTAGGCTTAAAAAGAATAAATTCCAGGCCCGCTTCGTTCCCCAGGCTTGAAATGTTGGTCAGCAGGGAAGGGATCTCTTTCTTATCCGGGAGGAGTAACAGGGCCTGTTGAAATTGGGCCTTAGTAACCTCAAGTTCAGCTTTAAATTGTGCCAGGTTAGCTGCTTTATGTTTAACCCTGGATAGGGTGGCCTGTGCGTCTTCAAGCTCCCCGCGCAGCTTCCCGATCTTTCTGAACTGGGGGCCGATCAAAATGACGACAAAAACCGCTACCAGGGCCGCAAGTATGCCGATATAAATCAAAATCTTCTGCTTAAAGGGCAACCCGGTAATTATACGTTCTATCCTGGGTGGCAGACTTAAACTCTTCATGCTTTTTTCTCACCCTTCTTTTTTTTGTCGGCAGGCTGCTCCGCTATCGACGGATCTACCGAAATCCCCTTAATCTCGCAAGTAATGCTAAACTGCATCAATTTCACGCCCTTGACCGTCTCCTGGGCCGAATTTATTAAGTCCACATTGGTAAAATAAGGGGAAGCAGCCAGGCTCTTCATGTATAAGGCTATGGTACCGTTATCCATGGCCACTCCTTCCAGGAGGAGCTTATTTTCGTTTTGTTTGATGGCCTTGAGCCATAATCTTTTTTCCGGCAATTTTGTGCTTATTTCATCCAGCATATGTACCGGCCCGGTTTTGTTTCTCTGCAACCGGCCAAGCACATCGAGTTTTTTCTGGATTAAGTCTTTTTGTTTTTTTTGCTCTTCGAGTCCCTGGACCACCTTATTGTACGTACCTATCTCATTTTGGACCTGCCCGATATCATCAGTCAGCGATTTTATCTGATACGAAAAGGAAATGCCCAGATAAGCCATGGCTAAAACGATAAAGAATACGGACAGAAGGCATACCGATAATTGTTTACGGATATTTTCTTTCTTCTTGGCTAATCTGACCGGTAAGAGATTTATTTTAATCATGTCTCTACACTTCTCAGGGCCAGGCCGATAGCTATAGCGGCTTGTGGACCTACCTGGCTTATATACTCCGGATCAAACCGGTCAGGGTCCACATCTATGCGGGCAAAGGGATCAAATATTTCCACCGGGATATCTGTCTCCAGGCGTAAGATATCGCTAAGCCCGGCGATCTTGGCCGATCCGCCGCTCAGTACAATCTTAGCCAGGCTATGGTCCGGATAGGTTGCGTAATAGAAGTCAATGGCCCGCCTTATTTCCATCGTCCAGAGGGAACATGTAGAAGAAAATATCTCCTCAAGGATTGGCCTCTTATCGCCGTTCACATTGCCGCTTATCTTCAAGATTTCCGCCTGATCGTATGGCAGGCCAAGCCTGGACCGAATCTGGTCCGTGATCTGATCGCCGCCAAAGGAGGCGTCCCGGGTGAAAGTAGAGACGCCGTTGATCAGGATGTTGATGTTAATCTTGGAGGCCCCGATATCCACCAGGGCGATGTTCTGGTTTTCCGTGTCGTAATTGGCTTCATAGGCATTTTCCAGCGCAAATGGATCGACATCGATAATGGTAGGAACAAGATCGGCATCGCGAATTAACTCAGAGTATTCGTCTATCGTTTCACGTTTTGCAGCTACCAGCATAACGTCCATGCGGTCTTTTTTCTCTACGCTCGCTCCCAGTATCTGGAAATCGATATAGACGTCGTTAATATCAAAAGGAATATACTGTGCGGCCTCGACCGCGATATTATCTTCCAATTCCTTGTCGCTCATAAGCGGCATGTTTATCTTCTTTATAATAACTGAATAACCGGCGATAGATGCCGCTGTGCGCTTGCCCGTTATTTTTAAATTGTTCACCAGTGCGGCTATAATATCGGCCACCTGTGCCCGCTCTTTTACCACCCCTTCGACAATGGCCTGCCCGGGAACGGCCGCTATACCAAAATTTTTCAGTTGTAACCCGTGGGAAGAGTCTGTTATCTCAGCTACCTTTATAGAATGGGAGCCGATATCTAATCCAAGGGCGAATTTTTGTTTTTTAAAAAACATATTTTGTGTTTTCTTCTCCAGAGATCGTCAAAAAATCCACATTATCTTAAAATATTTTCAGGAACTTATAATTTTTTAATATTGTTTCTTTATACTGCATAAATATGTCCGGCTGTCAAGTTGTCATTTTCAGTTCATCAGTTGTATCGGCAAGTTGTAATATATGCTTAAACATTTTGACAGGTTTTTATTTGCAAAGCCCAAAATCGTGTGCTAATCTGCCGAAGGCCTTGCTAATGCAAGAAATATTCCAGGACATGGAGAAAAAAGCTCAAGGGTCAAAAATAACCACAGAGCCACTGCGTGTAGCCAATGCGGAAGGGATATTTCTGGCAGATAAGCATCTATTCTAACATGCCTATATCTTGATCAATCATTCCGGCTGAAATAAGTTCTGCTACGAAACTTCCGATTATTACCTTTGTGCTTTAATTCCGGGTCTCTTTTGGTTATCCCCTCAGGCTACTTGACTTTCTCGAGAAGACGCCCCAGAGTTACAGGGTTGGTTATTGTAATTATCAGGTTGGATTTCTTGTTGTATTCCTGTATAATTACTACTGTATGGAGATAAGGAATCCCGATACTATTAATAAAGTAATGTCATGAGTACGCCGAGCATCCTTTTTATAACTTCTTTTATTTTCCTGCCCATCTTCGCTCTGGCCCAAACCCATACGGACGTCCCACTTCCCAAGCCATCCCTTACCGGTAAAAAGTCCGTGGAAGAGGCCATCAAGGCCCGGCGAACCATCCGCCATTTCAAGGCCAAGGCCCTGAATTTGGAGCAGCTTTCCCAAATCCTCTGGGCCGCCTATGGCGTCACCGCAAACGACCTTTATAAATCCGTACCGTCTGCAGGCGCCCTCTACCCCCTGGACATCTGGGTGGCCGTCGGGGAAAATGGGGTAGAAGGATTGGCGGCCGGAGTTTATCAGTACATCCCGAAGGCGCATAGGCTGACCCAGGTGAAGGCCGGAGAGGTTCGGGACGATATCGCCAGGGCCTCACTTTACCAGAGATGGATGGCCGAGGCCCCTGTTATCTTCATAATAACCGGAGAATATGAACGGTGCACCCGGAAGTATGGAGAAAGAGGCATTCCCTATACCTACATCGAGGCCGGGCATGCCGGGCAGAACGTCTTTCTCCAGGCCGGGGCTCTGGGGCTGGGGACCGGCATTGTGGGGGCCTTTCACAACGACGTGGTCCAGAAGGCGCTGGGTATCAGCAAGGTTTACGATCCCATCTTGATTATGCCGGTGGGATATAAATGAAGCGTCCGCCTTCGGAGGACTTACCATGACCTTTTAAAAACGTTCATTGGGAGATATGCCATGTCCATCGGTGAGATTTGCATCCGTGAGGTGGTCATCGCCAGGGCCACAGACTCCATTCATAAAGCAGCACAGCTCATGCGGGATTATTCAGTACGTACCGTAATAATTACCGAAAACAGGCATCCCATAGGTATCCTAACCGACCGGGACATAACCATCAGGGTGGTGGCCGAGGGGAATGACCCGCACCAGAGTTTGGTCAAAGATGTTATGAGCGCCCGGTTGCTCACCGTAAGGGAATCGGCAAGTGTGGGAGATGGTATCCGGATTATGCGCGGCAGGGGCATTCGGCGTCTTCCGGTAATAGATCAGCAAGGCAAACTGGTCGGTATGGTGACCCTGGATGATTTGATAGACCTCCTGGCCGAAGAGATGTCTGCTTTAGCGGGGTTAATCAGATACGAACAAGAAAAAGAAAAACAAAAATAACGGAAAGCAGTATTGATCCCTGTGGACTGGAATCGGAGGCCGTCGTGCAATTTGAGAGTAAATTGATCCCCATCATGAGGGAAGGGGTTGAAGTCATCAAAATGGTTTTTTTCAAGAAATTGAAGGCCTATCTCTCTCAGAAGTACCCCGGGCGCGAGGCATCATATATCAATAAACTGTCCGGGGCCATTATCAATGATCTCTTTGGCACGCCTAATCCGGGAGAACCCCTTGCGACCTTTGTGAAGGAAAACAAGGCCTGCATTGCAGAGGAAATGAACCATCTCGCCACTGAACTCGAGGGAATGCGTATTCCTCTGACCGATGCCCTCCGCGTTCAGTTTCTCTGCGACAACCAGGAGGGTATCGACAGCTCACGCATCCTTGCCCGCGCCCAGGAACTCCATATCTTGCTCGTGGACCGGGAAGTCCCCTTGCCGCGCCACTTTCTGGATCTGGCACGCAAACTGGGCAGCGCCTTCGGCTTCCTGGTTCCTCAGGTATAATGAAGCGTTCTCCCACTTCCCTCGTAACGATCCCCTAAGTCCGACAGGCTCCTAGCCTTCTGTTTTTTTACTCTCCATAGCCGACAAAAAGGGCTTGAATAGGTCTATGGGAATAGGAAAGAGTGTTGTCGAGTTATTTTCTGCAGCCACCTCACGCAGTGTCTGAAGATACCGTAGTTGTAAGGCCATAGGATATTTTTCAATGATGCTGGCGGCCTCGGCTAACTTGGTTGCCGCCTGAAATTCACCTTCAGCGTTTATAACCTTCGCCCGTCTTTCTCTCTCCGCCTCAGCCTGTTTCGCCATGGCCCGCTGCATCTCCACAGGCAGGTCTATCTGTTTTACCTCTACCGCGCTTACCTTGACCCCCCAGGGTTCGGTGTGCATATCCAGTATCCCCTGGATCTTTGAATTGATCTTTTCCCGCTCTGCCAGAAGATCATCCATCTCGGCCTGGCCACAGACACTCCTTAGTGTAGTCTGGGCGAGCTGGGATGTAGCAAAAAGGTAATTCTCCACATCGATCACCGCCTTCATAGCGTCCATAACCCGGAAAAAGACCACAGCCGAGACCTTAACAGAGACATTATCACGGGTTATGATATCCTGCGGCGGGACATCTAAGGTAATGGTGCGCAAATCCACCTTTCGCATCTTATCAATACCCGGAATAAGGATGATAAGCCCCGGCCCCTTGGCCCCGATAGCCCGGCCCAGACGAAAGACTACGCCCCGTTCGTATTCGTTGAGAATACGCAGGGCGCTGGCAAAGAATAAAACTGCAAGAAAGATTATCACCAAAAATGGAATAGACATAAGACCCTCCTAAGACATTTTTCTCCTTTGAACCTTAAGTAAAAAACGGTCAACAGAGACTACTTCTACTTCAGCGCCCACTTCTAACCTTTCCTCCGCTATGGCATTCCAGTACTCGCCGTGAACAAATACCTTACCCCTGCCGTTAGACCATTCTTTAATAACGCCTATCTCCCCGATTAAGGCAGGCGTTCCGGTTTTGGGTTTTGCGCTAACTGCCCGTATAGCAAGAAAGGTCACGGTAATAAAAAAAACAGAAACAGCAGCAATGGTCGGAACCAACACCTTCACATCCGGGCGGATAGCCGGCTCACCACCTTGAAACAACATCATTGAACCCAGCACAAGGGCGATGACCCCCCCCAGACCGAGCAGGCCATAGCTGACGACCTTTATCTCCAGGAGGAATAGTACGGTCGAAAGGAGTATAAGCAAAAAACCGGCGTAGTTAACCGGGAGGGTCTGGAAGGCGAAAAAGGCCAGTATAAGGCATATAGCCCCTATAACTCCAGGGAAGATGGCTCCAGGCTGAGCCAATTCAAAATACAGGCCGGCCAGGCCGATCATCATCAGGATGTAAGCAATATTGGGGTCGCCTATAAGACGGAGAATCTTTTCACTGATGCCTTCGCTGAAGGTAATGACACTGGCCCGGCTGGTATTAAATTTTACTATGCCGGTAGTGGTCTGGACTTCACGGCCATGTAACTGGATAAGAAGATCGTCCATATCCCGGGCAATATGATCAATGACCTTTAATTTGAGCGCATCTGTCTCGGTAATAGAGACGCTTTTGCGAACGGCGTCCTCGACCCAGCCGGCGTTGCGCCCCCTCTTTTCCGCAATGCTCCGGACAAAGGCTACCATGTCATTTTCCGCCTTGCGGGCCATCTCCTTATCCATATCCTTTCCGCCGATATTTACCGGATGCGCCGCCCCGATATTCGTCCCTGGAGCCATGGCAGCGATGTGGGCAGCGATCGTAATCATCACACCGGCAGAGGCGGCCCTGGCCCCGGCCGGCGAGACATAGACCACAATAGGCACAGGGGAGTTCAAGATACCTTTGACTATAGAGCGCATGGCCGTCTCCAGCCCGCCCGGCGTGTCCAGCCGTATGATGAGGCATTGCGCCTTATCTTTTTCCGCCTGCTTGATATGCTGGAGAATGTATTTAGCCGAGCCGGGGTTTACACTCCCTTCTGCCTCTATTACATGGATGGGGCCGGAGACTGTGGCGGTCGAGGCCGTAGCGTCGGTAAAAAGAAGACATAAGAGTATAAGTACAACGCCACCATATCTGATGATAATCATAACGCCTGGTATTCCTTCTGTACCATCTGCATATCTTCCCAGACCTCGCGTTTTTTGGCTGGATTGCGCAGTAGATAGGCCGGGTGGTAGGTAGGCATCAACTTTGTGCCTTGAAAGTTATGAAAACGGCCCCGCAATATACCAATCGGCGCTGCTGTTTCGAGCAAGGTCTGGGCCGCGACGCTTCCCAGGGCACAGATCAGGCGAGGTCTTATAGCATCGAGCTGTTTAAGCACGAATGGTTTACATGCCTCTCGTTCATCTGGCTCGGGAGTTCGGTTTTTGGGCGGCCGGCATTTGATGATATTGCATATATAAACATCCTCACGCCTCAGGTTTATGGCCTGAATGATGCGGGTCAAAAGCTGTCCGGCGGCTCCGACGAACGGTTCTCCCTGTATATCCTCATCCAGTCCCGGACCTTCGCCCACAAATACCAATTTTGCCTGTTCATTGCCGGTGCCAAAGACTATATTCGTGCGCGTTTTGTGTAGCTTACAGCGCCGGCAATCGCCAAGCTCACGGCGCACGTCAGCCAGAGTCAGTTGTTTCCCTGAGCCGATGTTTTCCTCTGAAAATCTTTCTTCGACAGGCGAGACGCCTGTCCTGCGCGGCTTTGGGTTATTACAGAAAGACGCAGGCAAAAAACCCAGCCCCATATCCTTGCGGAAGGAGAGGTAGTCTTTACATTGGGACAGTATTTCCAGTAGTTCTTTACTCCGGGCCTTCATGACTGGCGTCTTATGACTTCCCCCTTCTTCTTTGCAGAACTTCTAAAACTTTGTCTAGGATGATATACGCTATTTCTTCCTTATCGAGGAGAGGGGAATCAATTACCTCACCATCCGCCGTGATGATCTTTACCTGGTTAGTGTCGAATCCAAAACCGGCTCCAGGAACGGTAATATCGTTGGCCACGATCAGGTCCAGATTCTTCTCCTGTAATTTTCGGCGCGCCCCGGCTATTAAATTTTTGCTTTCTGCCGCAAACCCTACTAAAAATTGCCGTTTTTTGCGCTTACCCAATTCTTTGAGTATATCAGGGGTGCGCGTGAGATTGAGAGATAGATCCGGTGTCCCCTTTTTTAATTTTTGGGGGAGAACGGTCGAAAGTCCATAATCAGCCACTGCTGCTGCTTTGATCACAATAGTGGCCCAATCAAAATAGGACATGACCGCCTTGTACATCTCGGCCGCAGTGCGCACCGGCACGAATTCAATGTCCCAGGGTTTAGAAAGGCAGGTAGGACCGCTGATAAGCACAACCTCCGCTCCCCGCCGTCTGGCCACACGGGCCAGGCTATATCCCATCTTGCCGGATGAACGGTTTGAGATAAAGCGAACCGGATCTATGGGCTCTTCCGTCGGCCCGGCGGTTACCACAATCTTCCGGCCCTGGAGGTCTTTTTTCTCCAGGACTATTTTTACAGCCTCGCATATAGTGGACGGCTCGGCCAGACGGCCCGGCCCTTCATCTCCGCAGGCGAGGGGGCCGGTTTCCGGTTCAACAACCTGGTATCCGTATCTACGGAGCTGCTCCAAGTTGCCTTTCATGGCCGGATGTTCGTACATGGCGCTGTTCATGGCCGGACAGACGAGGATAGGTTTTTGGGCTGCCAGGACTATAGTGGAAAGAAGATCGTCGGCTATGCCATGGGCCATCTTGCCGATGAAATTAGCCGTAGCCGGGGCGATTACAACGGCATCGGCCTGACGGGGGAGATTGATGTGCAGGGCCGGCTCTGCCGGATTATTAAAGAGATCCGTGCAAACGGGATGGCCGGAGATGGCATTGAATGTGGTGAGACCAACGAACTTACCGGCGCTTTCAGTCATTACCACAGTTACTGCCGCACCCTGCCGGGATAGTTCACGCACCAGTTCTACCGACTTATAGGCGGCTATACTGCCCGTTACCCCGAGCAAAATCTTTTTAGAGGAAAGTGTAGAGAAGCGCATCAGTTAAAGCCTCGGTTGCCTCAAGGGAAGCTGTCCCGAACCCGGTTCATGCAGGATGCCGATCCATATCTCTACAGGCGTATTAAATGCATTTTCACCAATGGTTATTACGCAGCCTTTGTTCGGCTTCTCAAAGGTAAGTACGGTGTGGCGGTATTTGATGCTTCCCTTTAGCTGCCAGTTATCTTTGGCCATGTTTTTAAGGAAGAAGTCAATAAGTGAGGCCTGATCAACATAACCGTTGAGTACCAGCACTCCACCGCTAAAGGTAGAAGTGCTAACAACCATCGACTTCTGGGTATCAAGCTTTAGTTCCGGTGGTATGAGAACGTCGTCGAAGTCGTAATATGTGGGTGAATTCCCGGTCTCGCCTGATTTTAGAGGGCCGTAGAGGTGTTTTTCTTCGGTGGCCGCCGGCGCTGTCGGGCTTAGTGTGCCCGCACAACCCGGCATGGCCATGAAAATAATAATAAGCAGCAACAATGATAATCTAAACAGGTTCTTTTGGCTGACCATAGCTCCTCCCCTTTTCAAATTATCTTTAAGATCAACTCGTCCAGCCCCTTACGCTCCGACGTCTGATTGCGCTGTGCGGGGTGGCCGATGGCTACAACCGCCATCAATTCCAGGTGCGAGGGCAGCGAAACGATTTCGCTCACCTTTTCTTTATTCTTTAATATTTCTCCCAGCCAGACTGCTCCCAGACCCTGGGCATGAGCGGCCAGTAACATATTTTGTAAACAGGCCCCGATAGCCTGGATGTCCTTCACTTCGTGGTACATGGCCTTACGGTCCAGAAAGACAGAGACAATTACCGGAGCAGCTTCTATTATGTGTCCATACCGGGTTTTCCCGGCTATTTCTTCCTTTGCTTTTGCATCTTTGACCACGACGAAGCGCCAGGGCTGATTATTCAATCCGGACGGGGCCCAACTGCCGGCGCGGATTATTTCCATCACCTGCTGTTCGTCAACCGGCATGGGGCTGAAATCCCGTACGCTACGCCTTTCGTAGATGGCTTTCAATACTTCATTGCTCATCATTTTTGAGCTTTCAGATTTCAGACTTCTGTCCCCTAATGGTGACTATCGACTGGCGACTGATGACTGCCGACTATTTTTTTATTAGCGCGGGAAGACCCCGACTACCAGAGGTATCTTGGCCTGGAGACCTTTTAGACTAAACTCCCCGGTATAATTCGACATCTGGTATCCGTAGTGCGTGTAATTCAGACCCCCGGTTCTGATACAAAGCTCGGCCGCCATACCGCCGTCTAAGTTTAAGGCATGTTCAACGTCCAATGGCAATTTTTTTAAGAAGTTGGCCAGATCGTACAGCGTAAAGTACGTCTCTTCGGTATGTACTACAATTACGCAGCCATCTTTAGTTGTGCAAATAACCGTGCGGCTGGCCTTGAGATCGCTCTGATTTACCCGAACAGCGCCATTTTTGTCTATGAGCATAGGAAAAGATTGCAATCCCTGATTCCAGGGCAAGTTGCTAGATACCAGGCTCATTTTCGTCAGGTCAATGATTGCGGCTTGAGGCGAATTATTTTTTTGGGGTTCTGCCACAAACATACCCTTCATGTAGCGATTCCGGACATGGCCTTTAATCTGCCCGTCGCTTATAATTAAGCCGCAAGGTTCAAAGTTCTCGCGGAAGTAACTTCCATTAAAGATAACACTGGCGCCCGTGACCTCCTGCCACTTTTCTATAGTTTTGACATTTTTATCATGCAGGACCCGAAATCTGTTCTTTTTTGGATCTAATTTAACAAAAATAAGCGTTTCCACCTTTTGTCTTTCTTTATAGATCTCTACTTTCGCAAACCAAAGGCCAGGCCCAATTTCTTGATAGTTAAGCGGAGTATAAGTAACGGGTGGCGCCGCCCAGATTGTTTTCAGAAGTAAAACGACAAGCAAAAAGCAGGCGGATAGAAAGATGGGATATATGCGTTTTCGCATGTGTAAACTTATAATACGCAGGGAGGGGAGTTGTCAATTTAATAGATTTGCCTTGCGAAACGCAGCGAAGGGGGCTTTAGAAACGAAAAGGGCACCGGAAAGGCGCCCTTTAATCAAGGAAGTTTATTTTTTATCCGATCCGAGGGGCCTGGAAAATTAAAAATAATGCGTCAGGGCCGCGCCCAGGCCATAATCCGGGCTGCCGTCAGACAGACCTTTTGTTACATAAACTGAGGCCTTGTTATCTTTATCTATAATATACCCTCCGCTTAAACTGATTTCTAACGGGCTATCAGATTCGGCCGAAGCGCTTTCTGCGGCATAGATAGAGACCGACCCCTTAAGGGCGGTAGCGCACTGATGGCTCACGCCAGCCGTCATAGAGAAGAAATTATCCAGGTCTATCCCGCCGGGTGATCCGAGGATATTATACTTTGCATTTCCAAAGAGTGTCCATTTATTGATTCTTTTGTCCAGGCCAACGCCTAAACAATGATCATATTCACCTGTGCCCAGGCCCTTTTCTTCATCGGCTGTAGGGAACTTGATGCTTGCCAGGGCGTAGACGGCCGGTCCATCAGACGTCTCTCTAAGCACCGTGTAGTTTCCGCCGAGGCAGATGTCTCCGAGTCCGCTGTGAGAGGCGGTGTCGATATACTGTTCCGTAATTTTGCTTTTACCACCGGTCAGGTTTTTCTTCACGCGGACAGGTTTCCCGGCCACGGTGACGGCGGTACTGGCGCTCTGGTGTATATACGGGATACTAAGGTAAAAACTCCATAGTTCACCGGGTGAATAACCCAGAGTAAAGGGTACGGTATATGTATCTGTGTCTGTGTTTGTTCCATAATCGCCGGTATAAAAGTTAAAGCCGATCTCAGCGTCTAGTTCACCGGTAGTTGAAGTCTGCCCGTAGGTTATCCCGGTCCCACATAAAAGAATCGCTATCACCAGCCCCACCAGCCACAATCTAAGGTTACGCATCATACCCTTCTCCATTAATCTGAATTCGTATTATCAGAAGCTTCACTTCATCAATTACCGTCCCCGGCCGCCTCCACCGCGTGAGCCGGAGGGCGAACCGGTTCCTGCCCCGTTTTCAATCCGGTTACGTATTTGATTCCCTTTCTGCTCCTTATCACAGCCCTTTTCCTTTAACTGTTCCCTGGTTTGGGTCCTTTCTCGAACCCGCTCACGTATCTGCTGCTTCCCCTTCTTAGCATAGTTGCCTGAAAAACGGTCCGTCTGGCCGCCGACGAAGGTACGGGCGCTTTTCATTTCCCTTACCACCGGGCCAAGTTTTACCCCTAGATCCCTGGCGACTACTCCCCAGCCGGTGGTTCGGTTACCTTTGCTCCTGAGGTCTAATACCTTCTGATATGCGGCGTCATAAGTGGGATAGGTTGCCGGGTCTTTTTCATATAATTCGGCAGCCAGGGCCCCGGCTATCATGGTCTCTCCGTAGCCCATTTTTAAATTCCGAGCGGCTGTGACTGATTGTGAGGGTTCCCTTGCCCCCCAACTTTCGAAAACCGCGGTTATCCTTACATTGACTTCTGTACTTTCGCTTGGCTCTGTTGTCAACTGGTTTATTTGGCCGGCCTCGGTTGTTAGTTGCGTCTCCTCATCTACAGCCCTTGCTGTAAATGACCATAAAAGCGCCAACATCAAGGTTACTACAATAAAACATACCCTTTTCATAGACTTGCCTCCTCTGTTAATTTTTATTGTATTATCAAAAAAAATAACCACAGAGCTTTCAGCTTTTAGCCATCAGTCATTAGCTTTTACCCATCACTCATTACTTCTTCTGAACTTCTTCTGACTCCTGGCTTCTGACTTCTGTCTCCTGATCGTTAATCGCCGTGTCGCCGATGTTTATGTGATTTATGTGCCTTTTTGGGGGCCTTTTCCCATTCCTTCCAGTGCTTTTTAAATTGTCCGTAAGGAACCCTTTCATGGCCCGGGGGTATATGCCTGTAGTCAGGCGGCACGTTTACAATTGCAGCAGGCACGGCACGGGGCGCAATGTAGCCCCAAGGCCCGTTATAATCCCTGGCCCGATACCAGCGCTGCCGGTATGGTCTGTACCAGTAGCCGCGATGAAAGAAAATATCCACTTCAATATCCGGGGTGAAATAGACCGGGGTTCCCGGAATCATGATCACGGCGGGCGGCGCTGAAATGACAACCGACGGGAGAGGCAGGCCTATGTTGACGCTGACATCTACTTCAGCGCGGCCTTTGGCCGGATAAAATAAAAGAAGGGACATAATGATGAGACCTGAACTAAGCATAAAACTTTTTTTTCTAACTGTCATAATGGCTCTCCTTGTTGGATTATAGTCTGTCTAAAATCAGCGGCTTGTTTTTTTTAAATTCGACGTTAAATTATTAAAAAGGTTTACCGGGTCAGGCAAAAATAAAAATGCTAAACTTTTTTCTTGCATTGGCCGTAAAAATCTTATAACAAAAAAACGTTTTGGAGTACATCAAAAACCACCCCTGCAACAAGGACAGATAATTGCACGTTAAACAGACACATAGGGGAAAAGGGCCTATGCAGTGTGACCGCCTAAAAAAGCTGGCCAGGGATTGGGGTGACCAAATAGTCGAGGATGCCCTGGCGCCGGCCAGAATGGTAGAGTTTGCGATTCGTCATATCAAAAGTTGTCCCGTATGTCAGGCAGACCCAACGGTTAGTATAGAACCGGCCAAGGTAAGAAAAATGCTCGTACCTTTTATAAGCGCCAGGGATCCGCAGAAGGCAGCGCGCTTTGAAGATATACTTGCCATTTACACTTACGCAGGTTATGAAGAAGAGCTGGAGCCTGAAGAGAAGGCGCATGAGGAAGAAGAAATAGAAGAGGTCGAAGCGGAAGAAATCTGATTTGTGACCCTTGGTTAAAATTTTGCGCAGGAGGTTTAACTTAGATATGATAAAGATCGCTGTCCCCTCCAATTTTCCCGGAGGGCTTGAGGCCGGGCTCTCCGGACATTTCGGGCACTGTGATGTCTATACGGTAGCGACAATAGATGAGACAAAGATCCACGGTGTGGAAGTGATACCCAATCATGGGCATGAGCCTGGCGCCTGTCTGGCTCCGGTTATGCTTCTGGCCAGAAATGGTGTACAGGGAATTATCTCCGGCGGTATGGGTATGCGACCACTCCTGGGATTTAAACAGGATGGTATTCGCGTCTTTTTGTATCGTGAAGGCGGCCAGGTAAAAGATGCCCTGGCTGCCATGCAGGCCAACAGGCTGCCTGAATTTACTGACCAGCATACTTGTGCAGGCCATGGACATGGCAACACCTGCGGTAACCATTGAGAGGTAGGAGCAGCATACACGCCCATGGCGCATCTTCGAATTGACAGCTTGCCGTCTTTAGCGTTATAAATCGGCATGGCCGAACACCCCACCTTATTGTATCTTATTGATGCCCATTCCTACATCTACCGGGCCTATCACGCCATCTCGCACCTTTCTACATCTCACGGCCTGCCCACAAACGCCATTTTCGGCGTAACCAACATGCTGCGCAAGGTGCTGCGGGAGAAGAGGCCCGAGTATCTGGCTATGGTCTTTGACGCCCGGGGGCCTAAGTTTCGGCATGCTCTGCTGGAGACGTATAAGGCCAACCGCCCGGCCATGCCGGATGATCTATCTGTCCAGATACCTTATATAAAGGACATCATTCGGGCAGAAAATCTGCCGGCTTTTGAACTGGAAGGTTACGAGGCCGATGATCTCATAGCGACCATAGTCAAACGCCTGGCCTCTGACGAGCACAGGATCGTCATCGCCTCCGGCGATAAGGACCTCTTGCAGCTTGTTTCTCTATACGTAACCATCTGGGACCCCATGAAGGATCGCCGGATAGACCTCGATAACCTGCGCAAAGAATATGGCCTGGAGCCCGGGCAGATGGCCGACGTCTTCGCCTTGGCCGGTGACGCTATTGACAATGTCCCCGGTGTCCCCGGCATCGGCCCCAAGACGGCGTTAAGCCTCATACAAAGATACCGGTCCGTAGAAAACCTCTTTACCTCTCTGGAGAGTATTGATAAGCCCAAATTACGGGAAAAGTTGACTGCCTATAAAGAACAGGCCCTCCTTTCCAAAGAACTCGTAACGCTGCATGTTGATGTCCCATTAGAGATTGATCTTTCCATGCTAAGGGTCGGCCCCCCGGATCCGGCTGCCTTGAGAGAGCTGTTTTCCGGATTGGAATTCACAAAGTTCCTGAAGGAACTGGAGCCGGTCGTGCCACAGGCAGATCCGCCGGGGCGGACAGACGCCGAGGTTAACGCCGACGGACAGCAACCGGAGGCCAAAGTCCAGTCGGTCGACACGGAAGATGCCTTAGCCGGGATGCTTTCGAGGCTAGAAGGCGCTGAAAGTTTTAGTCTGAAGGCTGTAGGTACATCGCCGGATCCGATGCTGGCCGATATTTCTGGAGTAGCCCTGTGTATAGAGCCTCCGGAGGTATTTTATATCCCCTTACCGGATGTAAATTTCAAATCATCGGCTATCGAGGGGCTGGCTGCCTTCTTGCAAGATAGCAAGCGGGTTAAGGCCGGTTACAATCTGAAATATGATCTTATCCTTTTACAAAGAAACGGCGTCCCTGTCTCAGGTCCTTACATAGATGTGATGATCGCCGCCTATCTTCTGGATCCCCTGGGCCGCTCCCAGAAGGTGGATAGTTTAAAAATGCTGGCGGAACATTATTTAGGCGTCCATCCGGGTGATTTGGGCGGCCAGGCCATGTCTTCTGCCTGTGCGGCCGTCGGGATTATAGCCAGACTATCCAGCCGCTTATTGCTGGATATGGAAGAGAGGGAACTTTATAAACTTTTTTGCGAGGTAGAAATGCCTCTTCTTGAAGTCCTGGCGGGGATGGAGATGACCGGCGTCAAGATCGATCTCGCCTTTCTGGCCCGGATGTCTCAGGAGCTTGATGCACAACTATCTGAGATTAAAAGCAAAATTTTTGCGGCGGCGGGTTGTGAATTCAACATAAATTCCCCAAAGCAGCTCGGAGAGATACTTTTTGAGAGATTAAACCTGCCCCGTCTAAAGAAGACGAGAAAAACCGGCTCTTATTCGACGAAAGCCGGCATACTGGAGGATCTCGCCCTTTATCATCCCTTGCCCGGGCAAATTTTAGCCTATCGTAACCTGGCAAAGTTGAAGTCTACATACGTGGATGCACTGCCTAAACTGATTAATCCAGCCACCGGGAGGCTTCATACCTATTATAACCAGGCGGTTACGGCCACAGGTCGCCTGAGCAGCAGTGAACCCAATCTCCAGAATATACCCATCCGTTCTGAGGAAGGACGGCAGATACGCCGGGCCTTTATTACCGACCCCGGCTGGGTATTGCTATCTTTTGATTATTCGCAGATAGAACTGCGCGTCCTGGCCCATTTTGCCCAGGATGAGGGGCTTATAAGGGCGTTTGAAAAAGGGGAAGACGTGCACACCATGACTGCGGCTGAACTTTTCCACGTCTTTCCGCAGATGGTCACGGCCGGGATGCGCCGCGTGGCCAAGACGATCAATTTCGGCGTGGCTTACGGCATGAGCCCGTTTGGCCTCGCGCAGGAACTTAGGATCGGACAAAAGGAGGCCCGGTCTTTTATCGATGCTTATTTCGCCAGGTATCGGGGTGTGGAGAATTTTATAAAGGGGGCTATCGCCTCCGCACGGGAGAAAGGTTATGTTCGGACTTTGCTGGGCCGTTTCCGGCAAATCCCGGACATCAATAGCCGGAATAACGCCGCCAGACAGTTTGCGGAGCGTACGGCCGTTAATACCCCGATTCAGGGCACAGCGGCAGATATAATTAAGGTGGCTATGATCCAGGTGCACGACGCCTTAAGCGTAGGTGGTTATGGAGCGCGTATGATCATGCAGGTCCATGACGAATTGATCCTGGAGGCCCCGGAGAAAGAGGCGGCCGGGCTAATCCCTCTTGTCAAGGAAAAGATGGAAAAGGCCGTGACCTTATCCGTACCGCTGGTGGTCAATATCCACTCCGGGCATAATTGGGCCGAACTGGAATGAGGTAGTCAAGAGTCAGCAGTCAGTGGTCCGTGGCCAGAAGCGGTATATCTGGACAGGGTGAAAGCTGATGGTCTCGTAAAAAAGCCTTTTCACCGCTGAGCACGCAGAGTC
>QYQD01000170.1 GCA_007280345.1 Deltaproteobacteria bacterium | reverse complement strand
TAAATCATGTTCTTCACCGTAACATGTTGATGTTGCATATGTTTTCTATCACGGGACAACATGAAAGTCAAGACAAAAATGCAATAAAATAATATTATTTCAAATACTTAAGCTAAAAACGACTTTTTACGAAACCATCATCTCTGCACGGCAGATCCTGGAAAACAGCATCAGAGAGCTGGAAAACGACAAGGAATTAATAAAGAAGAAATATGATGAGGTACACAGTCTAAATATTCAACTTAAGAGTAAGATCGACCAGCTCTTAAGCCTTCAGGAAGTTAGTACAGCGATCCTTTCTACCCTGGACACGGAACGTCTGTTTGATTTGATCTTAAAGCTTATGGTCAAGGTGGCCCGACTGGACAGGGCGGCCATCTTTGTCATGGACGAAGAGAAACAGACCCTTTCTCTGGTACACGCTGTCGGCGTCTTGCCGGAAGATTTTTCAGAGATCAAGGATTACAGAGTATCCTTATCCGAAATAGATAACATTATTGCCCGAACTGCTGCCCAGAACACGCCTGTTTTCGTGGAAGACGTGGCCGGATCAGCGCTGAACAAAGATAACCCGCTCATCAGAAAATTTAAACCCAAGGCGTTCATCCTGGTTCCTCTGGCCGCCCAGGGTAAAATACTTGGCATGTTAGTGGGCGATCAAATCCAAAATGGTCTGAACGAGGCGTTTCCTGACAAGGAGTTTTTGACAAGTTTTGCCAATCAGATTGCCATGGCCCTGAACAATAGCAATCTTTACAGAAAACTGGCCGAATCCGAAAAAAGATATCGACAGTTGATAGAAAATGCACATGATGGCATCTGGATACTGGACGATAAAGACAACTTGATTTTAGCCAATCGGCGGATGTCAGAAATTTTTGCCAATGAACATCTCATAGGCCAGGGTATTCACCGCTACGTGGACGGGGAGAATAAAAAAATTCTCAATGAGCTGCTTGACCAAAACAAGGCCGGTTTCATTGCCCAGGGAATGATGGAGTTGAAGGGTAAAGACGGCGAGCAGATCTCAACTATGATTAGCAGTGTGCCTTTAGTGGAGGAAGGAGTATGCAAGGGCAGTTTTGCCATAGTAACTGATATCAGCCACATAAAGAGATTGGAACGGCAGTTGTATCACGCTCAAAAAATGGAAAGTGTCGGGACTATGGCTGGCGGCATTGCCCACGACTTTAATAATATCCTGACCAGCATCCTGGGATATACGGCCCTTCTCAAAGGGCAAGTTCAAGATAGGAATGCCCAAAAACATCTCGATGTTATAGAGAAGTCGAGCTTAAGGGCTGCAGATCTGGTCCAAAAAATGCTCACTTTCAGTAGAGGAGGCCAAATCCACAAGCTGACACCGATTGACGTTAACGAAATTGTTCTGGAAACGGTACGGTTATTAGAAAATGTTATTGATAAAAGGATTGAGATTCAACTGCGGCTGAATGCTAGTCCGGCCATCGTTCCGGGAGATGCCACTCAATTACAGCAGGCCATACTCAACATCTGCCTAAATGCCCGTGACGTAATGCCGGGTGGCGGGATACTGGGCATTAAAACGGAGAATTGCACTATAAGTAATAGTTATGATGCCCACTGTAGCTTGGCTGCACACGGCAAACACGTGAAAATCAGTATCTCTGACACCGGAGCGGGCATTCACGAGAAAGACCTGGGTAAAATTTTCGATCCGTTTTTTACAACTAAGCCGGTAGGAAAGGGTACAGGTTTGGGGTTGGCAGTAGTCCACGGAATCGTCAAGGGTCTCAAAGGCCATATACATGTGGATAGCAAGATTGGGAAAGGAAGCGTCTTTGAATTGCTTTTCCCGGAGACCGACACCGAAGTTGTTGAACAGGTGGCAACAGGACATGCGGTAGGAACTGGAGGCGGCGAGACAATACTGCTGGCAGATGATGAACAGAATGTCAGGGATTTGATGAGAAAGGTATTAACGCTTCGCGGCTATAAGGTCTTACTGGCCCGGGACGGCCTGGAGGCTATCGACATATATCAATCCACGAAGGATGCAATCGATCTGGTCATTTTAGATATGATGATGCCAAACCTATCAGGCCGGGATGCTTACAAAAGGCTTAAGGAAATCAACCCGGCCGTGAAAGTAATCTTTTGCAGTGGATATGGCCTTGACCATGAGGCCATGCAAGAGCTACAAGGTGGTGGGGTATGTAGCTTTATTCAGAAGCCGTATAACCTTGAGGAACTTACCCGGGCAGTCCGCAAAGGTATTGACTCAGGGGCCGACTTGCATAACTAGTTTAACATCTCCTCTAATTTGGTTTTTTCCCGCCATAACATCTACCCGCTGACCCCGACTTTGATGTAGCCCTGCCCCTATCGTAAAAACTCTTTTTTTTCGTTTTTTTATGTGATAAGCATATCCAGCGATTGAGCGCTTCTTCCGGCTAAGCGATTAACTTCTTTTCTCGTGTGGTTTCATGCGAGGCCTCTCTACACTTAACGAAGGTCAACCAGATGTACCTTTAGTGCGGTCGCGGCCGATGACCAACTCTGCTGCCAATAATCGTCTCCCGTTAAAAAACACACTGTCATACCTTTGGGCATTGCCAACACCTAAACTAAATCCCATTTTCTCCAATAAGTCCATATATTACAAGGGAGGTAATCACCATGAAAGAAAGAGGCAAACGCATGTTTGGCAAGATCGGACTGAGCAGGTTTTTGCAGTGGCGAATTAATACATACATAGTCAGACTTCTTCCCCTGGCCTTATCGAGGATGTATTTATGTCTTTTGGGGTGCATATATTATGCGCTCAACAGGGAAGAACGAAAGGTGATCGAAGAAACCATAGGCGCCGTATTAAGAGGCAAATATCGCCCTGAAGAAATAAAAAGGGTTACCGTATTGGCGATTAAAGGGATTTTCACTCATTACCACGAAAAACTGTTGATGGCTTATGCTTACCATAAACTGTGTTCCTCAGTCTTTCAAAATATACGGCTGAGGAATCAGGAGTTGCTCGATGCGGCCCTTAAAAAAGGCCGGGGCGTTATCCTGGTGACCGGGCATTTTGGAGCAGTGGAGTTCATGCCTGCAATTCTGGCCTTGCACAAGTATCCCCTGGCAATGATAGTTCGCTTTAAGACCCAAAGGCTTAAAAGCGTCTTATTGGAACGAGCCAGGCAATACGGTGTTCGACTGTTAGACGCCGGCACAGGAAATATATCGTTCGCCGCTCTCAGCGCCCTCAGGGATAATAAGGTCCTCATTACCGAATGTGATGAGTTTGATAAGTGGAGGACTTACAAGGATAAGACTACGGTACTTTTTGGGGTTACCTCTCCAGTGGACAGAACCTTGGATGCACTACAGAGGAAATATCAGTCCCCGGTCATCTTCGCACTCTTAAAGCGCGGCTGGAATGGCACCTATGTTCTGGAATTTCACGACGTTACTGAAGACAAGGAGACGGCCTGTCTGCATGCGGACCTGTCTGCCGGGGCGGCACAGGCCGGCCTGTCTGCGTGCAATGCACAGGCAGGAACGCCCAGGCAGAAACGGGGCTTTTCTATAGCCGAAAGGGCCCTGTCCATCCTGGAAAATTATGTTTACACCTATCCCGAACAGTGGTATCAATGGAAACAGGCTGGTCTGTTCTTGAGAATGCATGGAGTCATGGAGCAGAGTGATGAGGTTGCAAGCGCTGGACATCTTTCATCTCCGTATCCCGTTTTTGTTTCCAGTCAGGCATAGCCTGGCGGTCAGGGAGTGTTCGGAATCTTTCGTCGTGCGGGTGAAGACGGAATCGGGCCTCTCCGGTTATGGGGAGGGGACTCCCAGAGGCTATGTAACCGGAGAAAGCATAAGCGGGAATATTACATTTTTCGAAAAAAGTCTTGTACCCATGCTTGCCGGACATGTTTTCCCGGATTGGCTCAGCGTGCGCCAGTTTCTCGGCGCGTTGTCCGTACAGGATGATGCCCTTAGAAATCCCTCCGCCGTTTGCGCCCTGGAGATTGCTTTGCTGGATGCGGCCGGCAAGTCATGGCGGCAGTCTATCTCCGAAATAATCGGCCTGGAATGTAAACAGAGGCATCTTACTTACAGCGCCGTAGTTTCTCTATTACCTTTGGACAAGTTTGAAGCTTTTCTGCACATGGTCAAGCAGAAGGAGATGAAATTTCTCAAATTAAAGGTGGGCAACGAGTCAGACCTGGCCCGTCTGGCATTGGCCCGAAATATCCTGGAAAGCGATGTTGATATCCGGGTGGATGCCAACTGCGCCTGGGGCGCCGAAGAGGCCATCCGGAAAATCGAGGAGATGAAAAGATACGGAATTTCGGCCGTAGAACAGCCGGTAGCCAAGGAAGACTTTAGGGGTCTTAAGAAAGTTACAGAGAGCGTAGATGTTCCGATTATTGCGGATGAATCGCTGTGTAGCGTCGCCGATGCCGGACGTCTGGCAGAGATGAGAGCCTGCGGGCTCTTTGACATTCGCCTGTCAAAATGCGGTGGTTTTTTAAACGCCGCTAAAATTCTGCAAACGGGTAAGGAGGCGGGCATAAAAGCCCTGCTGGGATGTCATGTCGGTGAGACGGGCATCCTTTCGGCAGCGGGCCGGCATTTTGCCCAGTGTTTCGATGAGCTGGTCTATATCGAGGGTTCTTTTTCTTCCCTGCTCTTGAAAGAAGATATCATTCAGGAAGATCTCCTCTTCGGCAAGGGGGGGATAGCACCTTCTCTCAAGGGGCCGGGTTTGGGGATTACGGTGCGGGAAGACGTGTTGAAACGATACGCTGCGCAACAGATAAGCTTTCAAAAGCTGTAGGAGATACTGACCGCCAGAGGATGTGAGGTCTGCTGGTATTCTCCGTTAGTGGGGTTGGCACCGGGTACAAGAGGATTTGAGCCAATATCGTTGTTTTTGTCACGCTTTTCACCCAGGATGTAATTGTAGGCTATGCCAATAGTAAAATCCTTGACCCGGTAATCCCCGCCCAGGCAAAAGATATGCCGGTCAGCATCCGGGATGGATGGATCCATGGTCTCATCCGGGACCGGGGACTCATCGAAGATATAGCCAGCCCGGATGGTGATGGCCTCATCCCATCGATAATTAACCCCGAAGCGATAGGCAAACACATCGTTCCAATTCCTTGGCTGAACCGATACTGCGACAGGGTTAACACCATCAGGCTTCACCGGTCTATCCAGGTCAATCCTCAATTCTTCAAAGGTGGACCAGCCGGTACAGGTAAGGTCGCATTCAAAAACCCAGGGGGACAGCCCCTTGTACGCTATGCCGGCGAACAGGGAAGGCGGGAAGACAAACCGGCTGTGGGCCCCGCCGTTTGGGAAGAGGTGAGCTACAGCCGGTGGCACGCTAAATTCTGCATCACCATCAATCTTGACCCTGACCTTACTCCGATAGGAAAGACCAATATTTGTGGTGGGAGTCAACTGGTAAAGGAGACCCAGATTGTACCCGTAGCCATAGTCGGCTCCTTTGAATAACTGGTTACCGTCTACAGTCCCCAGGTTTAGCTTTTTTCTAAGATCGGCTTCTGCCCGCATGACATTGACGCCGCCGGCCACGGATAATTTTTTCGATGCCTTCCAGGACAGGACTGGATTGATATTGAAAGTCTGTAAATCAGAACTTGTGGCCACATACCGGCCGGCCCAACCATCATCCCACTTCGTCCCCAGTCCAAAAGGAGAAAAGGCGCCTAGACCTAAGGCCAGATTTGGCATCAACTCGTGTGTCAAATAGAATTGGAGAGGAAGATATACGTGCGATTCCGTCCGGCTTTTTGTGCCCAGACTGTCTTTATACTCGGCCCGCGGGGCAATGGCCGTGGCGCCGATATAGATCTGCGTACCCCTGAGCTGGTTTATCCCGGCCGGATTGAAAAAGATAGCCGAAGGGTCATCCGCCTGGGCGACAAAGGCATTTCCCTGCGCCATAGGCGCTGTGCCCTGTTGGAGAATGGCAAACCCGGCGGCAAAGGCGGACAGAGGAAAGAGAAGACAAAGCACGCCGGTTGCAATCGCGATAATT
>QYQD01000039.1 GCA_007280345.1 Deltaproteobacteria bacterium | reverse complement strand
TTCTTTGGTATTTAAACGAGTTAGATCGATAGT
The DNA here is from genome assembly GCA_007280345.1 of Deltaproteobacteria bacterium. Lineage (GTDB taxonomy): Bacteria > Desulfobacterota > QYQD01 > QYQD01 > QYQD01 > QYQD01. Next base: position 7,214 of record QYQD01000039.1, on the reverse strand, counting down.
TCTCCCTTTGAAGAGGTGCGGGGTGGCTACCATTACCGTGATGCCATCCTCCACCGCCATCCGCGCCATTTCCAGGGATTGCTCCCAGTTTTTGGCTCCGTCGTCCACACCAGGGAGGATATGGGCATGAATATCAATCATGGTCAGTATTACTTTCGCCTCACCCGACAGGCAATCGATGGCGATCTGGGGAATTAGCCCTGGCGACTTTCAGGTCATAGGGGCATGGCCCATGGAACCCCTGCCCCCAAAGGCGGCGGGAGTTTCTCAGAAAACCTCTCGCAAGGCGTTCATGGAAGACCGCCGGGTAATTTTTTTTGCAAAATGCTATCTGGTTTTGCTTTGAAATAATATTTCCAGGAAATCTTCCGGTTCCAGTGATAGCCCTGGGAGACTTTGAGAGGGGACATGAATTCTTGATTGAGTAATCAGCGATTAAATTTTTATAAGAATAAACCGAACTGAGGAGAAAATCAACCAGAGGCGGGCGGGGGCATCGTAACCAGACGACGAAAGACAATTGGCCGCGCCAAGGAGTAATGATTAGGCCCAAGCCCGGCGCCACTTTCCCCAGGGGGGAACTGTTATGCTGCATAGTTAAGATTGATGAGCGAATCTTTACAAAGAAACGATTACTGCAACGTTTTTTTTCATTATCTAGAGTGGAACCCAACGTTGCGAACGTTTCTCCGTCAACCAGATAATATTAAGAATAATCGATAATAACGGGAAAGGTAATAAAAAAAGAGTTGATTTTTTGGGGAAATGCTATTTAAATCGATCAAATTAATTTCGCGAGGCAAATATGCTGAGCTTCTTGGGAATGTTGATTTTTAATAGTGTCGGTAAATCAGTCCGGCATGGGAATAGTTTTGGCCTGGCAACAATGGTCGCGGTGTCGCTGTTCTTTTGGTGCACCTCTTCGGCCGGGGCGGCCGGTTTTGCCCTGATGCAGCAGGGAACTGCGGCCATGGGCCAGGGCAACGCCTTCGTGGCCGAGGCCAATGACGCCTCAGCCATTTTTTATAATCCGGCCGGGCTCAATCAGATCAAAAGGGCCCAAGTTTATCAGGGAAGCTTCTTCAATTATCCTGATCGCGAGTATAGCGGCGGCGGCCAGGACTCTCAAACCAATCATCGATTATACCGAAGCCTGACGGCCTATATCGCCATTCCGGTGCATGATCGGGTAGCCCTGGGCCTCGGCTTTTTTTCGCCCTTCGGGATGGGAACGGTCTGGCCGCCGACCTGGGCGGGCAGATATATCACCACCTTCTCCAGCCTGCATACGTATAATCTCAACCCGGTGATCTCCGTTAAAGTTCTGGACAACCTCTCTCTGGCGGCCGGGTTCGATGTCCTGTGGTCCAAAGTGCGCCTCAAGCGCAAGACGCCGGTGGTGGTCCGGGGCAGGGCGTTTCCCGATGGCGAAACCGAGTTTACCGGCGAGGGTAGCGGGGCGGGCTACAACTTAGGGCTGCATTACGAACCATTGACGGGGGTGAAACTGGGGGTTGCCTACCGCAGTCAAATCAAGGTGAATCACCACGGCGGCTTTACCAGCAGCCTGCCGGTGCCGTTACCAGGGGGGGTCGCCACCTCGGCCGAGGGCGCCATTGTCTATCCCCCGTCGTTGACGATGGGGATTTCCTACAGCCGGTTCAAACCGTTCACTTTTGAATTTGATACCACCTGGACGGGGTGGTCCTCGTATGCCAAGTCGAAAGTCAATTTAAACCCCCCGATGTTGGCAACCGGGATCCCGACCACCACCCTCACCACCCCCAAGAACTGGCATGATGCCTGGGCCTTCCGCTTCGGGGCCAATTATGAAGTGAATGAATGGATGAAGCTCCGGGCCGGATATATCTATGACCTCACCCCGGTGCCGGATACGAGCTTTGACCCCCAGGTGCCCGACGCTAACCGTCACATCTTTACGGTGGGGCAGGATCTCAAGATCATGAGATTTACCATAGGCATCGCCTACAATTACATCCTGTCCGAGAGTCGCACCAAAAACAACACCATTGTGACCAACGGGGTTCCGGCCCTCTTACAAGCCAACGGGCGCTATAACAGTGATGTCCACTCTCTGGGGCTGAGCTGGTCGTTTCAGTTTTAGGAAAGGTTCCGGCAAAATTGAGAAGAAAAAGAGAGGTCAAGCTTGCCACCCACCTTCGGTCTCCTCGGAAAAATTTAGTGACATTCAATAATTTCTCTGATTTTAATAATTCCTAAAATAAATCTTCATAAGACCAGAGGACGGAAGGAAAAATCGATATGGAAATCACTCTGATTAGTGTGAGTGGCAGGCTCGCATGTGATGGCTCTCGACTCATATCATCACTCCTAAAAAGAGCCGGACACAAGGTGACGAACGTATACCTCGCCAGACGTGAGCCTGAATATGAACTGACTGAATTGGAGAGGTTGAATGAGATCTTTAGAAATACAGGCCTCGTGATGATCGCGGTGTACAGTAATTACTTTGGGAGGGCAGTTCGGATTACCGATCTTATTCATCAAACATTTCCAGGCTTAAAGGTTGTATGGGGAGGCCCGCACTGCATTGCCACACCAGAATTGAGCCTTAAGTATGCTGATGCAGTCTGTTTCTCAGAAGGCGATGAGGCTGCAGTTCAGTTGGTGAACAGATTAGATGCTGGAACAGATTACTTAGATATCCCCAATATGGCATTTAAAGTGAACGGATCTTATGTCACAAACGAAGTATTACCCCCTTTTTCTGATCTAGATAGCCTTCCCTATTACGACTACGGCCTCGATAACCAATTTCTCTTGGATGGAGAATTGCTGCCATTGACAATGGACAGGATCAAGGCGGCCACCGAACAGTATCCCTTTTATGTACCAACCATGTACTTTCTCACCTCCAGAGGTTGTCCCCACGAATGCTCTTACTGCAACAATTGCAGGTATGTAGCAATGTTTGGAAAAAACATAATGCGGTTTTATAGTGTGGATCGCGTAATCGATGAGATCAAATATACCCTAACCACACTTCCTTTCATTAAATTCATTGCGTTCGGCGATGATGATTTCTTAGCAAGACCCCAAAAACAAATAGAAGCCTTTGCAGCGCGGTACAAGAAGGAAATTGGAATTCCCTTTGGCGTAGCCGCGAGCGCAAGAACATATAGAACGAAAAAAATGGAAATCTTGTTAGACCACGGCTTAATCGCATTTAACATGGGTATCCAGTCGGGAAGCCAAAGGGTGATTACTGAAGTCTACAATAGAAATATCTCTCTGGCACAGACAAGCAAAGTCATCAAAGAGATTGCACCATATTCAGAAACAAGGGATCTTATAATTATCGTTGACTTTATCATTGACAACCCTTACGAGACCAGGGATGATATAATGCAGACGTATAACTTCCTGCTTGATCTTCCCCCGCACTTCAAACCGAATTTGTTCTTTTTATCATTATATCCAGGTACGCCAATCTACGATCGCGCGAAAAACGACGGCTTGATTAAGGAATTTGATGAAGAGATCTTTAGGTCTTACACCAGGAGTGCCGTAAGGTATCAAAAGAACTATGAAATATTTCTCGTCCTATTACTGAGGATTGCCAAATTGCATCCAAGACTACAGAAGATTCCCCTGTGGGTATTTCGTCTCTTGGGAAGTAATCCGGTAAGAAAACTGGCGTCTCTATTCCCTGACTCTATTTATGAGAAAGGTGCAAATGCTTTACAGCTCCAGATGGCATGGAGGAAAAAGGGCAAGTAAAGTAAATGGGGAAAATCTGCTTTATAACCGCATGCAGAGGAGGAAACCCCAAATCAGGACTTCAAGGAAACACGGCAAGCGGGATATTTTCTCATGACCGCCACATTTCCCCTCACTCATTAAGCCTCGGCGGCTTCTTGGCCCAAGGGCAGCCTCGGCGGGCCATTTCATACCCTAGATCGAAAAGTTGGTTCATGTATGCCGGGTCGAATATTTCCCGTTGCGGGACCTGAAAATCTTCCGGGATGATGGCCAGGTGGTAATCAAAGCCATCCCGCTGAGCTTCGTAATACAGCCGATAAAGATCGCCGACGCTCTGGTTCTTGATGAGGGTGGCGAGAGCACGCGGCATAATGGACAGGAGGTGAGGCTTCACTTCCTGCCACTCGGGCCTTAGCTGGCCGTTCCGGATGATGAAAAGGCGGCGGGGGCGTTGCAGAGCCGGGGTCTCAACCTCCTGGATGGCAGTCAAAGGCTGTACGGCGTGCTCGTAGGTGATCGCCTCCGCCGCGGTTGCTCCATCCACGTGCATCTCCCCGTAGGTTTGCCCTTCCGCCTGCACCTCGAAGTAAACAGGTGAGAATACTCCCGCGAGCGCCGACGACGCCAAGAGGACCTTTCTAAAGAGGGCCACGGCCTGGGGGTGGCCGCTGGCGGCGATGGCCCCCAGGTCCCAGACCACCAGGCGCTGGCAGTCCAGTTGGGTGGTACTCGCGAAGAGACGCCGACCCTTCCGGTGGCCAGCGGCGATGTCCCCGAGCATCTTCTCGTTCACGTACTTGGCAATAAGTTCTGCCAGGGGTTGGCTATCGGCGATGGATTCCGAGGTCAGTATCGAAAAGATTTTTTTAACTTTAAAAATATTTTTGGCGGAGATAGTGGTGTAGGCTTCTTTCAATTGCCCATCGTAGGTCGGCCCGAGGAATGCGAAGAGGCCGATGAGCGCCCCAGTGCTACAGCCGCTTACCAGCTTGAAGGTGGGCCGATCGCCGTGTTCGGTCCAGCCGCAGAGAAGCCCGGCCCCGAAGGCCCCGTTGTCGCTCCCGCCGGAGAGAACCAGCACGTCCTCACTTTTCAGAGCGAGGTTTCCGGCCGGTTTACCGGCTTGGGCCGCTAATTCCTGACGAAGCGCCTCCGCCAGGCTCTCACGAAGGCCCTGGCTCAGGGCGTTCCCCCAGCCCCGCACCCCTGAAAATCCGGGCACCGTCACCTTTTCTTCCAGGGAAGCGGGCAAGGGGGGGTGAGACCTGACGGTGGCACAGCCGTTCACCAGGAGCCGAAAAATTTTCTTTGAGGCTGCATACACACCCGGCATATTCTTACTTCTCCGTTTTGGTTTCGTTAAGTGGCCTGACTCGACAGGGGTCGGCGGTAGGATGGACGTCAGATAAGGAATTCATGTCAGAAAGATACCACTTGCCTGTTTTTTCACCATCACACCAGGCCGGGAAATTCCGCTTACGGGGCGATATTCCCGAACCCCAGGATGTAAAGGTGGTACCCTAAAGCAAAAAAAAATTGTCGATGGCCTTTACCGGAGGCAAGGAGGTGGGTCGGCAAAAGAGCCCTCTAATGATCCTTATTATTGAAGCCGAATCCCCTTGCAGGAGGCATAATAGCATATATTCCGTTGACAACATAATTCTTTCCAGGATGGTTAACATAGCAGGCTTGTTACCAAGGCATGATTGCTCTCCTGTAAACGGTCTGGCATTTTATCAACTGTTACCTATGTCCCCGGTCTATACATAGGGAAGGGGTTGGGGGGAGGGAGAATTATTTCTCAACTTGAAAGAATAACTAATAATTCAGCCACCCCAGCCCTCCTCCATCAAGGGGGAGTGAGATGACGGTTATCTATTTGCAAAAGTATTCCTGAAATACGAGACTTGGGGTATCTCCACGTAGTGCGAGACGGCCAGCTCATCCAGGGCGCTTGACAAGACTTCAATCCCCAAACCAGGGCCGGGCAGCTCGTAGGCCATGCCGCCGCCATTAAAGACCACCGGCTGGGAAACCACATCCCGGACCAGAAGGAGGTGGGAGAATGAGCCCTCCACATAGGATAATTGCGGCGCGGTTAAGGCGAAGTGGCGGCCGGCCGCCGAGAGGATACTGGTTTCCCCCACATGACAACCCAACTGGCATAAAATCCCGGCCGCTTCGGCCATCTGTCTGATGCGGGTGGCGGCCCCCAGACCACCACATTTGGAGAGGCGGATGTTGAAGATCCGGCAGGCCTTCAGGTCGATCAAGCTGCGGGCATCGTCTTCATTACACAAGGACTCATCGGCGATAACCGGGATCTGTACCGCCTCGCTCACCTGTTTCAACCCGGCAAAGTCGGCCTTGGCCACCGGCTGTTCCACGGCGCTGATGCGATAAGGTTGCATTTCTTGGAGGCGCGCAATCGCCTCGGAGGGCGTCCAGGCCGAGTTGGCATCCACCCGGATATCGACGTCGTAGCCCAATTCTTCCCGGGCCAGCCGCAAGGTCTCCAGGTCGGAGTCCGTCCCCACCTTGAGTTTGACAAACCGCATGTGATTCATCTTGACCAGCCGGAGTAAGTGCCGCATCTGTTCCGGGGGCATCAGGGGGATGACGGCGCTATACTCCAGGCTGGTTCTCAGTTTGGGCCCGATCAGCTCGGCCACCGGCATATTCCAGGTCCGGCCGGCGGCATCCAGCAGGGCCGTTTCCAAGGCGCAGAAGGCTGCCGGGTGGCGCTGGGCTTGGGCGTGTTGATAGAGGTTTCCCAGGCCTTGGAGCAGCGCCGGGGGGGAATGAAACTTCCCGGCCAATATTGCCGGGCCCAGGACCTCCCGGAGGAAGGAGAGGCTGTCGCTGAGCACCTCCCCGGTGACAAAGGCCCGGGGGACCCCCTCGCCGAATCCGGTGATCCCAGCATCAGTGGTCACCCTGAGGACGAGGTTGTCAGAACCCTGGTAAGTCGCCAGGTTATGCTTGATCGGGGACTGAAAACCCAATTTCAGGTGCCAGATATCCAGCTTCTTGACGATCATATTCGACCTCAAAGTGAGATTTAATCATCTTACCAAACTTCTTCCACTGGTACCATTGCTCCGGGTAATTCTCCACCGTTCTCTCCAGCACGCTCAGGCATTGCTCGTGAACGGGGAGGTTCACCGGGGAGGCCCCATTGCCAACCGGGGTCAGATTACAGGTGTACTGCTGCTTACCGTCGCGCTGCATCAGAGCCGTGATGACCTGGGCGCCGGAGCGTTTCCGCAAAAGCTCCAGGGTCCGGTCCGAGGGCAGCCGGTAGTTGAGAAAGTAACTGTCCCGGTGGGGATCAGGGCGCCATTCGTCAAATTCGTCACACTCGGTGATGAGAACCCGGCCCTCCTTGAGAGCCTTCATGGCCGACAAGATAATGTTGCCCTCATCTGCGTCAATCAGGTGCAGGCCGACCGCATCGGCCCGCTGGCCCA
>QYQD01000220.1 GCA_007280345.1 Deltaproteobacteria bacterium | reverse complement strand
CCTCTTATGGATTGTTCCGGTGGTGGGTGGTCCCCTCCTGTTCATATTCTAAACTTGGGGATGTGCCGGATCATACTCTCAAGGTGGAGATTTGCAATGCTGTTACCATCGAAAGGCTGTAAGCTTATTTTTCTCGTCGGCGTGATCATGTTATGGATGGGTCAGGCCGCCGCTGCAGAGAAGGATTACCAGGCCCTGAGCCTGGAAGACTGCCTGGCCGTGGCCCGGGAACAGAACCCTGTCCTCAGCGCCAGCCGAGAGAAGGTCCAGGAGTTGGTGGCCGATTATCAAGCGGCGCGCTCCAAATTTTTTCCCCGGTTGGTATTGCTCTCCTACTATGACCGGCTGCCCCCCAACCGGTTCACTTCCGGAGCCCTCACTAACCAGGAGCTGTTTAAGCGGGAGGGATTCACCAGCGTCACCGGCAAACAGATCATCTTTGACGGCCTGAAGACCTATTACAATACCCAGGCCGCCAAGACCGGCACGCAGTCGCAGAAACAGGAAGTCCAAAGGACCGCGGACGAATTGGCCTTTACGGTGACCCAGGCCTTCTACCAGTTAATTGAGGCCAAAGAAAACCTGAAGGTGGCGCAAGAGGCCCTGCAACAGCGCCAGGAATTCGGCAAGTTGACCGATGCTTTTTATAAGGCCGGGAAGGTGACCAACCTGGATTATGTCCGGGCCAAGTCCCAGGTGTCCGAGGCCGAGCAGGCGGTCGTCGAAGCCCAAAACGCGGTGCGCCTGGCCAAGGAAATCCTGGCCCGCACCCTGGGGCTGAAAGAGCAGGTCCAGGTGGACGTTAAGGGAAAGCTCCCGCAAGAATTTGCCGCCGCCGGGGACATGAATTCATTGTGGCAGGAAGTGCTGAAAACTAATCCAGAAATTAAGAAGCTCGATTTAGATATCGCGCAAAGCCAGACCCTGATCAAAGCCGCCAGAGGCTCTTATTTCCCCGAGGTCAGCCTGCAGGCCGGGAGCGACGTGCGCCACCGTGATCTAGGCGGCACCAAGCCGGAATGGATCGCCGGAGTTTTCATGGAGTATCCCTTCTTTGAGGGCGGATTAACCAGGGCCCAGGTAGCCAAGGCTTCTTCCCAAACCCAGCAATTATTGGAGAAGAAGCGGGATCGGCTCAACGGGATCAAGGTGGACCTGACCACGGCCTGGAAAGACCAAGAGAATGCCCGCCAGGGGGTGGCCACCACCAAACAAACCGTGGCAACCAATGAAGAGGCCTACGCCAGCGCCCAGGCCCTTTATCGCCATGGCAAGGCCATTGGCCTGGACGTGCTCCAGGGCCAAGTGGACCTAACCGGCTCTCGCTTCCAACTCATCAGGTATGCCGTGGCCTATGAAATCGGGAAAGCGCGAATCAAGCAAATCATTGGCTCCAATCAATCGGAGCCTTATCAGCCAAGCAAGAGTGGGGGGCAAAAACCTTGAAATTACCTGGCGGTAAGAAAACCTTTGGGGTTGTCATCGGAATCTTCATCATAATCTTTTTGGGGTATCGCTTCTTCTGGTATCGCCCACCGGTGGCGGTGATGGTGGTAAAAAAAGTTGAGGTACAGGGCAAAGTTCATGGCCCCGGCACAGTGCAGTCCAAGGTGCCGGTGGCGGTGAGCTCCAAGATTACCGGAATATTGGAGAAACTAAATGCCGATCAAGGGGACAGGGTGAAAAAGGGGCAACTCCTGGCGGAACTGGACTCCATAGAATTGCGAGCCAGGGAGGCGGCGGCCCAGGCCGCCAAAAACCGCGCCCAGCGGGAGCTGGCCCGGGCCCAGGCCGACATGGTGAAAGCCCAGGCCAACCTGGGTCTGGCGCAGAGCAATTACCGGCGAGACATGGAGGTCTTCAAACCTGGCTATATCTCCCAGGCAGCCTTTGACACCACCAAGGCGCAACTTAAGGTGGCTGAAAGCGAAGTCAACGCCTTTCAAGCCACGGTTACAGCCTTACAGGCGGCAGTAAAGCAGGCCGAGTCGGAAACCCACGCCGCCGAGGCCCTCCATAACTATACCCGCATCCTGGCCCCCATGGATGGCCTCATCACCTCCCGCAAGGCCGAGGTGGGTACCATCGTGGCTCCCGGCACTCCCATTTTTCAGATGGTAGACCTGGACCAGGTCTGGGTAGCCGCGTGGATTGACCTGGCCCAGGTGGCCCAATTGCGGGAAGGCCAGCCGGCCCACATCACCCTGCGCTCCGGACGCGTATTCCAGGGACAGGTGGTCCGCATCAACAAGGAAGGGGACACGGTGACCCGGGAGCTGGAAGTGGATGTGAAGTTCGAGAAATTGCCCGAACCCTTGGTCATCGGCGAAGAAGCCGAGGTGAACATTGCCACCGGCCGGATTATGGCCCTGGCCGTACCTCTGACCGCCATCACGGAGCGGGACAACAAAACCGTTGTCCTGGTGGTGGAGCAAGGGCGCTTGGTCTTCCGCCCTATCAAAGCCGGACTAAATGACGGTAAAAGGATCGCTATCCTGGAAGGCCTCAAAGAGGGGGACCTGGTAGTGGCCCAGCCGGCGAATCTGAAGCCGGGAACGCGGGTCCAGCCTCAGGTTAAGACTCCTGAATCCAAGGGGAAATGATGGACCTGGCTGTCAAAGATCTGAAACGCCACCTTGGGCGATTTCTGACCACGGTGGTGGGGGTGGGGTTGCTCTTCGGCACCGTTCTGGCCATGAACGGCATCTACCGAGGGGTCGTCTTTGAGGGGATTTCCTTGATCGAATCTCTCAACCCGGACCTGTGGGTGGTGGAACGCTTCCGCGGCGGCCCCTTTAGCGAGCAGTCCACCCTGGCCGAGGACTTCCACTACAGCGTGGCCGCGGTGCCGGGGGTGGCCCAGGCCAGTCCTTATATCGCCTACCCCGTGGAGCGGGAGATTGGCGGCAAGAGCAAGCGCTTTACCATCATCGGCTACGATGTCTTCGGCGGAATGGGTGGGCCCACCAAACTCACGGTCGGCCGGGGCATCGGCCAGGGCCACTACGAGGCGGTGGTCCACAAGAAGCTGGGCGTTTCCCTGGGCGAGAAGATCCCTTTAGGCCTGCACCGCTACACGGTGGTGGGTTTGACCGACGACATCACCTCCCCGGACGGTGAACCGGTTGTCTTTCTCTCGCTCCCCGATGCCCAGGAGGTTCTGTTCCTCCGGGACAACGAAACGGTGCGGAACCAGCGGGAGCGCCTGCGTCGCACCCTGGCCCGGAATTCCAGTAATTCTCTGGAGGCTGCCAAGTTACTGACGGCGTTGCAGTCGGACACTCACACCATCAACGCCGTCCTGGTCAAACTGGCCCCGGGAGCCGATCGCCTGGAAGTGGCCCGGCATATTGAAGACTGGCTGTATTTCTCGGTCTATACCTCGCAGGAGGAGATTGACTTGATGCTCAGGGGTCGTCTGGCCAAGGCCCGGATGCAGCTTCTGATCTTCCGCACCATCCTTCTCATTGTCTCCATGGTCATCCTCACTCTGGTAATTTACACCTTCACCATGGAGAAGATCCGGAGCATCGCCATCATGAAGCTCATGGGCGCGGCCAACTGGGTGATCATTCGACTGGTGCTGGAGCAGTCCTTGCTCTTGACCCTCAGCAGTTTCATCATCGGCTGGCTGGTCATTCACAATACCCAATACTATTTCCCCCGGAAGATTTTCCTTACGCCCCTGGATGAGTCTGTCACCTTCGGCCTGGCCCTGTTGGGAGGCCTTTTCGCCAGCGGCCTGGGTATCTGGCAAGCCCTGAAAACCCAGCCAGCCCTAGCCCTGGGAGGCCATTGATGGAAGCCCTCAAGATTACTGGCCTGAGTAAGATCTTCGGGAGCGGCCGCCTGGAGGTGCGAGCCCTGGAAGATGTCAGCCTCAGCATCGCCGCCGGTGATCTGGTAGCGCTGATGGGCCCCAGCGGTTCCGGCAAGACCACTCTGCTGCTGTGCGTCAGCCTGATTTTGGAGCCTACCGCCGGCACCGTTGTCTTTGACGGGGACACCATTTATCAAGACGGCTGGACCGGCTTCGACGTGCGCCGCCTGCGCCGGGAAAAGATCGGCTTCATTTTTCAAACCTCCAACCTTATTCCCTTCCTCACCGCCCGGGAAAACGTGCTCTTGCCCCAGGATCTGGTGGGGGTGAAGGGCGAGGTGGCAGAAAACCGAGCTGAGGAACTGCTGGAATACATGGAGGTAGCCGAGCGGGCCGATTACCTGCCCCCCCTGCTCTCCGGGGGAGAGCAGCAGCGGGTGGCCATCGCCCGGGCCCTGGCCAACCGGCCCCGGCTGATCCTGGCCGATGAACCCACCGCCTCCCTGGACACGGCCCGGGGCAAGAGGGTTATGGACCTGTTAAAAAAAGTCGCCCGGGAAAACCAGACTGCGGTGATCGCCGTGACCCACGATGCCCGGATGATCGAAGGATTCGACCGGGTTTACCATCTCAAGGACGGTCGGCTAAATAATAGCAATAATCACGGCTGATAGGCGATGGGCTGCAGCTGAATACTGATGTTTGCAGTAATGAGGATATGTTCAGCATAACGATACTGGCCACTACGGTGTGGGAAACTTTTGGAGCAAGGGATTGAGGAAAGCGAGAACGTCGGTGATAACTGCAGGAAATTTTCAGCCGGATTCCATTAACTTTTAGGTAAAATTTAATGGAATCCTGTCCTGACTTCACCACCCTGTCTTGATGGGGCTTGGACCAAGCTTATAGGCCCGATCTGTCATTTCTTGGCAGATGGCCGCGAACCGGGGCCCTTCGGACGAGGAGAGATTAAACATTTCCAACCGTTCCGGTTCAATCCCCATTTGGGCCAGGTCTTTCTTCAGCTTGTTCACCCGCTTCTTAGCTCGGATATTACCGGTAAGGTAATGGCACTCGCCCTCCAGGCAGCCGGCCACAAAGACTGCGTCGAAGCCAGCCTCAAAGGCCTTGAGGAGATGGATGATATCTACCCGCCCCGAGCAGGGCATTAAAATGATTTCCACTTCCGGGGGGTACTGCAGACGCATCGAACCTGCCAGGTCCGCGGCGCTGTAAGCTCAGTAGCGGCAGCAAAAGGCCAAAATTTTTGGGATATAAGCACCGGTCATCTCTTTGCCCTCCTCAGGCTCGAACCCCCACCGTGGCAAGCCCTCCTCTGGGAGCCCGCGCCCTCAAACGAACACCGTTGAAAAAATAACCTTTTCGGACAGCTTGTTACCACACCTCGGGAAAGGCTACCGTATCGTAAATATTTTCCAGCTTTTCCTTGTGGCCTGACTCCGCTCGGGCCAGGTATTCCAGGCGGCGCCGGATCTCGCCCTCCGGTTGGAGTTCGAGCAGGGATTGGTAAAACCGGCAGAGCCCTTCGGAGCGCTTGATGGCCAACGCCAGGGCTTCTTTCGGGGACAACCCTTCCGTTACTTCCGGGACCTTCAAGTGCTCGACCAGAGGTAAATCGTGCACCGGCGGGACCACCGGGCATCCCTCCGGAGTCAGGCAGTGGTGCAACCGGTCCTTGTTCTCTTCCGCCTCTTTGGCCAAGTACTCGAACATCTCCCGGGTTTCCGCATGAGACACCCGGTGGGCCAGGCGATGATAAAAATCTCGGGCCAGTTCATGTTGCTCCATGGCCTCGTGAATGAGGTCGGCAATCTCTTTTCGCATGGGTTTCATGGCGTCTCCCTCATAATATTATCGCCAGGTTCATGGGTGTGGAAATTACCACACCTCTGGGAAGGCCACGTCGTCATATATGTATTCCAGCTTGTCTTTTTGCTCCAGTTTGATCAGAACCATTTCCTTCAATAAATTCCTGATCTCGCCTGGTGGTTGTATATTTTCCAAGTATTTATAAAATTTATGCAAGGTCTCTTCACGCTTTATGGCAAGAACCAGGGCTTCCTTTGGGGACATTTTTCTAGTTATGTGCGGGCATTTTAGGAATTCTGAGACGTGTGTATCCTCCAGCGGCACCTCCAGAGGACACACCGCCTCGTCCAGAATCTTTTGGAAAAACCTTTTATGACCCTCTTCATTCTTAGCCAGGTATTGCAAAGTCTCCTTGGTCTCAGGGCGTTCCACCAGGTTGGCCATAGTCAGGTAAATTTCGCGGGACGACTTGGCTAGATCAATAGCTTGCTGAATTAAAGCCTTAATTTTCCGTTCCATGATGTCTTCCCTCCTGCCGGCAATGATTGACGCTTTTCCTGGAATCTGGGCCGCGACCTATTAGCCGGCCTTTAACGCGGTTTTATTGACCCGCCGATGATGGGATGGCAAGTTCGCCGAATACCCGCATGATCAGGCGGGGCCGCTTTTCCGAAGTAGTAGACAGTTCAATTACTCCAGCATAATTGCCCGCTTCCTGCCGTTTATTGCGGACCTCCACCACGTAAATCCGTCCGGGCTCTTCCGCTTTTACGGTCACGTCGATGAACTGGGGGATATTGGTCTTAAATTCTTTGATCTCCCAGTGACCGGGAAGATGGGAAATAAAGCGGACCTGATCGCGCAGTTCCTCTCCCGGCTTGCCCCGGAAGCGAATGATGTGGCTGGGTTGGATTTCTATGAAAGGTTTGCCGTAACCTTTCATGGTCAAAACCACCTGGGAATGGTCCGGGTCGTTGAAGAACACCTTGGTTTTTTTGGTGAATTGCCGGAGCACCGAGTAAGGGGCGATGGTCAGGGTGATACGGCCTTGTCCGCCGGGGGGGATGCGGCGGTCCGAATCGGCGGCGGTGCAGGCGCAATCCGAATCGATATCCTTGATCTCCAGGAGGGCGTCGCCGATATTCTTGATGGTGAAGGTGTGGGTCAATTTTACGTCTTCGAAGACTTCGCCGAAATCAAAGGTCGTCTCGGGGACCTGGGCCTTCGGCCCTAAAGTGGCCGCAGCTGCCAGCGGTGCGCCAAGCAGCAACAATATCAAGATCAAAGCCCGGTAAACCGATTTATTGATGTGCATTGTTCTCCTTTCTCCTATTCTGCGTCCAGAGTACGCCAGCCGAAGCTTTCCAGGTATGTCTGGAGCTTTTCCCGTTTTTCCTGGCACTTCTCCTCCCACAATGGGGGGCAATCCTCCAACCTTATCTCCCCTTCCCGTAGGGCCGCGGCATAGGCCATACAGGTGGCGTAGCTGCAAGCCTTGCAGTTGGTCATGGGGAGCAGCCTCAAGATGTCCATGACCCTGAGCCCGGCCTGGCCGGTGTAGCGGGGGGTGATCTCCTCCCGGCGCTCATAGACCTGGTTGATCTGCCCCTTGATCCACGAAAGCAACGCGTGGGCTTCCTCGATGTCCCGTGCTCCCTTGATGGCGATCTCGTGCCGCTGCATAGTGAACCCTTTGCCGGCAGAGAGCTTGAGCATCAGCACCTGGTTGTCCCGGTCATAATCCCACCCGCCCAATTCGGCGTTCAGGTAAGGAAAAACCGGGGAGATATCCGTGTCAAAGGTGGCGATGCCGTGCAGGATTTCCTTGCTATAGTCGCACTTGGGCCGGAAGATCTCGTAGTTTTTAATCTGCTCCAGTAACATCTTGCCTCCCGGGGTTTTGGCCCCTGACTCAAGGGAGCTTTAAAATTCATCCAAGGCTCGCCAGCCGTAGCTCTGGAGATAGGCTTCGAGCTTTTCCCGCTTTTCCCGGTATTTTTCTTCCCACAGAGTCGTACAGGCCTGCAGGGAAATCTCGCCTTCCCGCAGGGCAGCGGCATAGGCCATGCAAGCTGCGTAGGCGAAGACCTTGAAGTTGGTCATGGGGAGTAGACTACAAATCTCGATGAACTTGAGGCCGGCTTGACTCACGTTACGAGGGGTGATGACTTCCCGGCGCGCATAGATGTCGTTGATCTGGGCCTGAATCCAGGCGAGCAGGGCCTTAGCCTCTTCGATGTCTCTGGCCCCCCGAATAGCGATTTTTTGGGGGTGCAGGGTGATCCATTTGCCGTCCGACAGCTTGAGCAGGAGCACTTCGTTGGTTTGATCATAGTCCCAGCCGCCTAATTCGGCATTCACATAGGGGAAGGAGGGGGAGATATCCGCCGTGAACGTGGCGATGGCGTGTAGGACTTCCTTGGTGGAGTCCATTTTAGGACGGAAGATTTCAAAGTTTTCGATCTTCTCCAGCAACATGAATCACCTTCCCCAGGCTATCGGAAACTTTTATCGACGAATTCTCTTAATTTCTCCCAGGCGCTTTTCCCATACTGCCACAAGCAGGCGAAAACGCCCCCCACCACGGCGGCCCCGCCGACACCCACCGGACAGCCCGGGGTGCCGCAAAAGGGACACACGGAAGAGGAGGCGTAGATGCCAAAAAAGGTCAGGAACCAGAGGACATGGCGTTTAAGAGCGGTCCACCGGCCCCCCTCCTGGAGTTCCGGCTCGTTCGCTAACACTCCGGCGGGGTTACCAAAAGGAGTCTCCGTTTCAGCCGCGTTATGGCCGCAGCAGTCTGGGTGGGCACAGGGGTGGCTGTGTTCAGTCTGAAGCGATTCCGGCAGCATCAACCCTTCTCCCGGTGCTCCCTGAGTTTCTCCCGTAAAAGATGACCCAGGCGCTCTCTCAGGCCGTCCCGTACCCATCGGAACACAGTGAGAATTTCCTCCTCCGTGCCCGTGGCCTTGGCCGG
>QYQD01000110.1 GCA_007280345.1 Deltaproteobacteria bacterium | reverse complement strand
CTGGCGGGAAAGGTTTTAAAGAAGGAGCTAAAAAAAGAAGCCCTCGCAGAAAGGCAGGAGAAGCAGGACAAATAGTTGTCGCGCCTTTCTTATATCGCAGCCCGGCGAAAGACGTTCCATCACGACATACCACCTGACCTCACTCATGGAGGGAATTATGGACGATCAGATCGTATTCGGCGGCCGGATGATCCCCGTCAAACTCTCCGAGCGGACCCGCTTCGTACCGCAGGGCCTATCCACGGCGCTTCCCCCCGTGGAAAACCTGGAGGCGACCCTGCAGGAGGCGTTCCGCAAACCCCTGGACCGCCCGCCGCTGCGTGACACGGCCAAGCCGGGATGGAAGGTCACCATCGCCTTCGACGATCCGACGGTCCCCTGTTACGGCGACGTGTGGGAACCGGCGATCCGTACGGTCCTGGCGGAGCTCGATCACGCCGGGGTGAAGCACCGGGATATCACTCTGCTGTGTGCCAATGCCCTCCACCGGAAATTCACCCGCGGGGAGCTGGCGAAGCTGATCGGCGGCGACCTCGTGCGGGAGTTCGGTTACCGCCTCATCTGCCACGACGCGGAGGACGTCGAGAACCTGACGTACCTGGGCACGACCCGTAGCGGCTGCGATGTAGAAATCAACCGGCTCCTCGTCGATTCTGACCTTACGGTGTATATCAACACCGTTGTCTGGCGCGGATTCAACGGAGGCTGGAAATCTATCTGCGTGGGCCTCTCCACCTACCGCTCGATCCGCTGGCACCACTCTCCCGACGGCATGTCCATGTCCATCGAGAACAACCAGATGCACGCCATGCTCGACGAGATGGGAGAGCTCGTCGAAGAGAAGATCGGCCCGAGACGCATCTTCAAGATGGAGACGGCCCTCGCCAATCCCCTGCTGGTTGCCCGGGTCTGGACAGGCAGCGTCGGGGAAACCCGGCGTGCCGCCCTCGCGCTGCTGAAGGAGCAATACCCGCCGCGGCGGGAACTCGCCGAGAAAGCCGACATCATCGTTTACGGGATTCCCGAATGGAGCCCCTATGCGTCGTTTTCCTTCATGAACCCCCTCCTCACCCTCGTTTCCTCGGGCCTGGGGTACCTGGGCGGCGTGATCGAGGCCCTGGGCAATCCCGGCTGCTCCGTGATCCTTGCCACCCCCTGTCCCGACCGGTGGGACGAGATTCACCATCCCTCCTACCGGGAGGTCTGGGACCGGGTCCTTGCCCATACCCGCGACCCTTACGAGATCCGGGACCTCTTTGAAGAGGACTTCGCCCACCGGCCCGAATACCTCTACAAATACCGCTTCGGTTACGGCTTCCATCCCATTCACGGGATCATGGCCACCTACCCGCTGAAGCGCCTCCGCCACGCGGCCCGCGTCTTCTGCGCCGGGGCCGAGGACCCCGCACTGCCGGAGCATCTCGGGTTTATCCCGAAAGAATCGGTAGAAGCGGCGATTGCCGAGGCGGAAAAGATCCACGGCCGCGACTCCTCGCTCCTCTTCATCCGCAACCCCCTTGCGGGAAGCAGGCAGTGAGGGTGTAGGAACGACTTTCGCCTTTACTATGACTGCGAAGCGAGATACGCGTATGGACACCATAATGCACACTTCAATCGTAAGCCTACTGTTGAGCAGCAGTAAACGGTGTCAAGTTTTGGTGAGAGGTATTTCTTTGTTAAACGCCCTTAAGCGCGTCAAATACTACTCTTCGGTTTGGCTGATCGGTCCAGATCATTGAATGCGGTTTGAAATCTGCAGGGCAGAACCGTGTATTGTTCCGCTTAAGGAAAAAGTGGGCTCCTTCCTTGTACTATTGGTTTTACCACCCAGGCCACTCATGCACCATTTCAATCGGAAATTCTCAAAAAAGGTGTAGAATTAGGATTGCCTGAATTCCGCCTGAAATGGTCTCCTCTATGTAGGTATCGGCACAACGAGGCATCTATTTCTAAAAAAAGACACGTGCATAGATAGATCCTTTCAGCAAGTAGCAGAATCACACACCATAAATTTTAGCGGCTGTTTCTTTCCTGTTTCTTTCATTGACACTATAAAGTTCCTCATATATTCTTTTATTCAAAAGTCTTATAAATTCGGCTAAAATGTGTGTCATTCAATTTTGAACAGAGGAGGTGAAAATGATGAGTATTGGAAAGTTGGCAAAGTGGGGGATTTTGTTGTTTGTTCTCGTGGTCTGGGCACTACCGGTGGGTGCCTACGATGAAAACGTGGTGGAGGTCAAGGGGACCGTCTTTGCAGTGGACAACGATGCGAACGGTAATGTCACCGCCGTGTCCGTCCTTGATGCCGCGGGAGAGGAGTACTTTGTCGTCCGCGATAAGATAGGGGATCAACTGCTCAAGCTCGTGGACAAAAACGTCAAGGTCACGTGCGTCATCAACGTGGGAGCGGACGGAAAGAAGAACATGACGGTTAAGAAATTTGAACTGTTTGCCACATAATTCTGAAAACAATAGAATCGAAAGGAGATAGAGGTATGGAAAGAAGATCTTTTTTGAAAGGTCTGGCTGTTACGGGAGCGGCGATCGGAGCAACGGGCGTCGGGCCCTTCATCAGCAAGGGATTGGCGGCCAGAAACCTTGAAAACATCGGCGAGTGCAAATCGGTCAAGATCACCTGCGTGTCGGAGACGAGCTGGTTCGACTCGCCGCGCATGCTGCAAGACATCAAGGACGCGGGCGGCGCCATGGTCTGCCATTACGACATTCCCTGGACGCAGAGCAACCTCGGCGGCTACGTTGCCCTGATCGAAGTGGAACAGCTCGACGGATCCAAGCATACGATCCAGCTCGATACGGGCTGGGATCAGGGGTGGACGGATTACGTCATGGAGAAATCGGGCCTGGACAGCCTCTTGAACAACAAGAAGGTCGATGCCCTGGTCATGAGCCATGAACACGAAGACCATTTCTTCGGTTTGAAATCGACGCTGAAGCGTTATCCGAACATTACCATGGTCATTCCCAACACCTTCTATCCCGAAGGGAAACTGATGCTCGCGGGCAAGTACAAGAACGACAAGGCCAAGGTCAACAACGATGTACCCCACAAAGGGGAATTGGTCGAAGTGGGACCCGACAAGATCTATAAGATGTATCCGGGCGTTGCGGCCAAAATGTTCGATATCCCCATCATGCTGCGCACCCGGGGTGAACAGTGCCTGATCTTCAACATCAAGGACAAGGGCGTCGCGACCGTGACCGGCTGCTGCCACATGGGGCTCCTGACGATGCTCAACTGGGCGGCGCGCAACGTCGAAGGGTACAAGCCCTACGCCTGCTACGGCGGCCTTCACATCGCCGCTTTCGAGAACTGGGACCCCAAATTCGACGACATCATCAGGGGTGCAAAGAAGATTGGGCTGCAGAAGATGGGTTGCAACCATTGCACGGGGTGGATCTGGGCGCAGAAGGCCCACGACATGGGACTGCCCATTGTTCTGGGAACCCAGAAGTACAAGGAATATAAGAAGCTTCCAACTACCGGTCCCGGCGCGAAGGATAACGTCTACCTGCGTAACGGAGACGTGATGGTTCTTTAGAGCATTGTGGTGTCCTGTTGCCCAATGGGTGACAGGACACCACAGCCAACACATCGAAAGGAGGCGGTAATATGACGGAAAAAATGGAGTTGCGCTGGTTGGAGGAGCGCGCGCTGCGGGATGTAATCCCTCAGCCGTTCAGCGGTCTCCTTAACCTGGCCCTCATGGTGGTCCTGTCGACGATCTTGTATCATATTTTCTTTTCGCCGGCGGGTTATCTGCGTCTGTATACTCCAAATCTTGGCGTGGCGATCGTCATCACAATCCTGATGGTGATTCACTGGGGGGTGGATTGCTTCGACTTTTGGCCCTTTAACCGGCGGTTTCTGAAGGAAACGAACGTCTTGGTCAAGGGGGTCGTTCTTCTGCTGTTCTACGTCGGCATAGCGCTTCTGGCGATGTTTGTCCTTTATAACGAGATTATCGGACGGCTCGGACCTATCTTCTTCAGCGGACCCGCCCTGCTGGCGGGAGGTGGTCTAGGCCAGTACGCTCAGACCGCACGCGAGAACGCCTCGTACGCTCAGATCATGATGAATACGTGCATCATCTTCTTCACCATTCTCTGGCTGACAGGCTTCGGCTATGCGCCCTGGGGAAAGTCGGACAAGCTGGTCCGAGCATTTTCGGTTTGGATCATGGGGATGTTTCTGGCGATCATCGCTTTCGCTCTTCTCTTTTACCCCCATATCGCATATCAGTTCTATCCGCCCCAGATCTTCATGGCAGTCTCCCCTTGGTGGTCAGGCTGGGCCATGACGATCAGCAGCTTTTTCCACTTCGGCTGGATGGTTCCGGCCCTCGTTCTTCTCTACTGGACCAGCATGTTCTGGGAGGGGCGTCCCTTTTCTCTGATCGAGAATCGGTTCTGGCGGGGTGTTGCCACGACCGTGGTCGTTGTGATCGGGGGAATCATCGTCATGCTGCTTTCCAACAGTATCATGGACTGGTACTTCGATACCGAGGCCTTCGAAGGAGGGAATACCGTGGAACAGCCCGCCTGGCGTTGGAACCACGTGGCTGAAATGTTCATGTACATGGCCACGGCAGGGGCTATTCTGTTCTACTACTTCGACAACTGGCCGAAGGGTCTGTCCCTGCTCGTTCGGGCCATCGTCCGGACGGTCATCGCCGTAGTCGGCGGTCTGATCATGGCTTGGCTGTACTATGCCCTCGGCCCCACCTTTCTCGGAAATGTTCCGGGAATGGCCATGGAAGGAGATACGTCGCTCTGCTGGACGGTGATGCTGCTCAGTTTGGTCATCGCCCACGGCGTCTTTTTTGACGGATTTCCCTTCAAGAAAAAAGCGTAAGGTTTCCCGTCTGTCCGGGGGAGGTTCCCTTCTCCGGACAGATATTAGAACAGAGAGCGTTCGAGATGAAAAACAAGCCGGAGGTTTCCCGAAGGGATTTCTTCCAGAGCCTTCTGCAGGACACAATCCGCCTTTCCTTGGAAATCAAGCATAACTGCCGAGAAGGGATACGTGCCGCCAACGTTCTTGAAACCTTCGAAGATTATCCAATCGCACAAACCTATCCTCGCGAACTTTTTGAAGAGGAGGCCAGACGCTTGGGAATCGACATCGATGCAGTAGGAGAAACGGAAGCGATCCGCAGAATCATGGCCATACAGATCGATCATGGGAAGGCATGATTTTCGGGGAAGGCCGCATGCAGAGTCCAGAGAAAAGGGAGAATTTAGTATTTCATCAGGATCCCGTAGAGGATCTTCTGAAAATTTTCGACACCGCCTTTCGGATTGTGGTTCCGGGTCCGGGCCGCCAGATCGTCGGTCTCCGGTCGATCAGTGAAAAGCAAAACGGGGCGCCCGGATGGTACCTTTGGTTTGAGGATCATCCTGGCGCTTATTTGTTGGAACTCGCTGATGCGGAAACTAAATCACTTCTTAACAATTCTCCTGTCCCGGGGAGAGGATCTGTACACGGCTTATACCGAATCAAATATTATCCGCAGATCGAAGACCATTCCTCACTAAAGTTGTTTTCCGCAGGCGAAGAACTCTTCCGCAAGAGTGACTGTTTCGATCGAACCGGAACCCCTGACTTTGAAGAGGGGGAAAACATCCCAGAATCTTTTTTCCTCATCGGCACTATAGAAATCACCCTGACTGCCGATGCAAACGAGATCGTTCTCTGCATGGGGACATTAGATCGCTGGGTGACCTGGGCCGTGGACGGTCTCGTTATCACTGATGAGCAGGGGGTTATTCACACACTCCGAGAGCCAGGAGCAAAAGACCGGGACGTGCCAGCCTGGGAATGGTCGTGGTTTCTGCTTGATCGTCTAATCCTAATCATCTGCCTTGGCTATCGGGCCTTCCCCAGGCAAGTCAACATTCATGAAGCGACCGGGCATGCCTTTCGCGTATTCAAGAACGGCATTTCAAGGACCGTTCCAGATGATTCAATTCGCCAACGCTGGCTCAATATTTCGTTTCGGCTCCACGAGGGCCATTCAGCCTGTCCCAAAGCGGTAGAAACTTATCCGGCCGAACCAATGACAATGCTAGGCGTCCCACCGGGTCATCTCGTGACATCCTATTGCCATGAGCCCTCACGATCCCATCCCTGGATACCTTCCTCTTGGTGGCACATTCGGGAAAACCCACTGGATTCGGCCGGCGTATTGCCCTGTTGACTGGAAGAGACAAGCCACGCCGGTCCGGCGTAGTAATTCAATCTTATCTCCTTCGGAAGAGGGGATTAGTAGTTCTTATTGCAATACTCTGCCATGATAGCCATTTGTGAACTATTAGGCTTCATTATCGTAGACTACATTTCACATGGAAATCTTGATGTTTATCCGTTAGAGGGAGCTGAGGATTAGTAGGGGTATGCCGTGTAAAACGTATGACTTGTCGGTTAAAGTCCGACCGTGGGAGTTCGGTAGCTTCGCCCACGTAGCTGGAGGGAGGTGTAAGGGGTAACCTGAAGCACTAAGTTTCCTGACAAAGGCTCTTTAAGGGAGTCGAGCAAACCTGCGGGCCACAGCGCGAGCGAACCCAGATGTAGCCTCGAAACACACGATGGAGTTGTCGACCCTTTCCTACAGTGGGGAAGACCGGAGCATCTATCCTAACGATAACTACCAGAACCGATAGATGGGCTTCCGGGGTAACAGGGGTGGCACGCAGGGGAAGCCATACGATAATGAACACGGGAGACCCTTGTCGATGCTGCGAGAGCGGCAACTGGTGGATATAAGGAAACGAAGTTTCACTGGGTCGGCAAGGGAGTCGGAGTTGCCCATAGTACCGCTTGCATCCCAAAGACAACATAACTTTGGGAGAGGAAAGGGGCAATGCCTTTATCATGCTTCT
>QYQD01000092.1 GCA_007280345.1 Deltaproteobacteria bacterium | reverse complement strand
TTGGAAGGATTATCTCCTTACTGGGGAGGGGGACGTTGACGAAATCTGCTACTTCTGACCCGATTCGTATTTCTCAAAAGCTTTTGCGATTGCAGAAGTACATAAACCCAGGTGCCTGGCTATCTCGGCCGCCGGAATACCCGACTCGCAATTCAATCGATACGAAATCTCCGCCCTGGTTTCCGAAACCTTTCTCCTTCTGCCTCCCATCCGCAATTCTTTTTCATTTATGCCAGCTTTCTTGCAGATCTCTTCAACGAGCTGATTAATTAGTCGCGCCATCTCGTTTGCCGGTACTTGCCGCTTTAGACAGCTCTCGGCCTCACTACGGATTTGGGCTACAAAATCCCCTCCGGTCAACAGACGACGCATAAATCTTCAGATTCCCCGGGGGCCACTGAAAAGAAGAATATGAACATGATTACTCATTAAGGCCCAGGCCACAATTCTGATCCCTGTTTCTTAGCTCAATTTGCTTACACGATCAAGAAAATCCTGCCTGTCATAATCATCCCGCAAAACCTCCCGGCCTTCAATGCCACGAATCATTACATGATGGAGTGTTCCAGGATAATCTAAACGAGCTTCTCTAGGCATAGCCTCCAATTATTATTACCCCTCGTCTTTGTAAAGTAGTACTTTTCGTCAACGTCCCCTATCATTCAGAAACCTCTCATAAGACTCAATTGCTAATTCTAACAGAGTGCATGCCCAATTGCCGAGTGGGGGAAGGCATCACACCTTCCCCCGATTATTTCAGAAAACTTATTTAAAAACACCTGCTTATCGTTCAGAAACACCTCATACTTGTCTATCCCCTTCATAAAGGTCGGTATCCGTGTAGGAATTCGCTTAGTTCTGTAGATAGGCTTGAATTCCAATGTGTTCGTTTCGCCTTCCTTCAGAGATATCTCCACCTCGGTGGAATAGTTATCTTCGGGCAGGCCGAAGAACACCTTGTGCGTCCCCGCATGCAGTCTTAATTTTTTCTCAAGAACATATTTAAAGCCTTCTCGTGCTTCGGGATCGCGGCTTGTCTTGCCGTCAGAATCATAAGCAGGCTTGATGTCCTTGATACCGTCGACCTCCCATCGCGCAGCCTGACCGTCGATATTCACCAGGAAGGGGTACTTCTCCTTTCCATGAAGGGACTCTATTGATTCGAGAATGTAATATCCTTCGATATGTGTCTTTATATTCGCTTTGATTGTCAGTTCGGCAAAGCCATTAGGAATTGTACCACCATCCTTTACTTCCGTGAAAATATCTGCCTTTTCGCTCTGCGATCTCGCCTGAATTTCTTTTGCAGTGGTTCCGCACCCAAGAAGTGAAAGTCCTGTGAGCACAGCCACAAAAAATATAAGCAGTCGATTCATAACCTATTCTCCTTTCTCCTTTTGATTATTAATAGCGCCCTTGCCGATTTTAAATGCCTACTTGCGGGACGTTGTTTCCTGGTGGGAATTACTATTGAGAGACACTTGGACGGCATGTAATATTGAGACATGCTACGCCATGCCCGTTTAGACATTCAGGAGCGCTTCATTGACGTGGAATAGGGGACGCTCATAGGATTATAAGTTTTTAAAAGAAATGGTTGAAGTTTATCTTTTCTTACAGTTTTAAGATTAGCCTTAATTTCCTATGCTGAACCAGCAAAGGAACCAATCATTACTGTGCTGCCAGCACTCGTCGGTCACATACCTTTAAATACCACCGGGACCTCATGCTCCTTGCCAAACCCTTCTGCTCAATGGTATCCTTGCCGGAATTTTTGATTTCCCTTATTCTCATAAATTAGTACTACTCAGACACTTCACACGATGTCTTTATAGTAAAGAAAAGAATCCTAATTTGAGTACAAAAAATCCTATTTTTCTGTCATCCCCGAATGATTCTATCCCCGATACAGGCACTCGGGGACAGATATGGTTTTAAAATAAAACCAGATTCCCGCTCAGAAACGCTGCGGGAATGACAATCTTAGAGTTTTGCAAGAGCCTCTCTATAATATCCTTTTTTTCATGTTAGACGGAAAGCAGGCTTTTTCTGAAGGAGACTAATGACTCATCTGTAGGAGTGCCTTCCGGCCCTGGCCCGCCTTCGGCGGGCCAGGTGCGCCAGAGGCAAACGGGACGGTGGGTAATAGAATGCCACATTGTGGAAAACATTTTCCCTCAAAAGGGTAAAATATTACACACAGGACGCCGCACTACTAACAAAGACCAATTAAAACAATAGATTACGAACAACGAAGTGATGGCATGAAATATGCTCACCCATAGCAAGGAGGGAAAAGGGCATGCCACAAAGAGGTAACGGGAACAATACTGGATATAAAAAACCGGTAATATGTATTGTATGCGGTAAAAAATGGGAGGTGGCCTGTTCTACTCCTTATCAATCTAACAGCCCATCCTCCGGGCTGTGTGATATTTGTCAGGTACAAACTGTAACCCCGGTTATTCGCAGAAGGCAATTGAAAGAAGGTAATTTTGATTGCTTTGGTAAAGCCGTTGGTGGGTTTTGTGACCAGTCTAACTGCAAGTATTTACTGCCATGTCTTCACCTTTCCGCCGTTGCAGCGTCTTGCAAAGAAAGCTCAGCCACTTTCTGTGAGAGAGAATGTAAGCAATAGAGTGGGGAGAGAGAAATGTTGACCAAAGAATCTGTTGCCGCTAAGTATAACAGAAACAGTTCGCCCCGGCGAATCTGCCCATGGCACGACCGGACAGCCGTGATGACGATACCCATGGGATATCGCCTTCCCTTCTTTGTGTTATTCATCCTCTCCTGCTCAATACTTGATTATCTCTTTACCGTAAGACACATGACAGCCCTTGGACTAAGAGAATTGAACCCGGTCATGTATTATCTCTTTACACTGGGCGGATATCAGGCTTTCCTCTTCAAATATCTTATGACCGCCGGGGGTCTGCTTCTGCTTTGTGCCCTGAGCAGGCATCTGCGCGTCAACCGGTTAATTACCGGCATCGCTGTCTTATACAGCGTACTTACTCTGTATCATGTCTTCCTGCTTCGTTTTGCGTGAGGTAAGCATCCGGCCATCAGCTATCAGCCTTGCCGGTTTTATTTCTTCTCCTTAAGTTTTTTCAGCACATCCCCTAATTTCTTTAGTTCTTCACCGTAGGCAGTCCAGTTTTCCTCTTTCAGATATCGCCGGGCATTTTCAAAATGACGCCAGGCCGACTCCCCGAGGTTGGCAACCGCTTCCCCGGCCGGGGCAGAGACCGCCGCCGAAGCCGTAGTGGGAATTCTTGTTCCAAAGAGTCTGGCCAGAGATTGCTCCAGTGTCTCTTCCATCGCTATCGAGTTTTCGTAGGCTACGATAACACGTTTTAATTCAGGGATCTGTCCGGTTTCAGCCTTGAGGTATACGGGTTGTACATAGATCAAGGACTCCTCAACGGGAATAACGAGAAGCGTCCCCGGGATAACGTTTGAGCCTCGCTGATCCCAAAGCGAAAGCTGCCGGGAAATCTCCGGCTCCTGATTGATTCTGGACTCGATTTGTCGTGGTCCGTATATGAGTTTCTGTTTGGGAAATCGATAAACTACTAACTTTCCATACTCTTTGGGGTCGCATTTGGCACACATCCAGGCGGCCAGATTATCTTTCTTACTGGGATTAAACGGTGTCATGAGGATGAACTCCTCTTTGTCCTCGCCCGGAAGCCGCATGATGGTATAATAAGGCTCCATCTGGACATCTTTGGCGCGCAGGCTGCCCGGTATTTCCCATAGATCCTCTTTGTTGTAAAAGGTCTGGGGCTCTGTCATGTGATACGTGGCATATATGCTTGCCTGGGTGCGGAACAGCCAGTGCGGATAGCGGATATGGTTTTGCAGGTCCCCATCCATGGCGGAAAGCGGCTTGAATACACCGGGGAATATGTTGGCATACGTACGAATTATCGGGTCGCCGGCATCCTTGATAAAAAATTCCACATTCCCATTGTAAGCATCGACCACGGCCACTACCGAGTTGCGTATATAATTACCCCCGCCTTTCACCCGTCTGGAGTAGGGATACAGATCGGAAGAGGTATAACCATCTATAAGCCAATAAAGCCTGCCGCCGGAAATTACCATATATGGATCACGGTCTATCCGGAGGAAAGGGGCCAGCTTTTTTACCCGCGAATAGACATTGCGGTCAAACAGAATGCGGCTTCCAGGTGTTATATCCGTAGAAAGAAGTGTCTTCAAAGAACTAAACCGAAGCGCCCATAAGGCCTTGTCCAATACTGAATTTATTGGGATTCCATCTCTGCCCTCGTAGCGGGTAAATACATTTTGTTCCCCGGAAGGATAATCAAATTCCTTAAGCCTGGTATTGACAAAGACATAGTCGTTATCAATCTCTCCGAAGTAGATCTCAGGCCTGTCCACCTTGAGATTGGTCTTGGAAACCGGCGGGATATCCTGAATCATGAGCGCCGGCAGCCCCTCCCGGGTCACCTGATTAACCACGCCCAGAGTCAGTCCATAACCGTGGGTATAAATCTGGTGCTCGTTAATCCACACCCGGCTGGGGAGATCGTCATAGGAAAGCTCCCGCGGCGAAAGCATGACCTGACGGTATTCGCCGTTTATATAGTAGCGGTCATTATCCACAGACAGGAACTTGTAATAGGTCCGTATCTCCTGGATCTGACCATACGTCTCAAGCAAAGGCTGGTGATCCCAGAGCCGTATGTTCTTGATGGTCAGGTCGTTTCTGGCCAGGCTTTCCGGCGTCAAGGAGGCGGTGGCGGAAAGGTCACGCTCCTCGACACTCGTAATGCCATACCCGGCGCGCGTAGCCGCTATATCACGCATGAGGTATGGGGTTTCCTTGGCTATCTCGTTCGGCAGCACCACCAAGCGCTGGAGGGCCATGGGGTAGATGTGGATCCCGAGGAGGTAGATGCCGGCAAAAGCGGCCAGCGTGCCGTAAATGGCCTTAACATTATAGCGAAAGAAGTTATAAAAGAAAGCGCCGGCTGTGCCCAGGGAAATCGCGACCATTACATTTAAGGCCGGAAGAAGCCCGTTTTCATCTGCATAACCGGCCCCGAAGACAACACCGCGGCTTTTATAAAGTAAGTCGTACCGTGCCAGGAAAAAATAACCGGCCATAATAACAAAAAAGGCCGTGCCAAACAGGATCAAATATCTCTTGGCCGGCAGCCGGAAATCGACGCCTTGTGGCGACAGCACAATCTGCAGGCGGAGGGCAAAGATTCCCAGAGTAGCTAAAAACATTACAAACAGGAGTCTAAACAGCCACCCGAACAAGAATTCGATAAACGGCAACTTAAAGATATAAAATCCAATGTCATGTCCAAAAAGCGGATCGCTCTTGCCAAATGGGACGCCGTAAAAGAAATTGAGAAAAGGTTCCCACTGGGCCGCCCCATAAAAGGCCATTACTACACCTATCAGAATGGACGCGCCTTTTATGAGTGAGGGGATATTCCCTGACAGGCGATCCATAGCCGAAAACTGTAAATACTCACCGGAGCCAAGGACCACCGGTCCGCCCCAACGCTGAGCGAAAATCCCGTTCAGATAAAACAACAGCCCGGAGACCAGACCAAAGACCAGCCCCAAAAGAGCCTGGATGTTGAAGACCCGGGTAAAGAGCAGAGAAAAACCGAGGGACTTAAACCACAGCCAGTCCGTATAAAGGACTACCGCCGTCTGTCCAAAAACCAGGGCCAGGAATGCGACCACTGCCCCTATAATAAGAAGACGTCTTGTTTTATCCACTTAATAGCTCCTTCTTTTTGTTTTTTTGACCGCGGCCACGATCCAGGAAGCGGCCTGGTGAATCTCCTCTTCGGTTGTATATCGTCCCACGGTCAGGCGTATAGCCCCCATCCCAACTTCCTTGGGCACTCCCATGGCGGCCAGGACGTGTGACAGGGTAACCGAACGGTCATGACAGGCCGCACCGGTAGAGGCACAGAGCCCGGGGATACCGGCCAGTATTTCTCCGCCCACGAGGCCGGGAAAGGCGATATTCAGTGTATTGGAGAGCTTTTTATCCTTATGTCCGTTGAGTACTGCGTCTGGAATCTCTGAGACGATGCCGTCAAAGAGTTGATCCCGCAGTCTCATTTGCCGGTCGGCATCATCGTGCAGGCACCTTCCGGCGATCTCACAAGCCGCGCCCAAGGCCGCTGCCAGGATAACGTTTTCCGTGCCGGCGCGGCGGCCCCCTTCCTGTCCCGCGCCATGCAGAAGCGGCTCCAGCGCGGCCCCCTCGCGTATATAGAGAGCGCCGATCCCTTTAGGCGCATAAACCTTGTGGCCGGCTACGGTCAGAAAATCTACGCCCATATCTTCAACGTAAGTCTCGACCTTTCCTACGGACTGTGCGGCGTCACTGTGAAAATATACGCCGCGTTCCCGCGTCATCGCCCCTATCTCGGCTACGGGCTGGATAGTTCCGGTCTCATTGTTGGCGTGCATGATACTGACCAGGACGGTGTCTTTGCGTAGCGCCCGGCGGACATCATCCGGATCAACCATGCCATAGCTATCTACGGGAAGAAAGGTGACTTCCCAGCCATTCTCCATCAAAAAGATGGCCGGCTGCAAGATGGAAGGGTGTTCAATCCGGGAGGTGATGACATGCCTTCCTTTTTTGCGAAGAGCCCAGGCCACGCCTTTCAGTACGGCGTTATTAGATTCCGTGCCCCCACTGGTAAAAACCACCTCTTGCGGACTGCACTTAAGGAGTCCCGCCACCTGGCCCCTGGCCATTTCCACCGCCGCCCGCGCCTCCCGACCTATTTGGTGCGAACTGCCGGGATTGCCCCATTTCTCTTCTATAAATGGTATCATGGCCGCAGCCACTTCGCGGTCAACCGGGGTAGTGGCGTTGTAGTCAAGATAGATCAATACAATTTCCTGCCTGTGTCGGAAATTCGGAAAACTCCATTACGACTCCCATACTATTGGCTCTGCCACCGGGAGTCAAGGATTAATGACATCCTTGATGGTCTCGTAAAAAGTAAAATTTACCGCAGAGGTCGCCGAGAACGCCGAGATAACATATTATGCGGTCAATTGGTTGAGTAGATGAGTCGTAAAAACTGATGTAAGATGGAAAAAGTGGACACCAAAGTCGGATACAATAATCTATAGACGGAGGTGTCAGGATGAAAGGGATTCCACAAGGGCGTTACACGAAGGAGTTTCGAGAGGAAGCAGTAAAAATGGTCTTGGATGGCGGCATATCATTACCGGAGGCCGCC
>QYQD01000118.1 GCA_007280345.1 Deltaproteobacteria bacterium | reverse complement strand
GCGTCCAGCTTCCATCGATAAAAAGGAGTTTCTCTCCTCTCTCAAGCGTTTCACCAGGGATGACTGGAAAGATATGGCACACGCCACGCTGCAAACCTGCCCTCAACCCGAGGCCGACATACCTGTTATAATGCGCAACTTAGATAACCATATCGAGAGGCTGTATGCGGTAATTCAGTCTTTTCAGCCGGATTCCCCAGCAAGCAGCGCAACCCCAGCAGACCAAATACCCTAAGAAAAGAAAAAGGTGCGGGCTAACCCTTCTCAGGTCAGCCCGCACCTCTCACATTTAACCGTTTAAACAGTTTGAACGGCTCAAACAATATAAACCATATTACCTGGAATTGATTAAGCCATCCGGCCTAACCTATTCCTGATTAGGATAAGGATAATCTTACCGGGGCACAGCAGGCGATTATTCTTCGTGCGTGCCCATCTGCGCTTCTTCGGTTATACCCTTTCCCTTGACCCCATACATTGTGGTGCTGCCGCTTGACCAATATTCCAGCTTTTGTTCCTGAACCAGGGCGGTAACCGCCTTCTTAATCTCGCGTGGACCTAGTTCAGGCGCTGCCTTGCCTATGTCTTTAAAATAAAACTTAGGCTTAGTCGACTTCTCAGCCCATTCCATAATCTTTTTCTTTAGTTCTTCTATGTCCATTTTTAAGCTCCATCTAAATGCTCTTTTTTTCTACATCAGTTCACATTAAGTAAATTTAAACTGCGTCGTCGTCCGCAAGGTATTATAAGCCAAGGTATAATCATCGATGGTCTTTACGTTGAAGGGTATGTTGCATTTCTCGAAGACTCTTTCCCATCCGATCCTCTCGGCCCATTCGCCAATGCGCTCGTACTTGTTGGCGTTCTTGGCATAGACCTCCAGGATATTCTTCACAGCAGCCACGACTTCCGGCCACCGCGGCGGATTGCTCGGCAGGGCGGGGATAACTACCTTGGAGAACTTCGGGGCGCTGATGCGGTTGGAGATCTTTCCACCCATCATAATAACCACGCAGTCACCCTCGGCATCCATTAAGGGCATGGCCGGGCACATGGTGTAGCAGTTGCCGCAGAACATACATCGTTCCCCGTTAACACTCACGCTCTTGTGGCCATCTACCGTAGCCGGCTTGATAGCGCCGGTGGGGCAGGCCGCAATCGCGAGAGGAAGCTCACATATCTTGCTGATAACCTCATGCTGCACAAAGGGCGGTTTGCGGTGGAAACCGAGGATGGCGATATCCGAGCAGTGAACCGCGCCGCACATGTTAAGGCAGCAGGCCATGGCAACACGAACCTGCGCCGGCAGCTTCATGGACTGAAAATACTCGAAAAGCTCGTCCATGACCGACTTAACGATACCGGAGGCATCAATGGCGGGCGTATGGCAGTGTACCCAGCCCTGAGTATGTATAATACTCGTTACGCCGGCTCCGGTGCCGCCGATCGGGAACATCGGGTTCTTTTTTATATCATCAATCAGAGGTTGAAGCTTGGATTTGTCGTCTACCATCAACTCCATGTTATTACGTGTTGTCCACCGAATATAGCCACCGCAGTGTTTGTCTGCGATTTTCATGGCGTCCCGAATCAGCTCTACACTCATCAGCCGGGAAGCGCCAATTCGGACCGTGTACACCTCGTCGCCGCTTTCGGCCTTGTGCATCAGGACCCCGGGCTCGAGTATCTCGTGATACAGCCACTTGCCAAAATTCTTCTTTATCACCGGCGGCATAAACTCTTTGTAATGCCGCGGGCCGATATCTGTTATCCTGTCTTTCATAGGATTTTTAGGATCATAAGCCATAATTCTCTGACCTCCTAGTGTAGTAGTTATATAGATATTCTCTCATCATAGAGGATGTTTCTTTCTGAATGCGGCGAGATCCCGCGTCCAACCGCCCGGCACTTCTGACTCTTCCCAGAAGATGTACGGATTCGACCGCGGTTCTTTGACCATTTGTGGAACAGGCGGCAGACCCGTCGCCTTCAGCATTTCCCGCATACCCATACGGCCAATAAGCTCACCGATGCGCTCACGGTTCTTGCCATGCTCCATCCACCAATCCAATAACTTGTTAATAACTTCTTTGATTTCCTCAAACGTACCTTCCGTCTTCACGAAAGGAACGATCACAGTGGCCAGTCTCTGACCTTCAAGGATGGGCGCCTTTGCTCCGCAGAGAAGGGTTGCGCCTTTATCTACGCCGGGACGAAGGGCCCGCGGCATGGTATTGATGCAGTGCATACAACGTGTACACTCTTTATCATCGATGGTAAGCTCTTTGCCGTCATAGCTCATACAACCGGTTGGGCAAAGGTTCACGACCTCTTTCACGATGTCAAACTTACCCCAGTCGCGGCCCGCATGAGCGCCGGCATTCGATTTCAGTTCGCCGTTTACATAGGCGGCAACTGCGGACTTGTCAATGCGTATATTGTCTTTCCAGGTACCGATAATCGCACAATCGGAACGGGCAATGGCTGCCACGCAGTCATTCGCACAACCCGATACCTTAATCTTGAATTTATACGGGAAGGCCGGCCGGTGCAGCTCATCCTGATAATGCATGGTCATTTCCTGGCAGATGGCCTGTGCATCTATACAGGAATACTCGCAACGTGACATCCCCAGGCAACAGGAAGGGGTGCGCAGGTTTCCGCCTGAGCCGCCCAGGTCTGTCTGCATATCGTGGGTAAGTTCCCAAAAGATCTCTTCCAGTTGATCGGTGGTCGTTCCCAAAAGCACCATGTCACCGGTGGAACCGTGCATATTGGTTAACCCGCTTCCGCGTCTCTCCCACATGTCCATAATCTTTCCCAAATACTCGGTGGAATAATAGAAACCACCGGTCTGGTTGACGCGGACAGTGTGAAAATGCGCAACCCCCGGGAATTCCTTGGGCATGTCGGAGTATCTGCCGATGACGCCCCCACCGTAACCGAAGACGCCCACGATGCCGCCGTGCTTCCAGTGGGTTTCCTTGTCCTTGTACGAGAGTTCAACTTGCCCGAGGAGGTCCTCAAGCTCGGGTTTGGTCTTGGCCTGGCGCTTTATGTCCGTAACAAAACTCGGCCACGGCCCCTTTTCCAGTTCATCTAAAAACGGAGTTTTAAATTTGGCCATTACTTCCTTACCTCCTTACAGTATTGTATCTATCGCCTATCGTCGATAATTCTTGCTGAACCTAAGTTAACCTCTTTTTATTGCCCCCATTTACTTTAACTTCTTCGCAAGTAATACTGAATATCCACCTCCCCCCCATCTTAATAATTTTATTAGGTTAGCTAAGAAAGAAAAAAACCTGCTAGTTTCTTTCTGTTGAAAAAAAGCTCACCCAGTAAAGATCCGTAGCCGCAATGAGTATTGAATCACCATTCAAAAGTGTATTATCTTGTATAAACCCGCGTTATAATTTTGTCAATAAAAAAATCCGGGGGACAAGATTCTTATTTCCCATCATCTTTACAACTACGATTCAACGGCTCATCCCAGAAGAGCTTAAGCCGTTCCTTCTTAATCTCCCGAACACTGTATAAGACCTTGAACGTATTCAAGCCACTCTTCGTGATAAGTCGTTCTATCACCCGATCACAACTCGCTCTATCCCTGGCATGTACCATGGCATACAGATTATAGGGCCAACCAGGCGCGGGCACACGGGAGTAGCAATGCGTGACTTCAGGTTGGGCCGCCAGGATTTGTCCCTGGCGGTCTATTATCTCTAATGGAGACTCCCAGGCCACCATGGCATTGGCTAAAAATCCTGCTTTGCGGTGCCTAAGAAGGGCGGCAAAACGCCGGATAACCCCCTTTTCCAAGCGTGACTTAATCCAATCAATTAAATAATCCTCTTCCAGTGACAGACTCCCGGCCCAGGCAAGAAACGGTTGCTTTATCAAAGGAAGGTCTTCCTGTATGCATCGTATGATGTGAATATCTTCTGACTCAGGAAGAAATGGTGTGAAAGTGCGTGCCTCTCCATCCATTTCACTTATTTTTCTGCCCTCTTCCTCTGAATTCTCCCCTTCCATATCCATCACCACGGCGATCTTATAAAGTTTCACCGCCGGAAGGATCAAGGTCTTCCGTGCAGCAGCAGCAGCCCCCAGCCTATCGACCTCAGGTTGCAAGTCGGCCCCAGGAGGCAAGGCTATGGTGAACCACATATTAAATTCATTTTCGCGCAGGTAGTTATGGCTTACACCCCGTTCCCGGTTGATGACCTGAGCCGCCTGCTCCACCTGGTCTTTGTCAACCGCCATAGCCACCAGGCAGGTCTGATAACCCACGGCCGGGGGGTCAAAGATGGCGCTGATCTGGCGGATGATACCCTCTTCTTTCAACCCGGCTATCCTGCTGATAACGTCACTCTCTCTGGAATGAAGCGCCGAGGCTACCGCCGCGTAAGGCTCCGGGGTGAGGGGAAAACTGCGCTGCAGGATATTCAAAAGATTACGATCAAAAGAGTCCAACGCTGCCTTTCAAAACAATAGGTAAGATTTTTAATATATAACCTAACCAGAATCCGGTGTAAATCAATAAATCGGAAAAAGCCCTTACCGTGCCGGGTATGGTATGATAATATTCTAATGTTGCCTGTCAGAGAGGTATTTTCAGATGAAAGAGTACACCATATATCCCCTCACTGTAGGGGCTAATGAAACCGACCAGGGGATAATGACTTACCAGCGTTACTACGGAAAACGCATTTGGATCCCTATTTATGTCTTTTATATTGCCGGCGGGGGAAAAAATATACTGGTGGATACGGGGCTGGAAGAATTTATGGCCGAGGAGCGACGACTGAGGCGTATGGAGCAATACGCCGCAAGGAGGAGCGATCGAAGGCAACGCCGCAGATGATGCCTTGATGGTGGATCAGGGGGAATATCAGGGCTTAAAAGAAGGCAGTGCCAGTTCTTTATCTATTTTTTCCGGGTCACCCGTATTATAGTACATTATATTTCTTAAGTGCTGAAATCCGTCTGCATCTATCTCCGTAAATTGGATACCCATACCTTTATCGTCCGTGCGTACCACTACTCCTTTTAAAACTATGACGGCCTCATCATTACCATCGAGAAGGCCGATCCGGATATCGCAGTCTTCACCTATAGTAAAAGGTTTCCGGGTATAGGCATACAGGCCCCTCATACTTAAATCCCTCAAATCCATACACTTAAATTCGCCACCGGGTCGGGCTACTTCCACCTTTATTGAAAAATCAACCCTTGTTCTCTTTCTTTTCTCCATTGTTTGAGGCCTTTTTTATATTAAATAGAAAATTGTAAAGCCTTTCGCGTTCTTCCGGTGTAATATCAATCAGCTCTACCCCAAAAGTATAATTAAATTGGGAATCATTTTCTTTCCGGTCATACCAATTTATCCGGCCTTGAAAACTGATCTTTCCACTGTTATCCGGCATCTCCAGGGTTAATTCCAATCTGCGATACGGGTGGTTATTAACATCGTAAAAAAGGTGCAACCCGTTGATAATGACCGCGTTTACCTCAACGCGCGCCCCCGCCGGCGTCAAGTCGCATAAGCTACCGATAATGCTCTTGGTAACCGGTCTCAAGGGCGCGGTTTCTACAACACACAAGTGGACCGGCAAGCCAACGTCTAACCTTTTAAACCTCCTTTTTTCACTAAATATTATTCCAACTATTCCGATCACAAGCACCCTGGAATCTATAAAATGGTTTTATCCGGCAACTCCACACTCTCATAACATCATATCGGAAAAAAAATTAAATACTTAACAACAATCTTAAGGTTTCTTTTAAAAATCCTGATGGGTTAAGAGGCTATGGCTTATGAACTTTGGACTGGGATTCCCTGGTGGGGGCAAGGAATTGAATAAGAGATTCTATCGGCGTCAAACCATGTTCGGTGCAGTAGGTCGTGGGCTCTGTTCCCGGGATAAAAAGTTCCATTTTCTTCTGAGGACAGGCCTCTGCCGCCAGAAGTCCCGTAGCCGGATCGATTTTCTGCATAATTAATGTCTCCGGCATTATAAATGGAGTAAGCGAGATATAACGTTTGGCTTTACACATAAACTCTGCCCATATCGGGGCACAGACAGCGCCACCGGTCAAGGTCCTTCCCATGCTCCGCGGTTGATCATACCCCACCCATAAACCTGCCGCTATCTCTGGGGTATATCCAATAAACCAGGCATCGGTGCAATCATCCGTGGTCCCCGTCTTGCCCGCACAGATACCTTTAAAGCCATATACCCGGACATTTTTGGCAGTGCCGTAGTCCACTGCCCCTTTCAGCATATCAGTAATCAAATAAGCCGCTTCCGGGCTTATGCCCTGAGAGATACTAGGCGCCCCTTCAAAGACTACATTGCCTCCACGGTCAGCAATTTTTAAAATGGAAAGGGGGGCTGACATCCGGCCATGATCGGCAAAGGCGGCATAGGCATAGACTAATTCCTGCAGACTCGTCTCGGAAGTCCCCAAGGCCAGGGATAGATTATATTCAAGCTGGCTCTTAACCCCCAGCCTTCCGGCTACATCCTGGACTGATGCAATGCCGATAGCTTCCAGTAACCTGATAGTAACGAGATTATTGGAATAGGCCATGGCGTCACGCAGCGATTGATGACCAAAGTATTTGTTGTCATAGTTGGATGGCTTCCACACCTTGCCGTTGCCGATATCGTATGATAAGGACTCGTCACTCCAGATAGAAGAAACCGGGAAGCCCTTTTCCAGGGCCGCCGCATAAATAAAAGGCTTAAAACTGGAACCCGGCTGACGCCTGGCGTAAAAAGCGCGGTTATAGGGGCTGGTATGGAAATCCCGTCCACCAACTACCGCCTTTATGTGACCATTTCGTGGATCAATGGCCAAAAAAGCCCCTTGCAGGCCGGCGGCCTGGGAGCTTTTCCCTTCTACACGCTTCAATCCATCAGCCAACGCCTGCTCCGCTGACCTCTGGAGATCAAGATCGAGTGTAGTATAAATTTTATATCCACCAGTACGAATGACACCTTCTCCAAAACGGTCAATCAATTTTTGTCTGATATATTCGGAAAAATAAGATTTGCCTGGTTGATTTGCCACTGAGAGAGGGGATTTCAGCGCCCTGGAGGCCCTTTTCTTATCCAGAAATCCGTGTTCAACCATCTTAGCCAATACCAGATTGCGTCTTTCTCTAGAACGAACCTTGCCGGCAAATGGATTAAAATTATTCGGTGACTTAGGAATACCGGCTAAAACCACACATTCCGCCAGAGAGAGATCGCTGACATTTTTGTCAAAATAGAGGCGAGCGGCCTGTTGTACTCCCCAGGCCCCATTACCAAAATAGACATAATTAAAATACATCTCTAGTATCTGTTTTTTCGAATACTTCTGTTCAAATTCCAGGGCCAGCATACCTTCCTTGAGTTTGCGGGACATGGTCTTTTCGTTAGAAAGCAGCATGTTTTTTACCAGTTGTTGGGTGATGGTAGAGCCGCCTTCTACCACCCTCCCCTTGATAATATTTTTAACCAAAGCCCGTCCTACACCGAGGACATCTACGCCATGATGGCTGTAAAAACGATGATCCTCAACCGCCACCAGGGCATGTTGCAAGTCGATCGGAATCTGGTCTATCTTCACCATTTCTTTATGATTGGGAAGCAACCGGGTAAGAAGCCTCTCTCTGGCATCGTATATCTTTACCGAAGAAAAATGCGCTCCCGGTCTTGTCCATACCACATCGGCTGGATAAGAAGGCTCATCGGCATAGGCGCAAGTTACTACAAGGATAAAAAATAGAAAAAATATGCCGTTTAGTAGATATTTCACTCCGTCCCCCGGCGAGAGCTCTCACACCTTAATTATATACATAGCACTGAACATAACTCTATATCACATAAATTTACTGTCAAGGGGTTACATGACCTCAAACGTAAAAAACGCCCCTGGCTTAACCAAGGGCGTTCGTAAAAAGGAGATTTTGTAATGGTGCCGAGACCCAGAATTGAACTGGGGACACCCGGATTTTCAGTCCGGTGCTCTACCGACTGAGCTATCTCGGCATAAAGTGGACGCATATTATTTATCAGCAGGTAATTTGTCAAGGCTTTTTTGCCCATTT
>QYQD01000116.1 GCA_007280345.1 Deltaproteobacteria bacterium | reverse complement strand
CGAATGGAATCCATTGTAGTTTGGAACAAGATCCAACTGAGAACAAGGATTCCTATGGTGAGTCCAATCTTCCATGCCCGCGTTGTTTGTGGACGCCACCAAATCAGGGGCAACGCAAGAGGCCCGACAGAGCAGACTGCGATGACGATGAAGGATTTCCGGAAATACCATGGCACCTTTTTTTCTGCAAAGTTTAAAGGCTTTGATCCGTCCAGAAACTCACCGCAATGTTTACACTTTATCGCAGCGTCTTGAATATCTTCAGCACAAAAGGGACACTTTTTCATTATCATCTCTCTTGGTAGAACACAGCCATCACCGGGAGCTGGCTTTATCGGCGATCCTGTGCATGGCATGGTTAGCCGTTTCGGCGCTATGAAACCAGTGATCCTTGCATGGGTCAACGAAATACCTGATCTCGACATTTTGTTTCGCTTCGGCCTTCAGGCCTTCAATTTCTGTATTACTCAGAATCCCTGAGAAATCGAAGCAGAGCATGAAGCATGGGTGCCCATACCTGCCCAATTTGACGATATCGGAACGAATGGATTTGACCCAGGCCGGTTTAGAAGTGATTTGGCTCCTATTTGTGCGGGAGGCTTTGATCTCAATAAAGACATGATCGCCATCTTGTAGTTGCAAGTGGCCGAATCGACCGCGTGAATTGACGGATACGGTCACGTTATCAAGATCAAGAATGGCGAGGTCAATCCGGCCTTCAGGGAGAAGTAACTCTGTATGTAGCGCCCTCGAACTAAAAGGCCGCAATACTGGGTCTCTCTGGGTTCCCCAAACTGATGTATTAGGTATTCTTCCCTCGGACGGCAATTCGTGCAGTAAAAAAGAGAATAATTCTGACTGCAAATCAGACTCGCTAAAATAAAGGGCCGAGTTGTCTGAGAAACTCTTACCTATGCGGTCAATGCAGTCTTTGATAGTGGTCAATGGTCTTTTCATCTTCATCCTGGCTAACGCGGCAGTTGAGCCGTCGCCCCCGAAGGGGGCATCCGTCTCGAACTCCTGGTTCTCCCGTAGCGGAGCGGAGGGGAAATCAGGAGTTCGCTGCTCAACTGCCGCGAGTGGAACGAGTCGGCTGGATTGCTTGGTTAGGTACCTTGATAGGTTGCAAGTCGCTTCGGCCAAGTACAAACAATTCAAACTTACCCTTTACTGGCTCTGTTTTGTAGACTTCTATTCTTAGGTTCAGGTCCTGATTCGCTTTGTTGACAGATTCCACAAGGGTCATATAATTCCGGTCGTCCATTCTCATTCCAGCAATAACAGAATGCAGAACCGTTTTTCGGTCGTATTTATGTATACCGTGCCCACGGACATAGTCGATTACACGTTCTTCCTGCTCATATGCCCAATCTTCTCCTTTGACGAGAAACTGCTTCTTTGTCGTGACGTCTTTATCATCAAAGAAGCTGACAACGGGTTTGGATGTTTGGTACTCAACCTCTTGAGGAATAAGCCAGTCAAGAAGGCTTTCCGTAGGGGGTTTGTCTGTATCTGTCACCACTATGGGAATATCAAATTCTACCACAAAGCCCGTGTGGTGTTGTGCATAATGCGCCCACATTAGCAGATTCAAGGGGTCTCGCGTCAAGCTGCAAATCCCGACACTGTCTGAAAACTGTTGGCCAAACGCTCCATGGTCTGCCGCAATTTCCAGCCTTTTAATCATTGTCTGTTTTTCTTCGATGATCTGTGCGGGAGACAGGTTCAACCTCTCTCCCGCCCTTGCCAACAGATCGGGACGCGAGTTCAGATACTCTGCTATGTTACACGTTTCAACGTCGGGTGCGCAGTCAAAAGGGTCATTTACCTTGCTTGGCGGAGTAAACTTGATTGTTCCGTCTGTTATTATCCGGAGGGACCCTTCGTCAAACGGGAGGTATTTGTACCTGCGAATCCTCTCAACTATTGTCACGACTTCCTCCACCGTCGGAGCTGATCATTGAACCTAACGTTTCGCCTAGTGAATATGGAGAATATGGGGGACGGTCATGCTTTGATTCAATTTATCATTCGACCAGATTTAATTGACGATCGATGGTTAATCTTTCTCCGCGCGCTACCGCCCGACTGACAGAAGACTGAACCATGCCCAGTAATTTGCCAACAGCAGTACCTTTCATCCCCAATTCTTTAACACCCCAGTAACATACCAGACGGCGACGCGGCGATGTGGGACATCCTTCAATAATTGAAGCTCCCCGCAGCCTGCCTGCGGCGGACGGGGAATCTCCGTATGTAAGGTAAAATCGCGCATCCTGTTCGCTCGCTAACCCCGCTGCAAGCAGCAGGAAATGCGCTCGCTATGCATGTTCAAGGTTTATCTACTGCAA
The DNA here is from genome assembly GCA_007280345.1 of Deltaproteobacteria bacterium. Classification (GTDB taxonomy): domain Bacteria; phylum Desulfobacterota; class QYQD01; order QYQD01; family QYQD01; genus QYQD01. The sequence continues at coordinate 17,602 of QYQD01000116.1, read as the reverse complement.
ACGGTCCTTGGTAACCTAAAAAAATGCGTTCCACCTGTGTTGGTTCCATCCCCAGGCCCCTTTTGAGAGCAAGGTCAAGGTAAAACACCCTCTAATCTCCTAGAAGCTTGGCTGCCACAATGTCAAAGGCCAGGGCGTCTTCACTTCCAGCGTTAAATCAAACTGTTTTAGCCTACCGGAGAGATGGGAACCAACATGCCCGCAGTGGCACCAGTCAATGTGCGCCTTGTTCGGCAATGTTCTTGTTTTGAAAAGGCATTTCCTGATATGAAAACTCCCACAGACCTGCATTAGCTTTAGCATGTTCAATTGTCATGTTTACTACATTTCCACTTTGATCAAGATCAACATAAATATTTTCACTGATTTCCTTGGTCTCAACAATTTCTTTACCAGTGAACTCGATTAAGGCGGTATCTGTGTCAGAAAAGTATTTTACTTTCATCTCTACCCCTCCTTAAATGCTCTATCGAAGAAGGCATTATGAACTGTTTCCCCATCTTCGAGTAAAATTACTCTCAAATATTTATCTACTTCTTCAATTTTTACCCACTTTCTAATTCTGCCATCGGATTGAATTTCTGTTTTTTCTGGGTTTTCAATAGCATGTTTTATCCATGCATTTTTAATTTGAGCACGATCAGGTCTTTTCCTCGTATATTCAAAATATTGGGTTGTTTTCATTTTACCAATATATCTGGATGATACTATTTATCGAATCCTTTTTTGCCGAACATTACATATCGACTCGACTTCTTTCGTCGAACTCTATATTAGGGGCAATCGTATAAGAATTTGCTTAATAACACAATAATAAAAAATCTAATGAGGTACCCGGCACAACACTGTTAATCGGCGTGTATTCCGTCCAGGACGCAGTGCCTATAATGAAGACATCTTCAAGCGGTCTTTCGCATACCTTCATCGGACCTCATTCTCCTTGCCAAACCCTCTCGCTCAATGGTATCCTTGCCGGAATTTTCGATCTCCCTTATTCTCATAAATTAGGCTTATGCTGGCGACTCTGCGCGACAAACAAATCTTCGGCTGGGCGATGTATGACTTTGCCAATTCGGCCTTTGCCACCACCATCCTGGCGGTAATTTTCAACAAATATTTTGCCCTGGAGGTAGCCGGGGGAGAAAGGGGAGTTTTGATCGCCGGGCTACACATCCATGGGGCGACACTTTTTGCCATTATCGTATCGCTTAGTATGGCTATCTCCGCCCTCACCGCCCCCATCCTGGGCGCGATAGCCGATTTTTCACAACGCAAAAAGGCATTCCTGGCCGGATTCTGCTATACCGGAATTATATTTACCGCCCTCCTGTACCTGGTGCAGCCCGGAGATGTCTGGTCAGGGGCGTTCTTTTTCATTATGGCCAATATCGGGTTTTCCGGCGGCAACGCCTTTTACAATGCCTTTCTGCCACAGATGACTACGCCCGCCAATGTCGGCCGCGTCTCCGGCCTGGGATGGGCCTTCGGCTACATAGGAGGCGCCGCCCTGTTGGTTATAAACCTTTTTATGCTGAACGGCCTCTATATCCCCGGAGCAGGCCGTATAACATTTACCGTACAGGCCTGTTTTCTCTCCGTGGCAATCTGGTGGGCATTGTTTTCCTTGCCCACCTTTCTATGGGTTCGAGAAAAGAAAACGGATAAGAAGGGGGTTAAAGTCGGAGATACGCCGGGGCGTGATAGGAGTTACGCGGCTATCGGCCTCGCCCGGGTAAAACACACCCTCTCCCGGATCAAAAAGTTCCGCGAATTATCCTTATTTCTCATCGCCTTCCTATTCTATAATGACGGCATAGAAACCGTCGTTGTCATGACCGCTGTCTTTGCCGCCGAGGTGGTGGGGATGCAGACCAAGGAGATCATCTTTCTATTTCTTTTTATCCAGGCGGTGGCCTTTGTCGGATCCATATTCTTCGGCTATGTCAGCGATCGTCTGGGCCACAAACGAACCATACTCTGCACCCTCTTTATCTGGATGATAGCCGTAATCTGGGCCTTTTTTCTGGGTCGGATAATGGAACCACGTCGCGAATTCTGGATTATCTGTTTTCTGGCCGGGCTGGTGCTGGGAGGAAGTCAGGCGGCATCCCGCGCCTTACAATGCCTGCTTACACCCGTCTCGCACGCGGCGGAATTCTTCGGGTTCTTTGCTATCTCCGGCCGTTTTGCCTCTATTTTCGGCCCCCTATCTTACGGCCTTCTGATCTACCTTACCGGAAGTCTGCGTTGGGGGATATTATCCGTGGCTGTATTCTTTATAATCGGGGCCGTAATATTGTTACAGGTAGATGAAAAGGCAGGGATGCTGGAAAAGGCTGGTTATGAAGAACAATTATCCTCTAATATGGGGACAACTTCGTGAAAACCATCCACATGATATGCCGCTGTTAACCCTTTATTTTTATAGGCTATAAGGCTTATATCGGCGGCGCAGGCCGCCTTTTCGTCCAGCTCCGAATCACCTATATAAATAACCTCTTGAGGCAAGACCTTAAATCTGTCCATTATCTTCAGCAGGGGTTCGGGATGTGGCTTGGAATTGACGACATCCAGGGCTGAGACCACCATATCAAAATAATCCTTGAGCTCAAAAATCTCGAGAAGCTTATCCATGGTTGTGGTCCGATTGGTGGCAATAGCCACCTTATACTTCGGTTTCAGATACCTTAAAAACCCTTTCAACCCGGGATCCATTATCATCAGGGGAAGAAATTGGGTATAATCCGTGTTAAGCCAATACTGCCGCGCTGACTCCAGTTCTTTCCTGCCTTGAAAAAGATGGGCTATAGAGTCACCGGCCGTGTGCATGTGTACATAAAATAGTTCCTCTTCGGTCATCTCCTTACGTCCGAAGGCCGCCAGTATATGATTATAAAAGGCACGGTTGGCCTCCCGGGACTCAAACATGACCCCGTCGCAGTCAAACACAACTACCTTAATCATAACTCTGCATCACCCTCTAGATGGAATAAGCTTGTTAGGCTTGCTAAAAATAATAGGTTGCCCTATGATACCCAAATTTGGAATAATAGCAATAATCGATTGCTTCACAAATACCATGGGGAGATTTAAGTGGAAATTAAAACTGATTTTTTAGTCATCGGCAGCGGTATTGCCGGACTTAGCTTTGCCTTGAAAGCGGCACGTTATGGTGAGGTAACAATCGTCACCAAAAAGGCCATGGTGGATACCAGCACCAATCTCGCCCAGGGAGGGATTGCTGCGGTCACAGGCCCGGACGACTCCTTTGAACTGCATATTGCAGATACCCTGCGATCGGGAGATGGCCTATCTCGTCCGGATGTAGTGGAGCTGGTCGTAAAGGAAGCCCCGGAAAGGATCAAAGAGTTAGTGGATATCGGGGTACAATTTACCACACGGCCGGAAAACCAGACATACTTTGACCTGGGTAAGGAAGGCGGCCATTCCCGCCGGCGTATCGTCCATGCCCAGGATCTTACCGGACAGGAGATCGAACGGGCCCTTGTAGCCAGGACCAGAGAAAACCCGCGCATCACCATCTATGAAAACCATATTGCTATCGACCTCCTGACCAGGGGCAAGCTGTTAGAGAAAAAGGGTAAAGATAACCAGGAGACCTGCTTTGGGGCCTACGTTCTGGACACCCAAACAGGGTCAATCCATACCGTTCTGGCCAGGATAACCCTCCTCTGCACGGGCGGGGCCGGAAAGGTTTACCTCTACACCAGCAATCCGGACATAGCCACGGGTGACGGCATGGCCATGGCCTACCGGGCTGGAGCCAGGATGGCCAACATGGAATTTGTTCAATTTCATCCCACCTGCCTCTATCACCCTAAGGCCAAGAACTTTCTTATCTCAGAGGCCGTCCGGGGCGAAGGAGGGATCCTGATTGATAAACACGGACGGGCCTTTATGGAAAAATATGATCCCCTAAAAGACCTGGCCCTGCGGGATGCCGTGGCCCGCGCTATAGATGCCGAGCTCAAAAAGAGCGGCGATGATTGCGTCTATCTGGACATCAGTCATCGCCCGGCAGATTTTATTAAGAATCGTTTCCCCAATATTTATCAGAAATGCCTCTCCCTGGGCATCGACATCACCGGAGAACCCATTCCGGTTGTACCCGCCGCCCATTACATGTGTGGAGGTATATTAACCGATATTTATGCCCGCAGCAGTATCGCCGGTCTCTATGCCATAGGCGAGACCGCCTGCACCGGGCTACATGGAGCAAATCGCCTGGCTTCTAATTCTCTTCTGGAAGCGGTCGTCTTCGCCCACCAGGCCTTACTTTCATCCATCGAAGAGATAGGGCATAAATCTTCCTATACTCCGCCCTCAGTTCCGCCTTGGGATCCGGGTGGCGCCGTAGACCTGCAGGAATCGGTACTTATATCTCACAACTGGGACGGGATACGCCGTCTCATGTGGAACTATGTAGGCATTGTGCGGACAGACAAACGCCTGGCCCTGGCCCAAAAACGTCTCGATTTTATACAAAAAGAGATACAGCAACATTACTGGGATTACATAATAACCGGGGATTTTTTAGAACTGCGCAACCTGGCCACTGTAGCGGAATTGATCGTCACCTGTGCCCTCCTGCGTAAGGAGAGCCGGGGGCTGCATTACAATCTTGACCACCCCTCTAAAGACGACGCCCATTATAAGAAAGACACCATAATCTGGCGGCAATAACCGCCTGACACAAAAAAGGCCTGCTTTATTGATATAAAGCAGGCCTCCTGCATACTCTAAAAGATTTCTAAATCTATCTGGCCGGCGGATTCAAATCCCTTTCATACGGAAATACCGGCAGGTAACGATAGGAAAGAGAGATAATCACGGCGCCATAAGCAACTACGGCCATCGAGGTCACCCATTCCTGCCAGCTCGGGAAGTAAATATACCATTTGTCAAACGGATAAACCGGCATGGCCAGCGTCTGCACGGTAAAGATAAAGCGGTTAAGAACCACGCCAATCGAAGCCAGGGCGCAGGCAAGCACCAGCCATTTATCATTCTCGCGCAGGCGGCGGGTGATAAGGATAAGGGCCGGAATTATCCCGCACAACCCGATCTCTGCGAATAAAAGCCACAGACCATACTGGTATCCATGGTACTGCTCGGCAAAGGTAAGCCCTCTCGCCGGGAGGATATGCGTAGCCCAGTAATACGTATCCGCTATCTTTACGATCACGTAACCACAAAGCAAACAGCCTGCTATCTTGGCCAGAACGGAAAGCGATTCCCGGGGCACAAGCCGTTTTTTTGTCACCTTTTGTAAGATCATGGTGATGAGAATGGTAAACGTCGGCCCGACAGAAATGGCTGAAAAAATAAACAGAAAGAACGTCCAGGGCCAGACAAAGAAGCCCTCCCGGAAGGCAAATGGCCGGGCATAAAGCACCCCGTACATGCCACCCAGTGAACCTTGGTGGAAAAAGGAAAGGAACGTGCCTATGGCCGCAAAGATGGCCATGGCCTCATGAAAATTATGGCTCAGGGTATGCGCCACCGGGTTAGCGTAGATTTTCCGGTTTTCAAGAATTAAGGGTACGTACTCAATAGTCAGAACCGTAAAATACAGGGTGATACAAAAGATAACTTCGGTCAGCATGGAGTGGATGTTGGGGAACCAGTAACCGAACCAACCCCGAAGCGGCTGGCCGATATCCAGTGTCAATATCAATAGAGCGCTACTGTAACAGATGAACCCGATGATAACGGCAAAGTTAATGAGGGCCTTAAGTTCCTTTATCCGTAGCACGTAGGTAAGAAATCCGCTGAAAAAGGCCCCGGCTCCAAGGGCGATTACCCCCAAATCTGCAGTGATCCAGGCGCCGAAGCCGAAGTAATCATTCATATTCGTCTGATTCAGGCCCTTCCAGAGTATCAACAGGGCTGTAGTTACGGCAGCACCCAGCACGAACAACCAAAGCGCCATCCATGAATAAAAGGCCCCGGCGCTACACCTTTGAACCCCTTCTGGTATCCATGCACGATCCATATACTTCCCCTCTTTTCAACCAAAATTAAGGATTTAAATCTTGTTTTTAAGCCGGTCTGGCCGTCTTTTTTCTCCCCAACGCATTATCCCCTGATTCTCTGATCCAGGACTCATTGCTCAAATAATAGACCTTCGGCTGAGTGCCCAGTTTCTCGAGCAGCCGGAAGGCCCCTGGACTTTTAATAAGTTTGGCCACAGCGCTTTCCGGATCTTTCATGTTACCGAAGGTAATCGCCCTGGTGGGACATGCCTCAGCGCAGGCGGTCACATATTCGCCATCCTTCAAGTCCCTCCGGCCTTCCACGTAGGCTTTATCTTTGGCCTTTTGTAGCCGGTGATTGCAAAAGCTGCATTTTTCCACCACACCGCGCATACGCGGGGACATATCCGGGTTCAACAGCTTATGCATGCCCTCCGGCCATACCGGATCCCACCAGTTGAAATATCGGGCATGGTAAGGGCAGGCCCCTACGCAATACCGGCAACCTATACATCTGGTGTAAATCTGGCTGACAATGCCGGTTAACGGATTGTAGTCTGTAGCCATTACCGGGCACACTGAAACGCACGGTGTATGGTGATCGCAGTGCATACAGGGCCTTGGGATGAAAGCGACCTTTGTATTTGGAAACGGCTCCCCGTTTGTTACCTTATAGACCTTCATCCAGGCAACACTGCGGAGTTTGTCAGATTCATCTTCCCGAACGTAATGGTTATTCTCTGAAAGACAGGATACCGTACATGCGCCACAACCCGTACACTTATCCAGGTCAATAACCATCCCATACTTTTCTTTGCTGGCGACCTCGTGATGCTCACTCATATCTCAACCTCACGCCTTTATAAGTTTAGCCCGTGTTCCCCACCACACAGCCAGACCAGTCACCGGGTCCGCTACTGGTTCAAGCACCTCATAGGCATTAACGCCTTTTCCAGTCAAAAACGGGTCATCGTTGCTATGCCCCAGTCCGAGAGGAATGCCGATAACATCCGGCATCATACCCACATCCATGTGAACACGAACTGATAATCTTCCGGTAGGACATTGAACTGTGGCCGCATCCCCTTCAACCAATCGCATCCGGCCAGCCGTCTCTGGATTTACCCGAACCAAAAGATCGTGTTTCTGAAGGACGGTATCATCGATATTTTTCGTTAGATAGGGTAGCGTGTCCACCGCTCTGCGGTTTGCTATATTGATATTTTCATAGGCCACTAAAAGCATCGGAAACTCTCGAGAAGCCTTCATCCAGCTTACCGGCTCAAAGTGCGGTGTCCGGCCCTGAGGATTAAATGTAAGCCCCCCGCCTCCAAATACCGGCTCCTCATACCAGCACTTCCCGGCATTGAAACCTTCCCAGAGTTCATCTGACGAGCCAAGCATAGCCACCTCCTGATCTCCGATCCGGCCTCGTCTGGAGGCAAAAATCCCCCCGACTTTTTCCTTAAGCAAGGCCTCGAAGTTATCCCAGGGCAGCGAGCTATTGACGCTTCCGCCCATGGCCCTGGCTAAAGTCAGGAAGATATCTCCGGGGTGCCTGGCCTCAGGTACATTAGCCAGAGCGGGCCGGGTCAAACTCATGGAGGCGTTAGGAACCCGGGCCGCCGAAGTTACATCCTCCAGCCTTTCCAGATAAGAAGCAACCGGCAAAATAATATCTGCCGCCCGGGCAGTTTCATTCATACAACTCGTAAGGGCCAACACAAAGGGCACTTTCGCCACCGCTTCTTCGAACTTATGGGCCCCGGGCAGCGCATAACACGGATTGGCTTCGTGGACTACCAAGGCATTAACCGCGCCACTCTTAAGCGCTGCGGTCAAGTTATGCGACATGCAAACGCCATGCTTAATCTCCCCGCCTTCCCCATCGATCCGGGACTGGGAGAGTCCCTGCTGGGCTACCGCATCTGTTGCCAGCGCCGGCCAGGCCTTGAACGGCACCTCCCGCTGTACAACCACTCCGCCCTTTGTCCCGATACTACCCACCAGGGCGTTGAGACTATAGATGCTCATAAATTCCGCCAGATTGCCGGACATCACTCCCTGGCCGCGGCCATAGACCGCAACCGCAGGCCTCGTCACGGCAAACGCACGCGCCGTGGTGGCGATAACGTTCGCCGGGATTCCCGTTATCTCCGAGACCTTATGAGGGGTATATTCACTCTCAAGGAGCGCCTTGAATCCTTCAAATCCCTGGCAACGTGCGATGCATGACCGGTCATATAACCCTTCCGTAACGATGACGTTAGCCATGCCTAAGGCCAGGGCAGCCTCAGCTCCTGGCTTTACCGCCAGCCACTTATCCGCCTTGGAGGCGGTAATCGAACAATTTGGTTCTATCTGCACCAGCGTGTGCTCGTTCGCCTCCTGCCATTTTCCAAACACCATCATGTTATGGACCGGGGCGCCCCAGCCTTCCAATAATGCCGCCCCAAAGGACAAGACGTACTTGCTGTTTTCCAGGTCATAGGCCAAATGTCCGCCTGTTCCCTGCATCAATGACAGGCCTACGGTCTCAACATCCTCTTGTGAGGGCATAGTAATCACGTTGGAAGAACCATAGGCGCGGAAAAACCGGCCTATTAATTCTGCAGTCAGTCCTTTCTTGTTATCCAGGATACAGGCTACCGTATGCGGATTGCCGGCTTCCCGTATTTCCCTTAATTTTCCGGTCACTATATTAAGGGCCTCATCCCAGGTAATCTTTTCCCAGACAGCCTCGCCTTCTCCCTTGGGATTTGTCCTCTTAAGCGGAGCGGTTACACGGTTTGTCCCGTATAGGAGCTGTAAGCCGGCTGCTCCCAGCGGGCAAATCCCTCCGCGGTTTACCGGATGGTCAGGGTTACCGGCAATCTTAACCGCCCGAAGCGGCACTGCCGGAAGCCTGCGCCTTTGTATAAATTCCTTATGATGCCAGCCTCGCCACTCATCGCGGCCCGATTTGTCCTCAACCAGCCGTAAGGTTATCCCGCAGCCTCCCGGGCAAAGCCGGCAGGTGCTATGGACAAATGAAGATGGCCCTTTAGCAGGCTCCGGGGCCCAAAGGTCGGTAAATTTAGCCGATTCGTCGAGCAGGTCCCAGGGTATGGGCGTGGCCAGGGTCCCCACTACACCCCCGGCAGCAAATTTCAGGAATCCTCGCCGATCTAATTTCATAGGTTAACCCTCTTTAAGACTTTTGGTTAAACAAGCTCCCAATATCATTTATGACACACAAAGCAGGCGTTGCTTGTACCCTTTTCGGCGTGACAATCCTCGCACGCTTCCATGGACATGGTATTCTTGCTATAGCCGGATATTCTATAGACCTTTACCGGAGGACTGCTACTGGATTTGCTCATATCCTCATGGCATGTTGTGCATTCCAGTTGAGCCATCTTGACATGGGCGGCATGGGAAAAGAATACGCACAATGGCTGATAGGAATAACTAAGCCACGGAATCTCCTTATTGGGCGTGACATATTGTTCAACCAGCTTAGCCTCATCCGGACTCTCACCCTGCGCCGATTCATGACACTGGATACAATTATCCAGTTTGGGGATGCCGGCAAAGCTGCCATCTTCACGAAATGTATGGCAACCGTCACAGGCTAACCCCGCTCCTTCTGCGCCGTGTGCCTTATGGTTAAAGTTAATGGGTTGAGGCTTCGAAGACATGACAATAGCCGGATAAAGAAGCCAGCCAACCACAATGGCTAATACAAAACCAGCAGCCAGCATACCTAACCCCCCGCCAGCCTGCTTGTGTCCCCCTTCTCTTCCTCCCGTCGGTACGTGCTCTTCAGACATCTCGGTCAAGCCTCCCCCTTATACCTTTAGCTGCGACTCTTTTATAACCATCACTTATATTTGTCAAGCGAAATTTGAATGAGGCTTCATATTTCGTAACCTTATAAAATAGCCAGCAATTTTTCATGGATATTGTCAAAACCGCCGTTGGACATAATGGCAATTACATCCCCTCCCCTGACATGTTCCTTCAAAAATCCTAATATGCCGTCTGTGTCAGGAAAATAATAGGCGGTCCGGCCCCGTGTCTTTAAATCCTCAACCAGGGTTCTGGAAGAGAAGCGATCCTGTTCCGGGATATTTTCCAGACCAGGCGGTTCACGCACAATTACAGAATCAGCCGCATCAAATGAATGGGCATAATCATCCTGAAATACCTTGCGACGGCTGGAATTGGTTCTTGGTTCAAAAACCGCTATCAAACGCCTCCCCGGATAAGCAGCCCTGAGGGCCAGAAGGGTCTCGCGCACGGCCGTAGGGTGGTGGGCAAAATCGTCGATGACCGTGATATCATTCTTTATACCCCTTACCTCCTGCCGGCGGCATACCCCCTGGAAGGAAGACAGGCCGGCCTGAATCGCCTCCGGCGAAAGGCCTATCCTATCCAAAACCGCTATGACCGCCAGAGTATTCAGGGCATTGTGCCTGCCTATAAGCGGGCTGGTAAAGTGGGCATAAAATCCGCCCTCTTTTTTAACGGAAAACCTCGTCCTTCCTTCTTCAGTCAGACAATCTGCCAGAGTCCATGTCAACCCCTTGTCTTCACCGTATCCTATAACCGGGCAGGGGGCATCCTTAATAACCTCTCTTACTATCCCGTCCTCCGTATGCGCCACCAAAGCGCCTGACGCCGGGATAATCCGGACAAAACGCCGGAAGGCATCCTTTACCTCCGCCAGATCCCGATAGATATCGGCATGATCGAACTCCACGCTGGTCAATATGGCTATATGGGGCTGGTAGTGCAGGAACTTAGGCCCCTTGTCAAAAAAGGCCGTATCATATTCATCGCCCTCTATTACAAAATAAGGCCCCTGGCCCAGTTTATAATTACGCCCAAACCCCTTGACGATACCCCCGATCATGAAACCGGGATCCAGCCCGGCATGTTCCAGTATGGCGGCCAAAATGGAGGCCGTAGTGGTTTTTCCATGTGTACCGGCCACCACCAGCGGGATTTTTCCCTTTAAGAAAAGGTGTCTCAACGCCTGGGGAAAAGAGACAAAAGGTATCTTCTTTTCGGCCAGGCCGCGTACCTCTTCATTCTCCCGGCGGATCACGTTGCCGACAATGACCAGGTCCGGATGGTGATTTATGTTATCAGGGCTATAGCCCTGAAAGATTTTGATATCGAGAGAGGCCAAAAAAGTGCTCATAGGCGGATAGACCTGGGTATCGGAACCGGTGACCTCAAGGCCTTTTTCCTTGAGCATCCCGGCCAAAGCGCCCATGCCTGTCCCGCAGATACCCATAAGATGCACACCGCGCACCTTTTCAGGCACCTTATTTAAGCACATATCTAAGTCGAACATGATCCCTTCCAAGTCTACAGTCTATGACTCGCCGCTGTGTCGCAGCAGGGATGCTGCTCCTACGGAAGAGAACGACACCTTCTTGTAGGAGCGGCTTCCAGCCGCGACCTGTTTGTCGCACTCCGAAGGCGCTCTTCCACCCGCCTATAACAAACCGATCTCCCTTAATAGCCCTCTGGCCGCAGCAAATAAATCTTCTTTCCCCTCTTCCGAACGTGCCTCTACATAGAACCGGACCTTGGATTCCGTCCCGGAAGGCCGGATTAAAAGCCAGCTCCCGTCTTCAAAAACCATCTTATAGCCATCGATATTTATGAGTTGGCTCATAACCTTTTCATCAGCGCCGATCTTTAATCTCGTCCCAGGGGTATACCGGGATAATGCCTTAAGGGTAGTTGAAAGTTCTTCCCCTTGCTGGGAGACAGGCACAGCGTCACGAGCGGCATAGAAATGGCCAAACTTATCTTGCACCTCGGCCAGATACCGGCCCAGATTCTGATTGAGATGAAGGGTCATAGCCAGGGCCAGGATAAGTCCGATATAGGCGTCCTTTTCCGGGGTATGTCCCTTTATAGTAATACCGTCGCTCTCTTCAAAACAGACTACAGCCCGGTCTATAACCGGTTTAAATTCCTTAAACCCAACCTTGGGCTCAAAAACCTCCTCGCCCAATTGAGCGGCTATGGCATTGGCAAAATTACTGGTAGCCACTGTTTTCGCCACTAGGCCTTTAATACCTTCGACCTCGTGTAGATAATGGTAAGCCAGGGCCCCAAATTGATTCATCTCTATCTCTACCTGGCCGTCGGTAAACCTGATCCGGTCTGCATCGGGGTCTATGATAACTCCAAGCCTTAACCTCTCCTTACGGGCCCGGAGCGCCTCGTTCACCAGGACCATGTTTTTACTGGATGGTTCAGGGGCTACACCTCCAAAGGTGGGGTCATCTTCTCCGCGGATGATAATTAAGCGACCGGCGGAGGCGTCACCCAGGAGATCTTTGATGTGTATGCGGCTGGCGCCGTGAACACAGTCCACGGCTACCACAACATCATCTCTCCGGCCAAACTCTTCAATGACCGCGTCATAATCAATGTGGTGGATGGCCTTATTTTTCCTAATCAGACCTTTCCAGACGTCCAAGGCATTAAACGGGCTTATGAGAGAGGAGTCAACGCCTTTCTTTACCGGCAGATCTCCCTCGATGATCTTTTGCGCCTTCTCCTGGATAGACCTTGTGACCTCAGGCACTGCCGGACCGGCGTCAGCCGCATTAAACTTAAAACCGCCATACTCCAGGGGGTTGTGACTCGGAGTCAGGTTGCAGGAAAAGGCCGCACCCAGCTCCATAACCGCAGCGGAAAGGACACCGGTGGTGGACTCACCGGCAAAATGAACCCGGAAGCCGTGGGCAGTCAATACCTCCGCCACGGCCTGCGCGAATATCTCACCGCCAAAGCGATTGTCATAGCCCAGGGCACATCCCCGCTCCCGGGCCTCTTTGTAACTCCTCACCCCTAAACTCGAACCCAATACCGAACCGTTATCCATATCCTTGTACATATCAACGATGGCTTGGGTCACCTGACTTACCGACTTAACCGTAACATCTTTTCCGATAACACCGCGCCAGCCCGAGGTCCCAAACTTGACCGGCGATATGGGCCTGACCTGCGAGGTCAGAATTTCGTCCCTGACCAGTAAATAAATACCGTTGATCTCCTTCTGATAAAAAGTCCTAGTAGCCGGATCGGTATCCCTTAGCCTGATCAGTTCAGAAATGACCGAAAAATAGTTACTCTTGGCATGATCGCCCGGTATGATGTACTTATCTCTGATCTCCTTGCTCATATCCTCACAGCGCATCATTATATAATTACCCTTAACAGATTTAGATTTTCCTATCCCTCAGGTATCCTCTCGATGTCCGCCTCATCGAACGGTTCGTCCACGGCGTTGCAGAATATCCCGAATCTCGCCCGGCGCTTTCGCCACCGCACAACGCCAGCGTCCGAAACCACCATGTTCGTTCACGGCCTGCGCCCATTCGTCCAGATAACGCCGTTTGACCTTGTCCTGCTCCGTGTCCTGCCCTTTGGTCTCCAAGACCAGCATCTCGTCGTCGTACAACCGCACCAGGAAGTCGGGCCGGTATTTCCGCACCACGCCACGATATACATATAACACCTCAAAACCCAGGTGATCATTCTTCACCCAGGCAGCCACGTGCTCGCTGTCGTCCAGCACAAAGGCGTCCGACGCCTCCCAGGCGCTGTCATAGACGCAGACGTTGATGTGCGATTTCTTTGTCCGCTCGCAGGGCCTGCCGGTATACCAGGTGCGCATTTCGCCAGTAGCGCGGATGGGATGGTCACGGTCGAACACCGGCGTCAGCCGTTCGGTGTTATCCTGCCGCACCGCCTCCCAGACGTGCTGCACCACCCGCGACATATTGAGGGTGATGATCAGCCGACGGCGCAGCTCATCCTGATAAAACAGCGGCGGGGAAATGGCGATCTTGTCGGAGCGGATGAACTCCTCCACGATGCGCACCAACTGGGCCAGCAAAACCTCGCGGCTGCCCTGCCAGGTGTGCTTCATCTGGTCGAACACGTCCCGCGCCGTCTCGAAGATGATGCGCTGGGTGCGGAACTCCCGCGCCAGCCGCTCCAGTTCGATGCGGTTGACCTGGCTCACGTCCGGTTTGCCTTCCAGCACCGGGGCCATTTCGGCCACCTGCGCCGTCTGTGCGGCATCCAGTTCCAGCGGGCGCGCCTTGGACCAATCCAGCGTCAGCGTCGGCTGAAAGACGCGCTCAATGCGCACCACATTGGGCCAGCGGATTTCAAATTCCGCCTTGGCCGGGTCCGGTTCGACAGCGGGCTTGGGCGTGGGTGGCGGAGGCGGCCCGTCCTCGCCCCCTTCGTGGGGCAGGAAGGTAAAAGGCACGCCAAAGATGTTGACATATTCCGGCTCGAACAGCCCTGTCTCCGGATTGACTTCGTAAGATGTCCGCCGCAGGCCGCGGCCTACCACCTGCTCGCACAACAACTGGCTGCTGAAAGCGCGAAGGCCCATAATGTGCGTCACCGTTTTGGCGTCCCAGCCCTCGCTCAACATACCCACAGAAATGACTTTCCGGATGCCCGCCCCCGGCTGCCCGGCCTTGCCCACCGTGTCCACAGTCCGGCGCAGCAGTTCGGCCTGTTCGGCCCTGGTCAGCTTGCGCTCCGCTGGCGCTTCGGCTTCTTCGGTCTCAGCGTCCGCTTCCGCCGTCTCCAGCGGCGCAACCGGCTCCTCGCGCTCTTCCGCCTCCTTCAGCACCTTCGAGTCGATGTGCAGGATGCGCTCCGGGTCGCACAGTTCGTCAATGTGAATGCGCCGGGAGTCGAAGGCGTGCTTGACCCGCGCCGCCGTCTCCGTCCGGTTGCAGACGGTGATCATCACCGGCGGAGTGGGCAGACCCTTCTCCGCCCATTTCTTGTATGCCTCGCGCCAGTCGTAGCCCAGCAGGTAATAGGCGTTCAGCACCAGGTCGGGCAGCGGTTCTTCCGGCTCGGCCTTGCGGTTCAGGTCGTCTTTCACGTCCGGGTCGTTGTAGATGTGGTAGAGGCGCGATTTGTAGGTCTTGGCGTCCGGCACGGCGTCGTCGCGCACTACCACGCGCGGGGTCTTGACCAGCCCCGATTCGATGGCGTCGTTGAGCCCAAAGTCGCTGACGATCCAGCAGAAGAGCGCCTCCTCGCTGCTCTTCTTGCCCGACGGTGTGAAGGGCGTGGCGGAAAAGTCGTAGCAGGTGAGGATGCCCCGCGTCCGGTGCAGCCGGTCAAGCCCGCCAATCCAGACCGTGGCCTCCTCGGCGCTGTCTTTCAGATCGCGGCTGCGCAGGTATTTGCCCTCGGCTTCCCAGTTGACACGCCAGGCGTGGTGCGCCTCGTCGTTGATGACCAGCAGGTTGCGGGCATTGGCCATCTCGCCCAGCACCTCGCGGGTGTAGGCTTCGTCGCTCTTGACGCCGCGCTTGTCCACGCTGCGCCGCTTCTTGACCTGCTCCTCGCTGTCCCAGGCCAGGGTGTGCCAGTTGCGCACGAGCACCTTGCCCTGCCGCAGTTTGTCCAGCAGGTCTCCGCCCGACGGCACGATGTTGAACGCCTCGTAATAGTTGCCCGCCGCCGCTAACTCCAACACCGCCAGCCGCTTTTTCACCGTCAGCCCCGGGGCCATCACCAGAACATTCCTGGCAAAACGGGCGTCCTGCGGATAGGCCACCTTGTTGAGGATGTGCCAGGCAATCGCCATCGCCATCACAATCGTCTTGCCGGAACCCGTCGCCATCTTGCAGCACTGGCGCAGAAAAGCCCCGCCATCACCCGTAATTTCGATGCCCACCCGCTCGGCGGCCGGCGCTTCGGTCAGCCAGATCAGCGTCTCGACGGCTTCCAACTGGCAGAAGAAAAACCGCCGCGACTCGAACTCTTCCGGGTCGCGCCAGTGCTCCAGTAGCCGCTTGGTGATGCTGCTTACGCCCGGATAGCCCGCTTCGCGCCACGCCTTGACACGCGAACGAATCTGGTTAACGAGCGGGATTTCCACAAAGATGCCGGGGTCGTCGAAGGCTTTGGAATCGCCCGACGCCACCACATAGCCTGCCGGACGGCGGCCTTCCACCAGGTCGAAGCTGCGCGTTTCGCGCTCGTAGCGCCAGTGGCGTTCCGGCTCCGCGTAGGGCGTGTTGATGATGAGGCGGTCAATGGTACGGCGGTTCATTTACGCCGCCTTTCGCAGAATCTTTCTGCCCAAGTCGTCGCGTGCATCGAGCGAAGACACCATTTCGCCACCGACGTTTGTCAGGCGTGCCAGGTCTTTTCGAGGGATTTCCTGCTGATCAGCAAAAACAAGTATCGAGTCAAACTCTGCTTTATGTCGTAATAGTCGTTCCAAAGTGATTGTAGTCAGTCGCGCCTTGTCGCGATTGGGAACGCCAAAAACAAACAAGGGGTCTCCGGTTTTTCCAGGTATTGAGTAATCAATGGGATAATCGTCCGCCTGATCCATCCGCGTATCGATATAATCCCGCGAAATTTTTTCCTGCGGTATGATATTTATCATGATTTCGAAAAGGTCTTCATAGAAAGTGCTGGAAACTCGTGCCCGGTTTAGAAAAACCAGGTCGTAGATCTTAGTCAGCCCTTGTCCCAACTGAAATACGGCTTCCGCGAGTCCATCCATTGAAGTCTCGATAAAAAATTCGCCGTTCATTTCAAGCAGACCCGTTTCCCCAAGGATTTGATCTAAAATCCTTCCCCGTGTGCCCTTACGAAATGAATCCACCTCGTTTTCATAGCTCAAGTGCATGAAAGTGTGACCGCCGTCCGAAAGCTTGATGCCCCCCGTTGGCGTTTGGAGAACATAAATCGGATAACGATCGCCATCGGGATACGAGAAAGGCGTGTCGAGCATGAGAACGCCATTCTTGCGCTCTATGATCCGAACACGCGAACACAGATGTGAGCAAAGCAAGTCTTGTGTGGTCTTGAGATCGATACCCATTTAGAACAACTCCGCTTGATCAGGATGGCTTTCGAGTCCAGAAACTTTGAGGTCATTCAAAAGACAATGCAAAGCTCCGTCGAGTGTGTGAAATAGTTTCGTCGCTTCCGCGTGATGCTCCGGTTTTCGTCCTTGTCGAATGGCCTCCTCTGTGGCGCGATGTATATGACACTGGAACTCTATCTCGTGATGAATATGGTTCGAGCCGTTGTAACGGGCGAGGGTGAGAGTCTCGCCGCTGGGCATCACCCATCGGATGCCACAAGAAAAATCTTCGGGATCTGTGGTGTTTTGTCTCAGGTAAATCCGAAATTTTAATTCCCCTTCTTGCGCGGTCACCTCGTAATCAATGCGCTCGTACTTTTCTTCAGTCCGCCGTCGCGCCTTTGGGTTCGTTACGTGCTTCGGCTGCTGAATTAGGTTTTGCAGCTTATCCGTTGTGATTTCCTCGATGGCCATTATTCCACCCCAATGATCTTCAAACTCTCAATCCCTCGATCATCCACGATTTTGACGGCAATCCGCTTGTGCTCTCCCGCCTCGAAGGGCAGGGACTCGGTTCCATGATAGCCTTCGATCAGGTTTTCGTCAATCTCCGCCTTGAGGTTCTTCGCCAGCCGCGCCCAGCCCTCTTTCTCGCCCGCCTGCGGGAAAAAGACCTGGCGCGGATAGAGGCTGCGCCCGTCATAGTCGGTATCCAGCAGCCAGACGG
>QYQD01000030.1 GCA_007280345.1 Deltaproteobacteria bacterium | reverse complement strand
CGGTCATGGCCGTTTTCAAAGAGGACATTGAATCAGGGGGCATAGATTTGACCACCGGCATTTATGACCTGGTGGCGGACCTGCTGCACCTGGCCAGGGAGAATGACATCGAACCGGATTACATCATTCACATGGCCCAGACGCACTTCGATGCAGAGGTGGAGGAGGAATCCGAAAGTGGATGAGAAATCACAGAGGATGGCAAAAAATCATGGTGGTTATTGGGGCGAACACCCCGATCACTTGGTGGCAGATTGGCAAGCTGAGGTTGAAAACGGCGCCACCCGCGCAGGCTATTGGGCCTGGGTCCAGGAAAGGGTGGATGATGCAGTTGTTGCAAATTTTGCAACAACTGCCGCCGCCGGTAAAACCTATCAAAAAGAGGAGGAGGCCCTAAATGGCTGACTATTACGAAGCGACCCTCTCTGGTCCTGCGCACCTGATCACGCCGGAAATTAAGGCGCTGATTGACGAGTACATTCAGGAACACGAAACCGAGGACAGCGTGGTGGACGGAATCTTTACCCTGGTGGCCCCGGAAGCCAGGTATGGGGAGTTTGAAGAAATCGAAGAAGCATTGGTAAAAGCGGAAATCCCCTTTGATCGGGAAACCGTTGCTGATTATGGAGAGCCTGCCTTTACCATGTATTTCAGGCCGGGCATTACCCCGACACCTCAATACGTCTGCGATGTGATCGACGTGGGGGAGGTAAAGGGCTTGCTCAAAACTGGTGGCCTGGAAGCCCTGCAAGAAAAACTGGCCCAGGACTATCCGGAGTTTTTACCCCTGGAGGGCAAAAACGAAGCGGTGGTGCCATGAGCACCCCGCCCGGCTTAAACATCAGGTTTTTGGCTCAGGGGATGCTTAAACTCAGCCCCGAGCAACTGCCTGAGGGGTTTTTTGAATGGTCTGTTCAGGATCAAATCCAATGGGCCAAGGATTATTGGGAGAGCCGAACCAGAGAGGACCTCCTGGAGGCGGTGGCCTATCTCGACTTAGAGGAGGATTCTATCCCTGACTGTCTGGAGAAGGACGACGAGGATTACACCATATTGGCACAGACTCCGGCCTGGAGGTCTTATTATTGGACTCCAGATTCCAAAGAGCTGCGCCCGGAGGAGGCCACGCCATGAGCCTGGCTGAAATGATCCAGCGGATCAACGGCTATCGGAAAAAGGTGGGTCAGCCGGCCATCGAGCTAAATTCTCGACCGAGCAGTTCCGGCTCCGGAACGACCATCGAGATCCTGGGCAACGATACCGTCCTTGCCAAGAGCATCCATGGCGGGGCGATTAACTGGTTTCTCAAGGGGATGCTCACGGCTTTCCAGAACATCCCGGCCCCCAAGGTGGATAACTTCGACAAAGACCTGTTCACCTACCGCCGGGCCATCGACCTGAGCTGAAGCTCTTTAAGTAAAATCAACTTCTTTAAGGAGGCATGACTATGGCGAAAAGAAAACCTGTGGCAACCGGCGAATGCGCAACCTGTGATTTCTGGAAGCGCAAGGGCAGCCCAATCAAGGGCAAACTCATCCCGGGCGGGACCGGGAAATGCACCAGGGCAGAGGGGTTATGTGAGAATCCGAAACCCAAAGACCCTCACCCCGGCTGGAGCGGCCGGCCGGAAAAAGAAAGGGGGCCCTCTCCCAAGGGCCCCGAAACCACTTCCCCGGACTCGCCACAGCCCGGTAACGAAATCAACCTATCCCTTATATACCCTAATCCCCTCCAGCCGCGCAAGATTTTTGATCAGGCAAAACTGGAGGAGCTGGCGCAGTCCATCAAGGAGCAGGGACTCATCGAGCCTCTGGTGGTGGTGCGGCGACTCTGCACCTTCATAGCGGACAGCCCGGGTCCCCCCATCCCCAAGGAGTTTATGCTGGTGGCCGGGGAGCGTCGGTGGCGGGCTTGCCAGATAGCCGGGCTTAACACCGCCCCGGTGCGCGTGATCGAGGCCGACGATAACCAGATCGCCGAAATGGCCCTGGTGGAGAACATCCAGCGCCAGGACCTCACCCCTTTGGAGGAGGCCAAGGCTTTCCAGGAAATGCTGGACAGGGGTTACACCAAAGAGGAGTTGGCTCAAAAGCTGGGGTTCAAACAGGTGTGGCGGGTGGACGAGCGCCTGTCGCTTCTGAACCTGTCTCCCAAGTTTCAGGATGCCCTTATTTTCGGGGCCATCTCCCCTTCCCAGGCCTTCGAGATCAGCGTGCGACGTGAAGTCGCATAAGTAATTGTTTTGGCTCACATAAATTAGTGAGTGCAAAACCTCCTGTTCCGTCAGGAGTAGCCTACCAGGACATGCGGAGACGGCAACGCCTCGGTGTGAAGCTCCTGGGACAACGTAACCCTCCGATGATGGATAGTCTGAGCTGTGAGGTAAGGACAACAACTGCAAGCGACAATGCGGTTGGGGTGCCAGGCTTGATGGTATGGCTAACATAAGTGAACAACTACTAAACACCGTGACGAAGAACAGGCCAAAGACGCTGATAGGCCTGAGCCAAAAAGGCACTGTAGCAGGTCAGTCTTTTGCTGATTAAGACTGCGCGGACACAATTGCTACCGGTGAAGAGGTTGAGCCTAACCCATCATGTTACCTATGCGAAACACGGTAAGCCTGTATCTCTCCCTAACTTGGGTAGGAAGGCCGTAAGGCCAGACGAGGGAGGTGCAGGTAGAGGAGGATGGAAAAAGCGAATGCCAGGTTGTAATGACCCGGATAGGGGTTGAGTCTTTAGACAACATCACCCCGCACAAAAGTGAGCAGACTTCCATCTGGTCTTTCAATGCAAGAAACAGATGCAACCTACTTGTAAAGGAGGAAGCATGAAAACGAAAGTTGTTAAAACTGACGCAGTTTCCTCCGGCAAGCTGGAGGTAGCGTGGCACCAGATCAACTGGTCCGAAGCACACCAGCATGTCAGAATGATGCAACTGCGTATTGCAAAAGCAACACGGGAAGGTAAGACAAGGAGAGTCAAATCTCTCCAAAGATTACTGACTCACTCTTTTCACGCCAAAGCTTTAGCAGTGAAAAGAGTTACCGAAAATCAAGGCAAAGCAACCCCAGGTGTCGATGGTCAAATCTGGTCAACTCCCGATGCCAAATCTCAGGCCGTTTCGTCTCTCATAAGAAAAGGTTACAAACCGCTTCCGCTGAGACGGGTTTACATCCCGAAAAGTAACGGCAAGATGCGCCCCCTGGGAATCCCCACGATGAAGGATCGAGCAATGCAGGCATTACATAAGCTCGCCTTGGAGCCGGTTGCAGAAACCCTTGCCGACGGAAACTCATATGGGTTCCGTCCGAAAAGGGCCTGTGCCGATGCCATTGAACAAACCTTTATTGTATTGGGCACGAAAAGATCAGCCCAGTGGATTCTCGAAGGAGACATCAAGTCGTGCTTTGACGAAATAAGCCATGACTGGTTGATGAACAATATCCCAATGGATAAAAGGATCCTCCGGAAATGGTTGAAGGCCGGATACATCGACCGCAAAAAACTATTCCCCACAGTAGCAGGCACCCCGCAAGGGGGCATCATTTCGCCCATACTGTCTAACATGGCACTGGACGGACTCAAAAAGGAACTGGAACCTTTTCGGGGAAGTAAAGTGAACTTTGTTAGATATGCGGATGATTTCATTGTTACCGGCAACTCGAAAGCGCTGCTGGAACAGGAAGTCAAACCTGTAATAATTAGGTTTCTCAAGGAAAGAGGCTTAACCTTATCCGAAGAGAAAACCAAGGTAACGCATATTGAGGAAGGCTTTGACTTTCTGGGTCAGAACGTCCGAAAGTACAACGGGAAGTTACTGATCAAACCCTCTAAGAAGAACGTTAAAAACTTCTTGGAAAAGGTAAGGAAAGTGCTGAAGAAGCACAAAACGGCCAAGCAGGAAAGCGTGATTGGAGTGCTCAACCCCATAATTCGTGGATGGGCTAACTATCACCGGCACGTTGTGGCTAAGGAAACCTTCAGTTGGGCCGATTATCAAATCTGGCAAAAGCTGTGGCAATGGTGTAAACGCCGGCACCCGAACAAGGGGCGGAGATGGATCAAGGACCGATACTTCCACAGAATCGGACCCAGTAATTGGGTATTTGCCGCCAAGGTCAAGAAGGACAATGGCAAAACCGACTATATGGAAATGTATGCGGCTGCGAACACTCCAATCCGAAGGCACGTGAAGATCAAACTTGAGGCTTGTCCCTACGATATGGTCTGGGAACCTTACTTCGAGGAAAGAAAAACCCAAAAAGTCAAGGACGACCTGGCCCTACACGGACGGGTCAAGAAACTTTGGCAGGCCCAGAAGGGAAAATGTCCGATCTGCCAAGAAGACATCACGAAGGAAACGGGGTGGAATGAACATCGCACTATCCCGGGACTTCAAGGTGGAAAGTACATCCTGTCAAACCTTCAGCTTTTGCATCCTAACTGCCACCGGCAGTTGCATTGCCAAGATAGTAAGAGTGTTGCTGCCCCCGACCAACCATAAGGGGGGTGTTGAAAGGCTTGAGCCGGATGAGGGGAAACTCTCACGTCCGGTTCTTAGGGGAGGGGGTTTCAGTAATGAAACCTCCTTACCCGACCGCCTACAGGATCACGGGGAGCAGGAGCTGGTTTTTCAGAAAATCAAGGTCGGGCAGCTCCCCACCTATAACCATCTCCGCAGATTTGTTAACGCCCTGGTGGACGCCAAGAAAGAGCGCTTTCTCTTCGCGGTCCCCAAGAAGGAGGACCTGGAGACGGTATCCCGCTGGGAAAAGGCCCTGGATGCGGTCACCGGCCTGGTGGTCAGATCCTTCTCACCGGATGATTGCCGGGTACTGGCCCGGGTGTTGAACGGCAATTCCGCCGTCAACCTCCAGAAAATCGACCTGATTATCAATCACCTCCACCTTATCAAGAAGGCGCTGCTGGATAATGTTAGCCGGCAGGAGGTGGCCAACCTCATACAAGAGACACAAGAAACCCAGGAAGGAGGTGCGGATGCCGGTTTACCAATTCCAATGCACGGATGAAAATTGCGGCCTCCAGGAGCCGGTGATCGCCGGCCTGGACGATGCCATGGCCATCTGTT
>QYQD01000087.1 GCA_007280345.1 Deltaproteobacteria bacterium | reverse complement strand
CCTTCGGTCTTGCCCCACAAAGAGGTGCATGTAGACACGAGGAAAAAAATTCAGGAACGGAGAAAGCCTCGTTAAATCAAAATATTGGCAACCATCACGGCTTGTCATCGGGTGGAACATCCGCTGAAATAGACTTTATTGTGGACAAAAGCCAGGCTTACGAGGTCAAGGTCAGTCCCCAGGAATCCGACGTTAAAAGACTCAGATCCATGGCCATGGATCTAAAATTGGAAGGATTTAAAGTCGTTTCAAAAAACTACAGCGACCTGGAAAACGTTATCTATGGATTCATGTTGTGACCGCTATGGGTGCCGGATAGGATCAGCAAGACTCGTGGTTTTTGTGTATTCCGCTGAAACTAACCCTTATCCCCCTAACTCTTCTTCAGACCTTAAACTCAGCCTTGATCTTGAATAAGCGTATGGCGGGAAAGTTGTAGACCTTCACGCCGGTCTTCTCGGTTATCTCTCCAAGCTGCCTCTCAATAGCCTCTGAAGACTCAGCAATAAAGGTGAACCAGACATTGAAGTCGTGCCTTCTCAGATAGTTATGGGTTACCCCAGGATAAGAATTTACAACCCTAATGAACTCATCCAGTCTTTCCGGTGGGACCTTGGCCCCGCAGAGAGTAGTCATATAACCCAGGCGGCGGGAATCAAAATTTGCCCCCAGACGGCGTATTATACCCCTATCCTGCAAACGCCTAATCCGGTCTAAAACTTCTGTCTCCGTGAGTTGGAGCCGCTCTCCTATAGTCGCATAGGGGCGAGATTCAATCGGAAAATGGGATTGTATCTCGTTTAAAATGGCCCGGTCCCCTTCATCCATGGAAGGGGTGTCCATCTTCTCCATCACACCAGCCATAAACGTCATCTTTGCCCTTTGGCCAGGGCCTCTTTTTTCATTTTCAGGGGTTGATATGTACAAAGGGGTTCTTCAGCCAGGTAATCACCGGACATCTCATGGGCCCGCGCCCGGCACCCGCCACAGAAACGATGATATTCACACATACCGCACTTGCCTTTGTACATCTTCGGATTACGCAGATTAAGAAAAACCGGTGATTCCCTCCATATACGAGAAAGGGGCGTCTCGCGCACCGAGCCGCAGTTTATCTCTAAATAACCGCAAGGCTGGACATCTCCCCGATGTGAGACAAAACAGAAGCCAACACCGCCCAGACATCCCCGGGTCACGGCATCCAGCCCGTGGGACTGGAGGGTTATCTCTTTCCCCTCAGCCTTGGCCCGCTGTCTTAATATCCGATAATAGTGCGGGGCACAGGTGGCCTTAAGGTGTAGGGGGACTTTATCCCTCTGGTCATAAAACCAGTTCAGGGTTTGTTCGTATTCCCCGGCAGAAAGGGCCTGATCGGCCAAATCTTTGCCGCGTCCGGTAGGGACCAGGAGGAAGATGTGGTGAGCCACCGCCCCGAGTGATACGGTGAGCTCCTGTATAGCCGGGAGTTCATGGAGGTTCGTCTCAGTAATCGTGGTATTAATCTGAAACTCTAAACCGGCCTGCTTCGCCTCTTCTATGCCTTGAAGCGCGCCCTTAAAGGCCCCTTCTACCTGACGAAATTTGTCATGGCTTTCTGCTGTGGCCCCGTCAATGCTTATACTAATCCTCTTTACTCCGGCCTCTACCATTTTCCGGGCCACTTCCGGGGTGATGAGGGTGCCGTTGGTGGCCATCACCATCCGCAGGCCTTTGTCTGTACCATAGCGCGCCAGTTCAAAGACATCCTCGCGCAGGAGAGGCTCGCCACCGGTCATGATCATGACCGGCTGGGCATGGGCAGCGATGTCGTCGATAATCTTCTTGCACTCTTCCGTGGATAGTTCGTTTTCATAAGGTCCACGGGTTGCGGATGCCCGACAGTGAACACAGGAAAGGTTACAGTTCCTTGTCAATTCCCAGGCTACCAGGCGAAGCGTCGGTCCGTCCTGCCCCTGTGGAGGACCACTATGGGCATGGGAAGGATGTGAAGGATGGCCATGAGAATGATTCGGTTTCATCTGCGCAATAACCTCGCTGCCTCCTTGGCATAATAAGTGATGATAATATCTGCTCCGGCCCTCCGGATACTCAGAAGGCATTCCATCATGACCCGCTCTTCATCCAGCCAGCCCATCTTGGCCGCCGCCTTTACCATGGCATACTCGCCGCTGACCTGATAAGCGGCAATGGGATGGTCAAATTCCTCCCGCAAACGAGAGATGATATCCAGATAAGGCAGGGCCGGTTTAACCATGAGGATGTCAGCGCCTTCCTCCATATCCAGGGTGGCCTCACGCAGGGCCTCGCGGCTGTTGGCGGGGTCCATCTGGTACGAACGCCGGTCGCCGAACTGGGGAGCACACTCCGCCGCCTCGCGGAAAGGCCCGTAAAAACTGGAGGCATACTTAACCGCATAGGACATAATGGGTGTGTGTTCAAAACCATCTTCATCCAGGGTCTCACGGATCTCAGCCACCCGGCCGTCCATCATATCCGAAGGGGCAACCATGTCCGCACCGGCCCGGGCATGGGAAAGGGCTACCCTGCCCAGTATCTCCAGTGTCGCATCATTTTCGATCTTGCCCCCGGAGACAAATCCGCAGTGGCCGTGACTCATATATTCACAAAGGCAGACATCCGTAATAACCAGAAGGTCTTTATCAGATGACTTTATCTCGGCTATCGCCCTTTGCACAATGCCGTCTTTGGCATAGGCCCGGGAGGCTATCTCGTCCTTCTTCTCCGGGATGCCAAAAAGGAGAACAGACCTGAGCCCGGTGTCCTTTATCTCTTTTATCTCAGCCTTCAACTGATCCAGAGAAAGCTGAAAACACCCGGGCATGGAAGGAATCTCTTTCCTGACCTTTTTCCCCGGCACGACAAAAAGGGGATAGACAAGCTGATCAGGCGCAAGGTGTGTCTCCCGAATCAGGGCGCGGAAATTTTCATTCTGGCGCATGCGGCGCGGGCGATAATCCGGAAACAGCATCTCTAAGCCTCCTCGGCAATCCCGATTTCTTTATCCGTCAGATAACAGGCCGGGTCCGGCGCCCAGATATCCCCGGTGACGGCCTCAGCCCTTACCCGGAAATTCCCGGCACAGATATCCAGCCACTTACACTGGGCACAGCGGCCCTGGACATGGGCCTTCTTATTCTTAAGGGCCGCCATAAGCGGGTTTGACAGATCCGTCCATATCTCGCTAAACGGACGTTGACGGACATTGCCAAATGAGTAATATCTCCAGAATTGATCCGCATGGACGCTGCCGTCCCAGCTTATACAGCCGATACCCCGGCCGGAATTATTTCCCTCGTTCATTTTAAGTAATTCCAGGACCTCTGCAGCCCGGGGTGAATTCTCCTTTACCATACGCAGATAGACATAAGGGCCGTCGGCATGGTTATCCACCGTCAGCACCTCTTTTGGCTTACCGCGGCGATGCAAGTCGGCGGTACGATCGATGATAATATCCACTACCCGCCGGGTTTCTTCGTGAGCAAGGTCTTCTTCGACCAGCTTACTGCCCCGTCCCGCATAAACCAGATGATAAAAACAGATCCGCGGGACTTCCTCCTGTTCTAACAGGTCAAAAATGGCCGGTATCTCGGCGACATTAAGCTTATTAATGGTAAACCTTAAACCCACCTTAATGCCAGCTTCCCGACAATTTCTAATACCCCTCATGGCCCCGGCAAAGGCCCCCTTAACCCCACGAAAATGGTCATTGACCTCTTCCATACCATCAAGACTTATACCCACATAAGAGAGGCCGATCTTCTTCAATACCTTGGCCATGTCTTTGCTGATAAGCGTGCCATTTGTAGAAACTACGGCCCGCATGCCTTTTTCCACGGCGTAAGCCGCAAGCTCAGGCAGATCCGGACGCATAAAAGGCTCGCCGCCGGAGAAAAGAAGGACCGGACTGCCGAACTGGCTTAGATCATCGATCAGTTTTTTCCCTTCGGCCGTGGAGAGTTCATCCGGTGCGCCCACACTGTCCGCCTGGGCATAACAATGCACACACTTTAAGTTACAACGCCGGGTGGCATTCCAGACCACCACCGGCTTTTTGTCTGCCGAAAACTGGAGAAGGTGCGAGGGCAGCTTCCCGGAGTGTCTGCCATAGCGCAAGGCGTCAGACGGCTCCACCGTACCGCAATAAAGTTTAGATATACCGATCATGTTTTTCTAAATGCTCCTTCGTTTTAAAAAATTAGCCACAGAGTCCACGGGAAAAAATAGCTTTCGGCTATCAGTATTCTGACTCCTGTATTCTGGCTTCTGTCTCCTGTATTTTTGCCCTATTTTGAGGAATTATCCAAAGAATTATCAAAGGACTCCTTGATCAGGTGGCTGATAAATCCTTCCGGAGTGGACACCGCCTCGGTGGGAAGATGAAAAACGTTTTGCCCGGTCCTATCCTGAATTATTCTCAAGGCATACTTGTATGATTCGGTCAAGTTGTTACAAACAACATAAGCCGTGCTGCCTTCCTGCCAGGCCTGTCCAATTATCTGGTCGATAGCCTCATCTTCAAAAATGATCTTTATGCCATATTTATCCAGAAAAGTGGCTTCATAATCTTTTATTTCCTCATTTATAAATAGAAGCTCTTCCACAGAAGCCTGTATATCAATATCTTTGGTCAAACATAACTCGGCCAGATACCGCAGCCTGAACGGAGTGACAGATAGCCCACGGTTGTCAAAGATTTCTTTTTGACGTCTCACCATGGTTGATTTTATAATATCCAATTCCCTCTCCCGGGCCCGATGGTAACGTTCGATATAGGCCGGATCATCCGGGCTGGCAAGGAGACGATCCAACTCCGCAACCGGGTTCTTAATCATCTCCGGGGTAACAACTAAGGAACGAATCGAGGTTGAAGGCAGGGTTTTTTCAAATTCTAAAAGGATATGCTCTACGACCCTGGACAATCCACGCGCCCCCGTCTTCTCTGTACAGGCTTTCTCGGCCAAAATATGCAAGGCTTTATCTTCAAATGTTATATCTATGCCGTAGGCCTTAAAGTCGTGCTTTTTACCTTTTATCACCGGGCAGCCCGGGTTTTTGAGGATATTGTACAGGTCCTCCACGTATAATTCCTCGAAAACCGCTACTACAGGCAATCGGCCCACAAACTCTGACTCGAACCCGTATTCAATAAGGTCTTCCGCCTTAACATGGCGCAAATAATCGACCCTGTCACTCTTGGAAGTAATAGGCGCGCCGAAACCGATTCCCTGATCAGTCAGGCGCTTCTTAATAACATCCGCCAGATCGTTAAAGGCGCCACTCACTATGAAAAGGATATTCCTGGTGTTAACCGTCCTTTTTTCCCGTTTGCCGGTCTTCCGATAACGCTCTATGGCCTCAAGCTGGGCGATAGGATCGTGGGGAACCCGGAGATCTACGTCTGTTTCTTCCATCGGCGTCAGAAGGGCGCGCTGAACACCGGTACGTGAGACATCCGGGCCTAAATGGTGGGCGCTGGAGGCAATCTTATCTATTTCATCGATATAAATAATGCCATACTGGGCCAGCTCCATATCCCCGCCCGCCTCCTGCACAAGGTCACGAACCAGGTCTTCCACATCACCGCCCACGTAACCGGTCTCGCTGAACTTAGTAGCGTCGCCCTTAACAAAAGGCACGCCGAGCTTCTTAGCAATCAGCTTTATCATATAGGTCTTACCTACACCGGTCGGTCCGATCATAATAATGTTATTCTTGATCTGCCCCACCTCCGCATCTCTCTTATGCTCCAGTGCATACTTAATACGGCTGAAGTGGGTGCAGACCTTGGTGGCCAGGATAGCCTTGGCCTTATCCTGTTTGATTATATATTCATCCAGGTAGGCCTCAAGCTCTTTAGGTTTGATATTAAAATTCAGAATAATATCCCTACCCCTTAAGGTCTTATTGCCCCCGGATTCAGATGGACCCGGTTTTGGAAGGACAACCGGTGAGAGAATACGCACCTTATCCCCATATTTTTTGGACAGATACTCCGCCAGCTCCTTTTCTAATTCCTTCTGGTCAGGAACATTATTATATTCTTTGTCGTTTCCCATTTTAAAATTACCCGGTATTATATAAGATCTGTTATATTTAGTGCCTGAACGAAAACTAGGAAATTTTTTCAAGTTCAAGGAAGGCGCAAATTTTAACCGCAGGAATACATTGAGTATTTTGAGGATTAAAATTTAAGCCTGACGCAGAAATTGGGAAAATTAACAGTTTTCGTTCAGGCACTATTTGTAAATATAGTCACTATCTGCCCATATTTCAAATTATTTTTTGCTTCCACCTGCTCGCTAATTTTTTAAACCGCCCGGGGGAGAGCATGACGATCTCATTTTTATTGCCCGGACTTTACACTGTCCAGATCTAAGGCCTTCATCTTGCGGTGGAGATGGCTTCTCTCCAGACCTATCTTTTCAGCGGTCTGGGAGATATTGCCGTCATTTTCAACCAGCTTATGCAATATAAACTCGCGCTCAAAATGGGCCTTGGCATCCTTAAACGTCTCGAATGCAAACATATCTCCTGCCTTCTTTTCTACTGCTTTAGCCCCCCGTATCGAAGAAGAAACGTCCTTCTCTGAAATAAGTGCGCCCGGGGACATAATCACCAATCTTTCCACAACATTTCTCAACTCCCTGACATTTCCAGGCCAATGATAGGCAGCGAGCAATTGCAGGGCGCCATCGCTTATTTCTTTGCGTCTTAACCCGCCATCTGAAGCAAATTCAGACAAAAACTCCTTAACTAAAAGGGGTATATCGCTCAACCGCTCCCTTAGCGGGGGCATTTCGATCGGCACTACATTTAATCGGTGGTAAAGATCCTCACGAAAATTCCCTTTTTTAATCTCTTCCTCAAGGTTTTTGTTAGATGCGGCGATGACACGCACATCAACATTTATGGTCTTTGTCCCACCTACACGTTCGAATTTTTGCTCCTGCAGGATGCGTAATATCTTGGCCTGGGTCTTAAAACTCATATCGCCGATCTCATCCAGGAAGAGCGTGCCTTCATTGGCCAGGTCAAACTTGCCGCGCCTCATGGTGGTAGCGCCCGTAAAAGAGCCCTTTTCATGCCCAAAAAGCTCGCTTTCAATAAGTTCTTCAGGAATGGCCGCGCAGTTGACCTCGATCAGGGGCCTGGCCGCTCGCTTGCTCTGCCTATGTATGGCATGAGATACCAACTCTTTGCCTACCCCGTTTTCCCCCTTTATCAATACCCAGGCCGAAGTAGGCGCCACCAGGACAATTTGCCTCTTTAACTCCAGCATCGCCTCGCTTTGCCCGGTGAGTTCTGGTTTACGCCCTACCCGCTGGCGTAAAAGAAGGTTTTCCTCTTCTAACCGGCTGTAATCAAGAGTATTATTTATAGTTAGAACGATTTTTTCCAGGGAAAGCGGTTTTTCAATAAAATCATGCGCCCCCAGCTTGGTCGCCTTGACTGCCGTCTCCACAGTGCCATGGCCGGACATTATCACTACGGGGAGAAATGGATAATCGAGCTTGATCCTTCTGAGCACTTCCAGCCCATCTATGCCCGGAGGCATCCACACATCTAAAAGCACTAAATCCGGCGCTGCCTCGCTTAACCGGGCCAGGGCATCCTCGCCATTTTGCGCCCGGACAGGCTCAAACCCCTCGTCCTCCAGTATCCCGCCCAGGGCGTCCAGAATGCTAACTTCATCATCAACTATCAATATGCGTTTGGCCATATCCCGAACCCATACGTCCTTTCATACCTGCAAAGGGAGCTCGATAACAAACCTGGCCCCTTTGAGTTCATTGTCCTGCACCCTTATATAACCATTGTGATCCGAGATAATAGTGCTTACAATACTCAATCCCAGACCCGTCCCACCTTTCTTAGTTGAAAAATAAGGTTCAAATAGCCTCTCTCTGTCTCCGGGGGCGATACCCTTACCGGTATCACTGACTTCAATCCTTACCATAGGCGGATTAGAACTGTCATAAAAAAGCTCTGTTTCAATTTTACCATGACCCTCCATAGCGGCAAGCGCATTATCAAAGAGATTGATCATGACCCGTTTGATCTGCTCGCGGTCAAAGTAAAATTGGGGAATAGGTTGATGCACCCTGGTGACAAAGTCGATATCTTTATGACTATCCCGATATAGGGTTATGCTTTCCTCAACAACGACTTCCAGGCTATTCAGGGCTGGATTTGTCGCCGGCAAGCGGGCAAAAAGCGAAAATTCATTGACCAGTCGTTTCAATTCCTCTACCTGGTTAATGATAGTCCTGGTACAGTCATCGAACACCTTGCTGTCATCGGCCAACTTCTCAATATATCTCTTACGCAATCTCTGGGCAGATAATTGTATCGGCGTCAGAGGGTTCTTTACTTCATGCGCTATGCGCCTGGCCACTTCACGCCAGGCCGCCATCCGCTGGACCTTTTCTAATTGAGTCAAGTCATCAAAAACAATGACCATGCCGATATTATTCCCGGCGTCATCTTTCAAAAGCGTGGCATTAACGAGAAGGGAAAGGCCCCTGTTGCCGGCCGTAATTCGAATTGACTTTTGTACAGAACCCTTCTTGGCCCGCCGGGCTTCCTCCACCAGGGCATTGATTATAGCTAATTGCCCCGGTGTAGCCAATTCCTGATAGGTCTTGCCGACAACATCTCCGTGACGTACTCCAAACAATTCCTCGGCAAATTTATTCATGGTGCTGATGCGGCCGTCATTATCAATGGAAACAACCCCGGCCGCCACATTCCTCAGGATTATTTCCGTGTAGCGCCGCCTCTGTTCCAACTCCAGATAACTCCTCTGAAGTTCTTCGCCGGCCCTTTCCAATTCGGCGTAACTTCTCTTGAGGTCAGCAGTCATCTTGTTAAACGACTCCACCAGGGTTCCGAGCTCATCTTCTGACCGGACGTCAATAGTAAAATCAAGGTCGCCTCCGGCTATGCGACGCGTCCCTTCGGCCAAATGCTGAATAGGGACGGTAATGCCTCTGGCCAGGTAAAAGCCGAACCAGGTCGCGGAAAAAACGATGATCAGGCTGATGATCAAAAGAATAATAATTAAGCTGACCTTGATCGGATTTTTAAGGAGCTTTAACTGCTTATAATTTTCAATACCCCCGGCTATATTCTTCATCTTGTCGGTAAGTCCGGCCGGGACAAAAATACCAACAGCCAGGACGCCGACCACATCACCCCCATCGGCAGACGAAAGAACAGGATAAAATCCCCTCACCAAATCACCATCGGCGGAGGTAAAGGTATCGACGATACCCTTTTCGCCATTGAGACAGCGTCTTAATGTTTTTGAGGAAATTTGTGCCAGTTCAAACATTCCGACACCCGGCCGTCGGTAACCGGCCAATTCTTCATACGAAGGGAGAATAACCTCCACAGTATCAAGGTGAAACTCTTCCGGCCCGGCCCGCAGATACCGGGAGAGTTCGCCTCGGGCCGCTTCAGACATCAATCCGGACCGGGTGATTTCTCTGCTCATTCTGTCGGCATGGGTAATTACATTTTTCTCGACCTGTTTATAAAATGTACGCCCTACTTCTAAAGAGTCCTCGAGAGACTTTTCTACGCGTACGTTAAACCAATAATCAATGCTCGTATTTATGAACTGCAATGAAATAAAAAAGAGAAAGGTGGTTGGCAGCAGGGCAAACAGAACAAAAGCCACAACCAGCCTGGTACGCAGCTTAGCCCCCAGTATGTTGTGGCGCCGCTCAAAGATGAGCTTAACCACACTCCTTAGAACCAGAAAAATGAGGAGAAGAATGAGGATAAGGTTGATGTTTATGAGGGCAAAAAGGAGGATGTTCCCGCCCAAAACCTTGGACGGAGAAAGATGTAAAACCTTGATACCCAGAAAGGCCAGCCCGATAATCAAGACCAGCGTAATCAGAATAATAAGTCTTTCCCATTTCTGTCTTTTCCTTTCCTTGCCCTGGATATCCGGTATTTCGGTCATTCTTTTAGTATTTAAACTCTACGCTATAATTATCTGTCTCCGAATCCCAAAAAGAAAACAAGGAGATTATATAATGAAATGCAGAGGAAGTAGGCTCTTTCTCAAGGATGGCCTTTATCTGGAGCTGATAGAGATTGTTTTGGGTGAGTTTCTTTAAGGCAATAACCGGTATCCCGGTTATTTCGCTTACCGCCTGCTGGGCCTTTGCCGCTTCCCTAAATCTGAGCTTCTTACCATCTAAATCAACAAAGAACTCCTCCTTCAGGGCATCATAGCGAATACTGTGCTCCATATCCAGCGAGGCCAGGAGGGAGTCCGGCCAGAGACGGTAGACCTGGTAAAGACGGATATTCAAGGTAAGCCTTATCGTAAGGCCGTTCATAAGGGCCTTACTGGTGTCGCTATCGAAGCAGTTTCGAACGTTAAAATAGGCCAACAGGTCATTGCTGGAGTTGTTTACGATGACATCGGTTAACTTTATACCCTTGGCCTCCAGAGATGGCGTAAGAAACACAGATAGGGCCACAAAAATAACAAGAAAGCGGCGCCAATTATGATGAACTGTTTTTCTCATAAGTTATGAGGCAGAATCGGGTGTGTTTATGGTAATGGAACAAATATCCGGCAGGTGACGATAATTTTCGTTGTAATCCAGGCCATACCCTATCAGAAAACCTCTTTCCAGTTCAAAGCCCACGTAGTCTATAACAATGGGTGTTTTTCGTCGCCCGGTCTTACTTATGAGGGCGCAAACCTTAATAGAACGCGGTTTATGAAGGGCTATTATGTCGTTAAAATAACTCAGCGTATGACCGGTATCTATAATGTCTTCCACCACCAGGACATTTTTATCGGTAATAGGCAGCTCGATATCTTTGGTGAACCTGACCTCGCCGGTGGATTCTGTTTTGGAGCCATAACTGGCCAAACGTACAAAGTCAACCTGAACCGGGATATCCAGGGAACGCATCAAGTCAGCCATAAAAACAAAAGCGCCGTTTAATACACCGATTAATACCAGTTCACGGCCGGCGTAGTCCCCGGAGATTTCTTTCCCTAACTCCTTGATCCTCTCCTGGATTACATCCCGGGTAAACACAAGCTCCTTTTCGCACATGGTGTCTCCCTGTTTATAAACCAGATTCAAATGCTTACGTTAGAACAAAGGTTAACACTTGTCAACTTATGCTTTATAGGGCTTGACAGAGGAGAAGAGGAGAAACGGACATTGACATTAAGCGTCTGATTTTTTAAATTGATATTTTCAAAACCATTAAGGAGTTAAGAAGCTGACGCTACCCGTTATTGCTTTGACTATAGGTTGTCCGGTGGGGGTCGGTCCGGAAATTATT
>QYQD01000204.1 GCA_007280345.1 Deltaproteobacteria bacterium | reverse complement strand
GGTGAGGGGAGGGGGTTAAAAATGGAAATTCCTATGCTATCTAGTTATGTTTCTGGAATGCCTACATGTTGTCTCTTGTTATCGGCAGTATTAATTCGAAACTTTAGCCGTTAAAGTTTGAAGATTTGGTTGAAAGTTGCCGAAAAGTTTTAAAAGGGGTTTAAAGGGAGATGGTTAAGGACATGCCGGAATCTTTATCTTTTATCCCTATCCCCCTCGAAACCCTTATCGAGGAAAGTTCTCCCGATTTTGATATTTATCTGCGACAAGGTAGTGGGGAGGATGGGTTTGTACTTTACCGGGAGGCGAATCTCTTTTTATCCCGTGATCAGGTGGTACGGCTAAAGAATAACGGCATTGATACGGTTTTTATCCGGGGTGCGGATAGAGGCAAACGGTTGCGCTATATGGCCGGTCAGCTCCGGCGGGTGATGGAAAGACAGAATATACCAGCATCAAGGAAGACCGATATAATTTATGGCCTTAGCAAGGCCGTAGTGGAAAATGTCATGGAGGATCCGCGGATAGAGAACGTAGATATATGCAAAGAAGTAGCTGTGCAACATGTGGCCTTTATCATAAGCGATGAGCTGGCTTTTCAGAACTTTTTTAAGATTATGTCTTACGATTATTATACGCACACCCATAGTGTGAATGTCTGCATTTTTGTAACGGCCTTAATCAAGGCTCTGAGATTGTGTGACGAACAGACTATGAAAGTCCTGGGAATGGGGGCCTTGCTGCACGATATAGGCAAAAGCCGTATAGATAAGGCCATTCTGAATAAACGGGGGCGGCTTACTCCGGAAGAGTTTAAGGAGATTAAAAAACATCCTGAACTGGGGTTTAAAATCGTACAGGATAGCTCACCGCTGCCTGCGGCGGGCGCAAATATTATTTTGAATCACCATGAGAAATGCGATGGTTCAGGTTATCCCCGTGGCCTGAACGGTGACGGGATAGATGTATATTCAAAAATAACCTGCATAGTGGATATCTTCGATGCCCTGACCACAAGTCGATGTTATAAAGGTGCATTACCCGGTTTTTCAGCCCTGGAGATAATGCAAAATGAAATGAGGGATCAGGTGAATCAGGATTTATTAAAGGAACTCATCATTTTAATCGGCAAGGTTTCCAGGGCATAGGAGGTGATGATTTTGGACGGCAAAGATGATGTGTGGGAGATAGACCTGGATGACGATACGGGGAATAGTGGTGAACTTGATCCTGCCGTCTTCAAGCTTATCTCTGAACAGATAGAGCAATTGCCCCCATTCCCGATGGTGATTAATCAGGTCCTGTCTATGATCGAGGACCCGAATGCCACGCTTGCCGATCTGGCCAAGGTTATTTTGAATGACCCGTCACTGACCGGCAATATATTAAGAGCTACAAATTCAGCCTACTACGGGTTCCCAGGTAAGATATCTACAGTTTCGCATGCTGTAAGTCTTTTGGGATTAAATGAAGTAAAGAACTTGGCCTTAAGTTTACCAATCAATGACGCCTTTTTTACTAAGAACAGGTCATTCGGCCTTGATCAGACCGACCTATGGGTACACTCTCTAAGCGTGGGTTTTTGTGTCCGGAAGATAGGGGAGCGGGTAGGCTATCCCCTTCTCGAAGAGGCTTTTGTAGCCGGTCTGCTGCACGATATCGGGAAAAACCTGTTAAATGATGTATTTCCGGAGAGATTTGACCAGGCGCTGCACAGGGCAGAGGAACAACAACGGTCACTCGTGGATATCGAACAGGAATTGTTAACTATTTCGCATGCTACAATTGGCTCCTGGCTGGCCCAACACTGGAAGCTGCCGGATACCTTGACTACTGCTATACAGAATCATCATCAGCCGCTTGCTACTATATCTGATGAGGATACCGGTATACGTCTGGAAGCCATAATTTTTTTGGCTGATTTTTTGGCTAAATTTCTTTCGCTGGGGTTTAGTGGTGATAGATACCTCCCTCGAATAAGACCAGAAATCTTTAAACATCTGGCTATTACATCTGAAGATGTCATCTTTATGGCCGAGGGCGTCCGGAAGGATATCCAACCCACCTTACGGCCGTTTGGCCTGGAAATCGATTTGAAGCCGCTTACTGCTGAAGACAAGACAAAGATGGCTGAGTTTTTTGCACCCCTGGATTAGCCCGACCTTCAATCCTTTTTGCTTGCTTTTTCGCCTAGGTCTAAGTAAATTTTGATAAACTCATAAAAAAGCCGTTTCACCGCTGAGTACGCAGAGCCCGCAACCCGCAACGTAGGGGCGCTGCTTGCTGCGCCCCTATTGGGCAGGGCAAGCCCTGCCCCTACGCCAACCTCGGCGACCCCGCGGTAATTTTGACTTTTTACGAAGCCGTAGAGGTTGATTTTTGAAAGTGGAACCAGCTAACAAAGGCGTACTCTACATAGTTTCCACCCCTATTGGTAATCTGGAGGATATTACTCTACGGGCCCTCAGGATATTAAAGGAAGTGGATATAATCGCTGCCGAAGACACCCGGTGGACGCGCAAACTCCTTTCCCACTATCAGATTCATGTTCCTCTTATAAGCTGCCATGAACACAATCAGGTCGAAAAAAGTGAAGAGTTGTTAGAGAAGCTGCGGTCGGGTATTAAAGCAGCCTTGGTTACGGATGCGGGTACCCCTGGGATTTCGGATCCGGGTTATTATATCATCCGTGTGGCTATAGAAAATGGAGTCAGGGTTGTCCCTGTTCCCGGGGTTTCGGCAGTTATTGCCGCCTTGAGTGTTTCGGGCCTGCCTGCAGATTCTTTCTCCTTCCTGGGTTTTTTGCCGCGGCAATCGTCCAGGCGTAAAGCTGTCTTACAGAAACTTCGTTACGAGAAAAGGACCTTTGTCATTTATGAAGCGCCTAAGCGGCTACTGGCTACTCTGCGGAATATTTTAGATGAGTCAGGAGACCGTAAAGTGCTCCTGGCGAGAGAATTGACCAAGAAGTTCGAAGAACTGAAATGGGGTATGCTGAGCGAAGTCCTGGCCGACCTGGAGGGAAAAGATATTCGGGGTGAAATCACGTTGGTATTTGAGGGCTCAAGGGAGCAGAAAGTGTTTGATGAGGATACAACACTTAATACTATCAGATGGTATCAAGAGAATACGGACTTAAAACTAAGCGGTATTGTCCGTAAGGTAGCCGAGGAGTTGGGTGTCTCGAAAACAGAGGTTTATCGATTGGGCTTAAAACTTAGGAAAGATGATAGCTCATAGCTCATAGCTCATAGCTGATGGCTGAAAGCTGAAAGCCATCAGAGGATAATGACTACTCCCAAAATCAGTAAGATGTGTACTATCAGGAATAAGCTTGGACTCCATGCCCGGGCGGCGGCCAAATTTGTACAGACGGCCTCCCGTTTTAAATGCGATGTCCGGCTGGCCAGAAATGGTGAAGAGACAGATGGTAAAAGTATTCTGGATATATTGACCCTGGCCTGTCTTAAGGGTACGAAAGTTGAGATTAGAGCCGTGGGGGAGGATGCGCCTGAGGCCGTCAGCGCCCTTGAAAAACTAATAAATGATAAGTTTGGGGAAGAACAGTGAAACGAGAAGCGGATAACGTCAAGATATTAAAGGGCGTCCCGGTTTTTCCGGGTATAGCCATCGGTAAGGCGCTGCATATAGATCGCCGCAAGATCAAGGTGGTTTATGAATACCTCATGAACGATGAACAGGTGGCGGCAGAGATCGTGCGTTTCAAGGAGGCAGTAGAACAGACACAACTGGCTCTCCTGGCCATTAAAGAAGAAATCCCGGAGGAGTTAAGAGAGCACTGTTCTATAATAGATAGCCACCTTCTGATCCTGAAAGATAAGATGCTCTATGACCAAACGCTTCGGATTATTGCTGAAGAGAAAATTAATGCGGAATGGGCGCTTAAGAAGGCGTTGAAAGAAAGCCAGGCCATTTTCGAGCGTATCCAGGACGAGTACATCCGCAGCCGTTTTCATGATGTGGAGTTTGTTACAGAGAGGTTATTAAGGGTCTTGACCGGCCATTCACTGGAGAATCTGGCGGATATTAAAGATAATGTAATCGTGGTAGCGCATGACCTTTCGCCGGCCGATACTACCCAGATGAAACCGGATAGGATTATGGCCTTTCTGACGGATATGGGCGGGCGGACTTCGCATACGGCTATAATCGCCCGTTCCCTGGGGATACCGGCCGTGGTTGGTCTGGAGACGATAACCGGCGTGGTTTCAAGTGGGGATCAGATAATCGTCGATGGTGTGACGGGTACGGTCATTGTTAACCCACCGGAAGGGACTATTCAAGAATACAGACAGAGGCAAAGCCGGTACGAAGATTATCGGATACAAACAGTCAAATACGGCCATCTCCGGGCGGAAACGAGCGATGGTTATCAAATCAAGATAAAGGCTAACGTTGAATTTTTAGAAGAACTGCCTTCTGTTCTAGCGTATGGCGCTGAAGGCATAGGACTGCTGCGCACGGAGTTTTTATACCTGAACCGTGATGAATTGCCCACCGAAGAAATCCTTTTTAATGCCTATAGCGAGGTGGTGGAGCGC
Source organism: Deltaproteobacteria bacterium (assembly GCA_007280345.1). GTDB lineage: Bacteria > Desulfobacterota > QYQD01 > QYQD01 > QYQD01 > QYQD01. The sequence goes on along the minus strand of QYQD01000204.1, from coordinate 15,932 downwards.
ATTGCCCCTAACCCGGTGACTATACGTACACTGGATATAGGAGGGGATAAATTTGTTTCATCAATAAAGTGGGTAAGCGAATCAAACCCTGCCCTTGGACTTCGGGCCATCCGTTTTTGTCTGAGGGAAAAAGACATCTTCAAGGTTCAATTGCGTGCCTTGTTAAGGGCCGGTTGTTTTGGCGACTTGCGTATTATGTTTCCTATGATTTCCGGCAAGCAGGAGATAGTAGAAGCCAAGCGTATTTTGGAGGCGGCGTGTGAAGAATTGTATCGGGAGGGAATACCGTATAAGGAATCAGTCAAGATTGGCGCCATGATTGAAGTGCCGACGGCGGTAGCCATAGCCGACATCCTGGCCGAGGAAGTGGATTTCTTTAGCATCGGGACAAACGACCTTATTCAATATTCCCTGGCTATAGACCGGATAAATGAACACGTGGCGCACCTTTATGAGCCGCTTCATCCCGGCGTTCTTCGTATGATAAAGCAGGTAGTGGAAGCCGGTCACGGGGGGGGCATTGAAGTGGCCATGTGTGGAGAGATGGCCGGTGAGGCGTCTTATATGCCCATTTTACTGGGACTGGGGCTTGATGAACTAAGTATGAATCCCCTGTCCGTTCCTCAGGCTAAACGTATTATTCGCATGTTCACCATGGAAGAGGCTAATGAAGTGGTAAATGATATATTGCAATTTTCTACGGCTGATGAAATACACGCCTACTTAAAAACAAAATGGGCTAAAAGGTTCACGGAAGAATTTTTGTGGCCTTCTTCCCAATTTGCACTTTAAAAGTATTATCAGTCAGCGCCCTTTTTCAGGGTCTTCAGGCGGGTGCGCATCTTGGCGCTCAGATTTTGGATGTCCACCTGGAGGTCGGCCAATTGTTGATGTCTTTTTTCGTAAACTTTTATAAGTTCACTTAACCAATATTCGGTAGCCTGTATTTCACGTTCCCTGAGTTCGTTTTCAACCTTTCTTTTCATCTGTTCCATGAAGGCCTTGTCCATTGTCTGCATAATCCTTTCCGCTATTGAGATAATTTTTGTGGGCACGAGTATTGATAAGTCAGCTTTCGGCCTTCAGCTTTGAGTCTTCAGCTATCAGCCATCAGCCGGTTTTCTCGGAACCATACGGTTCACAACGGGTGAAGTCGATCTCCTTCTTGCACTTTGGACAGACATGCTTAACATTAAATTCATCTGAGAATATCTCCTTTTCCGCCCCACAGTTCGGGCACTTACATGTAAATGAACTTAGATTCTTATTAGATTCAAATCCCGGGCAGTGTTTGGGGGTGATCATCTCTGCTTCCTCCTTGAATGTCTTTTTTTAACAAACACTATACAACAAATCTAAAAAATTTTAAGCTGTTTATTGATATGACAGGGTGTCCTGGGTTTGGCAAAAAAAACAGTTTACAAATACCAAAATTGCATCGTAACATAGGAATACAAAACTTAAACAGGGGAGGGATGGATTATGGCGCTTATGGAGTTAAGTGTGGCGCCCCTTGGGTTAGGGACGCCCAGTGTCGGGGATTATATCGCGGACATTCAAAAGGAACTGGCTAAGGGAGAATTCCCTTACAAGCTAACGGACATGGGAACGATTATTGAAGGCAGTGTGTCAGATCTCTTATCCTTAGCTGCAAGGTTGCATGAGCTTCCTTTTGCCAGGGGTGTAAAGCGTGTGCAGACTGTGGTTATCATTGATGACCGGAGAGATAAAAAAGTCCTGTTAGATGACAAGGTGAAATCGGTTCAGGCCAGATTGAAGTAGGGGGCGGGAGTGAGTCGGATGCGAAAAGGGCCTTTCATTGTTATTTGTGCATTTCTCCTTTTGTGTTTAATAGGTATGGTTACCGGCGAGGTCAGGTATGTACTGGAAAAGGCCGTTAGTATATGCCTTGATTGCATAGGTATCGGATGAGGCGGCGCCTACGGCGAATTATTCAGTCCCTTTCGGCCTTACTCCTGAACGGTTACTGGTATTTTCCTATAAGCCGGACTATATATCAGGGTCAGCTTAAGTCTATCTGCTCTCCGGGGTTAAACTGTCATTCCTGCCCGGCAGCTACAACCGCGTGTCCGCTAGGGGCTATCCAGAATTTTATGGCCGGTATCCGTGTCTCAATGGAAGCGGCGCGCTACCATTTTGGATTCTATGTCCTGGGATGGCTGGGGATTATTGGAGGACTGGTGGGACGTATGCCCTGCGGCTGGATATGCCCCTTTGGTCTTATCCAGGACCTTTTGTTTAAAATCCCCGGGCGCAAGATCAGGATACCCGATATCTTCAGCTATGGCCCTTATATCTTCCTGGCTCTGACCATCTTTATCTTGCCCATCTGGGTGGTTGATGCCTTTGGATATGGGTTCCTGTGGTTCTGTAAGTTTATCTGCCCGGCCGGGACACTGGAGGCCGGACTGCCGCTTTTAATCCTGCAACCAACCCTGTATGGGATGGTTGGGCATCTCTTTTACATTAAGGTAGCGGTCTTGTTTTTCTTTTTTACCTGGAGTGTCCTGGCCAGCCGTCCCTTCTGTCGCACCGTATGCCCCCTCGGGGCATTTTATTCTTTCTTTAACCGGGTAAGCCTCTTCCAGCTCAAGTATCATCCGGAGAAATGCACGCACTGTGAGTTGTGTTACCGGGACTGTCCCGTAGACATTAAATTTTATGAATCACCCAATGACAGACGGTGCATACGCTGTCTGGTATGTCTGCGCGAGTCCTGTGCATTTGGGGCTATTTCCTGGGAGATGGGAGGCACAGAAGGTCAAAGTTCAAGGCCCAAAACGTCACTGGTCAATAGTCAATAGTCAATAGTCAGTTGTCACTGGTAAAGACGACCCAGTTTCCCGATTTAACCAATGACTAATGACTAATGACATTCACTTCTTTGATGTTAAAAAGATTCATGGCTTCCTCAATTCCCTGCCGGACTATGACTTCAGATGCCTTTCCTGCTTTTTTTAGAGTCTCTTCTAAAATTGATCTCTCTTCAAAAGAAAAGGGTTCAAGGACGTAGTGCTCTGGCTTCTGTTGAGGTAAGGGCCTGCCAATCCCAATCTTAAGGCGTGGGAATTCCCGGGTGCCCAGGGTCTCAATAATCGAGTCCACGCCGTTATGTCCGCCTGATCCTCCGCTTCGCACTATCTTTATGCGCCCCAAGGGAATGTCCATATCATCATGGACTACCAGGAGACCCTGGGGGGGTATCTTGTGGAAGCTAAGTATCTGGGCTACTGCTAAACCGCTTCGGTTCATATAAGTAAGGGGCTTGGCCAGGAGGACTTGCCTTTCGCCAATATACCCCTTACCAATGAGGCTATCCCACTTCTTTGCGGCGAGTGAGATCTGAAATATCCCGGCAAGGTGATCAATAAGGATAAAACCAATATTATGCCTGGTTTCTGCATACTTGATGCCGGGATTGCCAAGGCCAACAATACAACGCAACTTTATTTCGACTCTTTTGCCTCGGGTTCCTTGCCCTTGGTGGAAACCACTTCCGGTTCAGCAGTGGCCTCTTCCTCGGCGGGAGCCGCTTTTTCTTCAGCTGCCGGCGGAACCACGGTAACTAAAGTGACGGCGGCATCGTCCAGCACATGGAGGTTTTCCGGCAGCTTCAGGTCTTTTATATGGATTGATTCTCCAATGTCCAGGGAAGTGACATCAACCTCGATGAACTCCGGAATGTCTGCCGGAAGACACTCCATCTCGATTTCACGGGTTACTGTCTGGAGGATACCACTTAGCTCTACTCCCTTGGCCCGCCCCTTGACGTGCAAAGGAACCCGGACCACTATTTTCTTATCCATAGCGACTTCATACAAATCGGTATGGATAATTTCCCGGCTTAGGGGATTCGTTTGCACTTCTTTCAACATAGCCATTTTATTTACTGTATGGCCATCGTCTTTAATGGTCAGGGCAAAAATGGCATTTTCGCTTCCAGCCTTATTCAGCTTACGTTTAAGCTCCAGACTATCCAGGGTCAGAGGTTGAGGTGGAATTCCTTTGCCGTAGAAGATGGCCGGGGTAAGACCCTGACGGCGCAGACTGCGAGCCGCGCCTTTCCCCTTTTTTTCTCTACTTTCTGCAGTTAATTCAATCTGTTTCATTTATTCCTCCTAAACAAACAAAGAACTTACGGAATCTTCATTATGGATACGTTGGATGGCTTCCCCCAGGAGTTCTGCTACAGATAACACCTCAATCTTCCGGCATTTTTGGGCCTCCGGCCCGAGGGGGATAGTGTCTGTGACTATCAGTTTACTTATAGGTGAAGCCTCGATACGTTTGATAGCCGGGCCGGATAAAACCGGGTGTGTGGTACAGGCGTGTATCACCTTCGCACCGTGCTCCTGCAGGGCCTGAGCGGCCTGACAGAGTGTCCCGGCCGTATCTACCATGTCATCAAGTATAACCACATATTTACCTTTTACATTGCCGATAATATTCATTACCTGTGATTCATTCGGGCGTTCCCGGCGTTTATCAATAATAGCCAGTTGAGCCTCCAGTCGTTTGGCAAAGGCCCTGGTTCTTTCTACGCCTCCGGCATCGGGAGATACCATAACCAGATTCTCAAGAAAATGCTCGCGTATATATTCCAGGAGCACGGGGGCAGCGAAAAGATTGTCCACGGGTATATTGAAAAATCCCTGGATTTGTCCGGCATGGAGGTCCATGGCCAGGACGCGGCGTGCGCCAGGCGTAGTTATGAGATCTGCCACCAGTTTTGCGGTTATCGGCGTGCGCGGAGCCACTTTTCTGTCCTGGCGGCCGTAGCCATAGTAGGGGATGACGGCAGTAATCCGCCTGGCCGAGGCCCGGCGCAGGGCATCGATCATAATAAGCAATTCCATTAGATTTTGGTTTACAGGAGGGCAGGTGGGTTGAATCACAAATACATCGCTGCCGCGTACATTTTCTCCTATTTCGACCAGGGTTTCGCCATCGCTGAAAGTGCGAACAACGGCCTTACCCAATTCCATGTCCAGGTAGCGACATATAGCCTGTGCCAGGGGTAGATTGGAGTTGCCGGAAAATATCTTGAGTCTGTTGATCATCTTCTGCACCCAATATCCGTTGACCGTTTACCGTTGACCGAGAAGAATTTGCTCTTGTGGTGAACGGTTAACGGTCAACAGTGAACGGTGAACGTTAATTGGCTGGGGTGGGAGGATTCGAACCTCCGAATGCGGGTTCCAAAAACCCGTGTCTTACCGCTTGACGACACCCCAACTGTTATAATGATCTTACAAGGTGAACTGCCCAGTCTGTATTGGACCCTAATCTTTCATGGGCGAGCCGGGCTTTTTCCTTCTCCTTGAAAAGCCCGAATACTGTAGGGCCGCTTCCTGTCATCAATGCCCCCTCAGCTCCGTAGGAAAGCAGATATTTCTTCATAGTATGAATAACCGGATACTGTGAGGCGGTAACCTCTTCTAAGTCGTTATGTAGAAATTGCTTTATATTAATAACATGTTCGGGCGAGAAGATAAAAAGATTTTCTCCGGTTGTCAACTTTAAATTTTCATAAGCCCATTTAGTACTAACAGGAAAACAAGGACTTATAAGCACAAACCATAGCGGAGGAGGTGAGAAAATGGGCTCCAGTTGATCTCCGATTCCACGTCCGATAGCCATGGTATAGGGTTCAAGAAAAAACGGTACGTCTGCCCCCAATTTGCTGCCTATGGAGCTGAGATTATCCCGGTCGCAGGGGTTTCCGTACACCTCCTGCAATCCATTCAGTACACAGGCCGCGTCGCTGCTTCCACCGCCCAGGCCGGCTGCTACAGGGATATTTTTCCGGATTTCGATGTCAACACCCGGTGATAGGCCGGTAACTTTATAAAAAAGAGAAGCGGCCTGATAAGCAATATTCGTCTCATCTTCAGGCACCGTGCCCTGAGGACAGGACAGTTTTATTCCCTTTTCCGCTTTTCTGATAATTATGTGGTCAAATAAGGTTACCTTTTGAAAAAGGGTAAAGAGCGAGTGATACCCGTCAGGCCTTTCCCCGGTAACTTTTAAGAAAAGGTTTATTTTGGCAGGCGCGTAAAGGGTAATATAGTCGTTCACCGTTGTCCGTTCACCGTTCACCAGGCAGAGTTTTTCACGTTTTTTGAGGGGCAGCGGTTGCCGGAAAATACGATTACCATTGACTGTTCACCAAAAAAACTTTTCAGGTCTTTACGGACAACGGTGAACGGATACGATTATTATTCACCCGGAGTAATACTCAGATACAAGGTTTGCCCTTCGCGCTGTACAAGGAATAAGATGGTATCCTCTTTAGCCGCTTTGTCCATGGCCATCCGGTAGTCTCTCAGATTTTTTATACTCTTGCGATTGATTTCTTTGATAACGTCTCCCTGATTGAAATCAGCATCTTCTGCCGGGCTGCCCGGCGCGACGCCTGCGATGATAACGCCGGTTTCATCTTCAAGTCCTAATTCTTCGGCTATCTCGGGTGTGATTTCCTGGACGCTTAGGCCGATTTTTCTCTCCACATCAGTTTTGGCAACAGGTGGTTTCTCCTCTTTCATCTCGGTAATTTTAGCGGTTAAAGTCTGTTTCTGCCCGTCGCGAATAATTTTTATAGTGACTGTCTTCCCGACTGGAGTGTTTGCCACGAGACGCGGCAAGTCTGACATTTCGTCTATTTTCTTCCCGTCGAATTCAATTATCACGTCACCGCGTTTAATATTTGACTTCTCGGCCGGGCTTCCGGCAAAGACGTCGCCCACCAGGGCGCCCCTGCCCTCTTTGATGCCGAAAGAACGGGCCAATTCAGGGGTCATTTTCTGGATGGCCACACCCAGCCATCCCCGGACTACCCTTCGTTTTTCTTTTAGCTGGACAATAATTTCTTTGGCTATATTAATCGGAATGGCGAAACCAATACCCTGGCCGGTGGCTACTATAGCGGTATTAATACCGACTACTTCCCCTCTGACATTCAAGAGCGGACCCCCGCTGTTTCCAGGGTTAATAGAGGCGTCTGTCTGGATGAAGTCATCATACGGCCCGGCCCCGATAACCCTTCCTTTAGCGCTGACAATGCCGGCGGTCACGGTGTGGTTTAAGCCAAAGGGATTACCGATGGTTATTACCCAATCCCCGATGGAAAGGGCATCTGAGTCACCCATGGTTACCGACGGGAGGTCGCGGAAGGAATCGATTTTAATCAGAGCCAGGTCTGTCTTGGGATCCCGGCCGATGATCTCTGCCGAAAATTCCCTCTCATCCGCCAGTCGCACTTTTATCTGGTCAGCACGCTCAATAACATGGTTGTTGGTGATGATGTATCCATCCTTGTCGATAATGAAGCCCGATCCTAAACTACGCTGTTTCAGGTCACGTTCGGGGGATTGATCGCCGAAGAATTTCTCGAAGAAATCCCTGAAGGGGTCTTTTTTATCAAATGGCCCCATAAAATGGCGAAATACCCGGCCTCCGCCTTTGATGGTGCGGACGGCGCTTATGTTAACGACTGCCGGGCTTACCGCCTTCACTAAACTTGCAAAGGATGCCGGCAGCGTCTGGGGATTCACTGTATTTGATGCCGCAGGCCTTCCCATGAGATCAAAACGGGAGGCCAGAACCAGACCAAAGACCATGGACGCTAATGCCACGGCAATTAAGGTTAACTGGCGTTTTTTCTTGTTATCCATAGGGATGCCTCTTGGATTATTTATTAAACCGCATCCGTTCACCGTTGTCCGTGAAAAACGCGAAAACCGTCTTTTTCGGGAACGGTGAACGGTGAACGGTTACACTAAACCTTAGACCTCGCGGACATAACGCATGCGGAGGTCATACAGGATGTGCTGGATCAGGGCTTCTTCGTCTTTAGTCAGGTTGCCTCTGGTTTTTTCCTGCAGCATGGCAAGGGTATCTATAGTATGCTTGGCAAAAACCAGGTCTCTTTCCCTTTTCCCGGTGACCGGATCGGCTATTTCACCCAAGTGAACCAGGGCAGAGGTATTAAGAGAGAAGATGAAGGTGGAAAAATCAACCGGCGGCAAGACTGTGGGCCGTTTAGATTCCTTCTGTATCTCCTCTTCTGCCGGCCTTTCTTTTGAAGCGGCGGTAGTCTCCTGGCCGGATTTTTCCTCGGCCTTCTCCGCCTCCGGGCCAGACTTTTCCTCGGAGAAAATGCGCTTGTCTCTTACCGTATATCCTTTTTCTTTATCCTCGTTCATGGCTGGTTGTCCCTGAATAACTATATTGCCACGAAACTGTTTAGAATTCAAGTGGTTGTGCCGACACCACCTGTGGTATCTTAAGCATTTCCTTGAGCGCCTTAGCCGACACCGGGGCGTTTGTATTTAACAGGATGACATTTCTGCCCGGGCCTGTCTCCTGGCCAACGTGCATACGGGCGATATTTAAACCGGCCTTGCCCATGGTCGTGCCGATAGCCCCAATGACCCCCGGCTCATCTGTGTTATAAATAAAGAGCATGTGTCCTTCCAGTACCGCTTCCAGGCGGAAGGTGTTTATCCTGACCAGGCGCAGCTCTTTTTTGCCGAAGATCGTTCCGGAGAGGGCGTTTTCTTCCTGTGGTGTTTTGACGCGCAGGGTGATAAGATTAGTAAAGTCTTCGGTTGTGGTGCTCTTCAACTCTGTGACCTTTACACCCCGTTCCTTGGCAATAATAGGCGCATTAACGAAATTGACGTCGTGCTTCAAGATAGGAGCGAACAGGCCCTTCAACATCGCTATAGTTATCGGCCGGGTATCCATATTGGCGACGTCGCCGACATATTCGATAGTCACTTCCTGGATACCGCCCTTGGCTATCTGCATCTGGAAACTGCCCATCTTTTCGACCAGGGTCAGGTAAGGCTGAATGCTGGCCAGTACATCGGAACTTACAGAAGGAAAATTGACCGCATTGGAGATATTACCGTTTTTGAGAAAATCAACCAGTTGGTTGGCTATGGCTACGGCCACATTTTCCTGGGCCTCTTCGGTAGCGGCGCCAAGGTGCGGCGTGCATATAAATTTATCCATAGTAAATAAAGGGTAGGACTCCGGAGGTGGTTCCTGGGCAAAGACATCCAGGGCCGCACCGGCTACCTTGCCGCTCTGCATGGCCTCATGAAGGGCCCCCTCGTCCACAATACCTCCGCGTGAACAGTTAATCAACATGACCCCATCTTTCATTTTGGCGAATGATTCTCTATTGATCAAGTCTTTCGTATCCTTAGTCAGGGGGACATGGATGGAGATATAGTCGGAACGGGTATAAAGGTCGTCCAGAGATACCAGACCTACTCCCAACTTCTCGGCAGTTTCCGGCCTGATGTATGGATCATAGGCGATGACGTGCATTTTTAGACCACGGGCGCGGTCGGCAACGATACTGCCGATTCGTCCGATACCGATAATGCCCAGTGTCTTATTGAATACTTCCCGGCCGGTAAATTTTTTCTTTTCCCATTTGCCGGCCTTCATGGAAGTAGTAGCCTGGGGAATATTCCGGGAGAGGGCTAGAAGCATGGTTATGGTGTGCTCGGCAGTGGTAACCACGTTACCGCCCGGCGTATTCATTACAATGATGCCCTTTTTGCTGGCCGTCGGTATATCCACGTTGTCCAGTCCGATGCCCGCCCGGCCAATGACCTTGAGTTTCTTGGCGGCCCCGATAATATCCGCGGTAACTTTAGTGGCGCTCCGGATGACCAGGCCATCACAGTCTTTTATCTCTTTCTTGAGTTCTTCCGGCTTGAGTCCGGTCTTGAAGACCACCTTAAGACCGGCCTGTTTCAGTATCTCGATGCCTTTAGGGGATAGATTGTCGCTGACCAGTACTTTCATCATTGGCTCCTTGCAGTCTAATCCTTTAAGCTACATCCCGGTGCTGGAAGAGATATTCTTCCGCGGCCCTGACCCCGCTGCCCAGTTCCACAGGGTAACCAAGTTCTTTTAAGACTATCTCCACAGCCGAGAGTACGAGTATGAGTTCGAACCTGTCGGTATATCCCATGTGAGAGATGCGGAATATCTTGCCCTTGGCCTCACCCTGGCCTCCGGCGATGGTTATACCGTACTTCTCACGCAGTAATTTGACGACATTCTGCCCGTCCACGCCCTCCGGCGCCCGGATTACCGTGACGGCCTCAGAGGGAACTGCCGTATAGAGTCCCAGCCCCATGGCGGTTACGGCCTTACGCGCCGCCTCGGCCAGCAGGCGGTGATGGGCGAATAGTTTTTCCAGGCCATCCTCTTTTATTCCAGCCAGTACCTCTCTTAGACCTACGATCAGGGAAACCGCCGGGGTATAAGCGGTCTGGTCTTTTTTGAGGGATTTTCTTTCCTTAAGGAAATTGAAGTAATATTTGGGCAGATTCGACTTTTCGACCCGTTGCCAGGCCTTGGGGCTGACGCTGGCGAAGGCCAGACCCGGAGGCAAGCAGAAGGCCTTCTGGGAACCGGCCACGACGATGTCCAAACCCCACTCATCGACCGGAATGTCAAAGACACCCAGGGCGGAGATGGCATCTACGACCAGTATGGTGTCAGGATAGGCCTTGACGATCTCGCCTACTTCCTTTATGGGGTGCTTTACACCGGTGGATGTCTCATGGGCCTGAATGAAGATGGCCTTGATGCTGCTCTCTGCTTCCAGGGCGAAACGGATAAGGGCCGGAGCTACCGCCTTCCCCCACTTGACATCTATGTTTATAGCCGTAACGCCGTAGGCCTCACAGATTTCCGTCCAGCGCTCTCCGAATTTACCGCCCCGGACGACCAGGGCCTTGTCGCCTCTCGATAAGGTGTTGGTTACGGCCCCTTCCATGGCCCCGGTACCGGAAGAGGCAAAGATAAGGATGTCGTTTTTTGTCTGGAAGAGATACTTGAGCCCTTCTTCGACCTCACGCAGTATAGCGGCAAACTGCGGCGCCCGGTGATGAATAATGGGTTGGGCCATGGCGAGCAAGGTGCTCGGGGCTATGGACACCGGCCCGGGGGCGAATAGATATTTTTTTTGCATCAGTCTATAGTTCCTTTATTGATTGTTCGGATTTTATTTGAACTTTCAATTATGTTTTGTCTAATGCCTTGAGGTCAATATAACTTCACGCGCGTTGACTTTGACGGAGTCCTATATCCAGCCTGTAATATCTTTTACAAAACATGAATATATGCTACTATTCCCGGACGTTGTCAAGAGTAAACCGGCCTTATAAAGGCCGCATGAGGAGATTTTTTATCCGTCAAAGCATGATGATTTCGTAAAAAGTCAGAGTTTGGACGGCACAGTAAAAAGCTCCAGTTGCAAGGCGCGCAAATCCTGAGGAATGAGGCGTACTTGTAGCTACGCCGCAGTGACGAAGGATGCGGCGCAACGCAGCAAATGGACTTTTTACGAAGCCGTCAAAGCATGGAAGATATGTATGCCCCATCTCGCCTTTTATTTTGATTGCCTTCTTAATCCGCTCTTCTTCGTTGCGAAGGAAGATTTTGCCAACCTGGGGGCGGTAAAGAAATTAGGCGCTACGATAACCGGAGCGGTCGATCAGCTTTTATCTCAGGACATACCTGAAGAAGCGAAGGTCAGGTTGCTGGATATAAAGGGGCTATTCCAGGACTATGAAGGAAAGGCCTTGCCGGATAGGCGGGAAAGGGTGGCAAAGGCCCTGATGGAATTATCCGGCCTGGCCACAGAGATTCTCTTAAGGAGATGCCGGCAAGACAGAAAGATATTGGCACAGGATGTCCAGTTTCTAAAGGGAGTGGGTAAAAGCCGGTCTGCCAGGCTGGCCCGGAAGGGCATCAAGACCCTGGAAGATATCCTTTTGTTTATACCGCGCACCTATGACGATAGAAGGACGGTTACAAAGATCGCCGACCTTAAGACGGGACAAAGGGCGGTAGTAGTAGGTGAGATTGTTTTATCCGGTACTATTCGCTACCCGTTAAGCCGCAGGGCGGTGTTTGAGATGGTCGTTCGGGACCGGACCGGGCAGATATCCGCCAAGTGGTTTAACTTCTCCCGTGCATATATGGAGCGGGCATATAAAAGAGGACTGAAGGTGATCCTTTCCGGCGAGGTGCATTCCTTCCGTCAACAAAGGGAATTTATCCATCCGGACATAGAGATACTGGATAGCGAGGAAGGCAAAGATACCAGTTTCGGCCGGATCGTACCCGTTTATTCGGAGACAGAGGGGATATCGCAGAGGCAGATGCGCCGCATCCTAGATGGCGCTGTTACCGCGTATGCTTATGCCACGGAAAGTTTTATACCTGCGGATATATTGCGGCGAAGAAAGCTCGTCTCGCTCCCCCGGGCCCTTTCTACCATCCATTTTCCGGGTGATGATACCGGCCTGAAGGCCCTTATAGAAGGTAAGAATACTTATCACCATAGCCTGATCTTCGACGAGTTTTTTTTCCTGGAACTGGGTCTGGCCCTCCGCCGCAGGCGCACGGCCGGACAAAAGGGAATTGCCTTCAAGAGTCAGCCCAGGCTTTTTCAGGATTTCATGTCCGGGCTCCCTTTCCCGCTGACCCGGGCCCAGAGGCGCGTCCTGGACGAGATTGAAAGAGATATGGGCAGGCCCTACCCCATGCACAGACTGGTGCAGGGAGATGTGGGCAGCGGCAAGACCGTGGTGGCCTTTGCTGCGGCCATGACGGCTATTGGTAACGGTTTTCAGGCGGCCATTATGGCCCCCACGGAAATCCTGGCCGGACAGCATTACGCCAATTTCGGAAAGATGTCGGCCCACCTCCGGCAGGCGCCTGTTTATCTTCTTACCGGCAGTACGCCTCCTGCCGCCAGGAAGGAGTTATACCGTGAGGTGAGCCAGGGTAATCCCTGCCTGGTCATAGGGACTCACGCCCTGATCCAGGAGGGTCTTGAGTTTGGCCGGCTGGGGCTGGTAATTGTCGATGAGCAGCATCGCTTTGGTGTCTTGCAGCGGGCGGCCTTGAAGGAAAAAGGATCAAGCCCGGCCTGCGGTCGGCCTTTATGGCCGGATGTTCTGGTCATGACTGCCACTCCTATACCGCGCACGCTTTCCATGACCCTTTACGGCGACCTGGATGTCTCTATAATAGACGAACTTCCCCGGGGACGGAAGCCCGTACAGACAAAGGTGTATGCGGAAGGGGCTCGTCCGCGGGTTTATGAAATGGTGCGGCGTGAACTGGCCAGGGGCGGACAGGCATATATTATCTATCCCCTGGTTGAAGAGTCGGAGACCCTGGACCTGCTTAATGCCAAGGAGATGGCTGAACATCTGCAAAAAGAGGTCTTTCCGGATTATGCAGTGGGCCTTCTCCATGGTCGTCTCAAAGGGGCGGACAAAGAGGCGGTTATGAGCCGGTTTAAGCGGGGAGAGGTGCAGGTGCTTGTCTCCACCACTGTAGTGGAGGTCGGCGTTGATGTGCCCAATGCCACGGTTATGGTGGTTGAGAATGCCGAACGCTTTGGCCTCTCACAGCTTCATCAATTGCGAGGCCGGGTAGGGCGGGGAGAAAGGGAATCAATGTGTTTTCTTATTGCCCGCACGGGCCGCGACTCCGATGCCGGTCAGCGTCTCAGGGTGATGGAAGAGACCACGGACGGTTTTCGCATCGCTGAAGAGGACCTGAAGATCAGAGGCCCCGGAGAGTTCCTGGGGACGCGTCAGTCCGGGCTGCCTGAGCTGAGGACGGCCAATATTGTGAGGGATATAGCTATCCTGACGGCGGCCCGTGAAGAGGCTTTTCGCCTTATAGAAGAGGACCCGGAACTTAGCCTGCCCACACATAGGGCGCTTAGGGAGATTGTGGAGGATCGCTGGGCCAAGGGTCTGGCGCTGGCCGAGGTAGGGTAAGTGCATTATTTCTTTTGACAACGATTGGCGCAATAAGGTAAGAGTTTAAGTCCTCATTAAGGCACGGCAGGAAGGTTATCATGGCAAAACCCATTTACGTAGGACTTATTGGTTTAGGAACAGTAGGGAGCGGTGTGGCCAAAATTCTCCTTGAGAAAGGAGATTTACTGGCTAAACGGGTGGGAGCGCCTGTTGTCCTCAAGCGGATTGTGGATAAGTATCCGGACAGGGTTAAGCTTAAGGTGGCGAAAAAGCTGATTTCTGCCAATATTGAGGACGTCTTTGGCGATGACGAAATCTCCATAGTGGTGGAGCTTATCGGCGGGTACGAGCCGGCGCGTAGTTTTATCCTCAAGGCTATCGAGCGGGGTAAGCATGTGGTTACTGCCAACAAGGCCCTGCTTGCTGCTCATGGGAAGGAGATATTTACGGCGGCCGGGCGTAAGGGCGTGGATATTGGTTTTGAGGCCAGTGTAGGAGGAGGTATCCCGGTCATCCGGGCTGTGCGGGAAGGCCTTGTGGCAGACCATATCCAGTCCATATTGGGCATTATGAACGGTACTTCGAATTATATCCTGACCAAGATGACCGATGAAGGGAGTTCTTTCGGGGATGTATTGAAAGAGGCTCAGGCCAAAGGCTATGCCGAGGCGGATCCTGCCTATGATGTGGAAGGGATCGATGCGGCCCACAAACTGGCCATTATCAGTACATTAGCCTACGGCAGTTTTGTGCGCCTGGAAGATATTTATACAGAGGGTATAGCAAGCATTGAACCCGTGGATATTGCCTTTGCCAGGGAACTCGGTTATCGTGTTAAACTTCTCGCCATATCCCGCTGCGACGGTCAGTCAATTGAAGTCCGGGTCCACCCCACCATGATTCCAAGCGAGCATCTTCTGGCCAATGTAAATGGAGTCTATAACGCCTTTTATATACAAGGGGATGCAGTAGGACAGGTGCTTCTGTACGGGCTGGGGGCAGGCATGATGCCTACTGGTAGTGCGGTTGTCGGCGACATTATTGATCTGAGCCGTAATGTGCTGAAGGGCACGACCCAGCGTGTCCCGGCCCTTTCATGTGCTATTAATCAAATGCGGTCGCTTCCGGTCAAGCCTATTGATGATCTGGTCTGCCGGTGCTATATGCGTTTTTCCGTCGTGGACAGCCCGGGTGTTTTATCCAAAATTGCCGGAGTCCTGGGACGCAACGGCATCAGTATAGAATCAGTCATCCAAAAGGGTCGTGATGTCCGCGGCTCTGTCCCGATAGTCATGATGACACATGAGTCCCGGGAGAGCAACGTGCGCAAGGCCTTGGCCAAAATCGACCGCCTGGATGTGGTAACCGCCAGGACCATGTTTATCAGAATTGAAAATACGTTGTAAAACAGACAAACTCTAAATCCGAAGCATGACACCCTGTAACTGGAATCTTAGAGCTTGGACCATTTCAAAGCACTAAAGTGATACGAAATTAGGAATTTCTTTATATGAAGTATGTAGTCTTAATCGGGGACGGCATGGGGGATTACCCTCTGGAGGAATTAGGCGGTAAGACCCCACTTCAGGCTGCTTCTACTCCGGCCATGGATTTTCTGGCCTGTGAAGGCGAACTGGGGTTGGTAAAGACCATACCTCCAGGTTTTGAGCCGGGTAGCGACGTGGCCAATCTCTCCATACTGGGATATGATCCTGCCTCCTGCTATACCGGCCGCGGCCCGCTTGAGGCCGGGAGTATGGGGATAACATTGTCCCCTGATGACGTGGCCTTCCGGTGCAATTTAGTCACCCTGGACTTTATGGCCGATGGCCGGGTAGTCATGGTTGACTATAGCGGCGGTCATATCTCTACCGAAGAGGCCCGGGTTATGGTTGCCGATATCGGGCGAGAGGTAAAGGTCAACGGCCTTACGCTTTATCCCGGGGTAAGCTACAGGCATCTCCTGGTCTGGGCGGAAGGCAAGGAAAAGCTGGCTACAGTCCCGCCCCATGATTATACCGGTAAAGATGTTACTGCTCATTGGGGAGTCTATCAACACGATCCGAATCTGATTAACTGGATCGCCCAGGTATT
>QYQD01000205.1 GCA_007280345.1 Deltaproteobacteria bacterium | reverse complement strand
GCCTGCCGTCCCTGGCCGGCAAAAATGTATTCATGCTGATATGGACCACTACTCCCTGGACCCTCCCGGCCAACCTGGCCGTGGCCTTAAACCCCGGATTTGATTATGTGGCCGTACAGGTAGAAGATGAGATATGGATCGTGGCCGAAGGGCTGCTTCTTTCACTGCTGGGAGCCCTGGGCATTGAGGGATATAAGATATTGGAGCGTTTCCCGGCACAGCGCCTGGAGGGGCTGAAGTGCCGGCATCCTTTTTATGAGCGCGATTCTGCCGTCATTATGGCCTCCTATGTAACCATGGACACCGGTACCGGGTGTGTACATACCGCGCCGGGCCACGGCCGTGAGGACTATGAAAGTGGTTTGGCCTACGGGCTGGACATCTATTCGCCGGTGGATGCCGGGGGTAAGTTTACGGATGAGGTCGGCTACTTTGCCGGAGAGGATATATTCAAGGCCAATGGGGCCATTATCAATCTTCTCAAGGAGAAGGGGCGTCTGATAGGGAGTGAAGAGATCGAGCATAGCTATCCCCATTGCTGGCGTTGTAAAAAGCCGGTCATTTTCCGGGCCACCGAACAGTGGTTTGTCTCTATGGAGAAAAACGGCCTCCGTGAAAAGGCATTGGGCTGGGTGGATAAGGTAACCTGGGTGCCAAAGTGGGGCCGGGAGCGGATCCACAACATGCTGGCCAGCCGGTCGGATTGGTGTATATCGCGGCAACGTTCCTGGGGTGTGCCTCTGACCATTTTTTATTGCCGCGGCTGTGGCGAAGCGCTCATGAATGCAGAGATCATGGAAAAAGTGGTTAATAAATTCCGCGAAGGCGGGGCGGATACGTGGTTTGAACTCGGGCCTGAGGGGTTTATACCGGAGGGAACTTTTTGTCCTAAATGCCAGGGTACGGAGTTTATAAAAGAGATGGATATCCTGGATGTCTGGTTTGATTCCGGGGTCAGTTTTGCTGCCGTCCTGGAAGGCAGAAAAGAGCTGACCTTCCCGGCTGACTTGTACCTGGAGGGGAGCGACCAGCACCGCGGCTGGTTCCACAGCTCGCTACTGGCAGCGGTGGGTACCCGGGGACAGGCCCCTTATCGCTTGGTGCTGACCCATGGCTTTGTAGTCGATGGCGAAGGAAAGAAGATGTCCAAATCCTTGGGCAATGTCATTGCCCCGGAGGAGGTCATAAAAAAGCATGGGGCGGAGATTCTGCGCCTCTGGGTATCAGCCGAGGATTATCGCGATGATATCAAGATTTCTCCGGAGATCCTGCAGCGGTTGACCGAGGCCTACCGGAAGATCAGAAATACGGCACGCTACATACTGGGCAATTTGTATGATTTTTCACCGGAGAAAGACCTTGTTTCCTATAGCGAGATGGTGGAGATAGACCGTTTTGCTCTGCACCAACTCGCGCAGATAACAGAGAAGGTACGTTTGGCCTACGAGGAATTTGAACTGCATGCCGTTTATCACACCCTCTACCAGTTTTGCGCCGTGGATTTGAGCGCTTTTTACCTGGATGTCCTTAAAGACAGACTCTACACCAGCGGTAAGGAATCAAAAGACCGGCGCTCGGCCCAGACCGCCATGTTTTATATCCTGGATACCCTGGTGCGTCTGACGGCCCCTATTCTTTCGTTTACCGCTGAGGAGATATGGCAGTATATGCCTGAGACAGCCGGCAGGGAAGAGAGCATTCATCTGGCCGGTTTCTCATTCCTCCCGCCGGAGTTTAAGGATGCGGCGCTCGCCGCCAAATGGGAGAGGCTGCTCACCGTCCGGGCCGGGGCTACTAAGGCCCTGGAGGTGGCCCGCAGGGAGAAGGTGATCGGACATACCCTCAGTGCGGCGGTCAGGTTTTATCCTGTCCCTGAAGATTATTCGTTTTTGAGCGAAAATGCAGAGCAGTTACGTACCATACTGATCGTATCGCAATTTGGGGTTGCCGAAGGGCTGGCGCCGGCCGATGCCTACCTGACTGAAGGGATAAGCGGACTTTCCATTGTTGTATCTCCGGCTAAAGGAACCAAGTGTGAACGCTGCTGGACGGTCTCTGAGAGCGTGGGCACTTTTACAGACCACCCGACTATCTGTGCCCGATGCCGGGAGGTAGTTACGGCGGGTTGAAGCTAAAGGATGATAAGGGTAATATGGATATTTTATCGGAAAAAAAATCTTTAAAGCCGGTGAGCGACCTCTATCAGAGAAGGCTGTGGTATTTATTCCTGGCCGTGACTTTTGGTATTTTCGCCCTGGATCAGTTGACCAAGGGACATATACAATACCATTTTGGCCTGTATGAGAGCCGGGCCGTCATCCCTGGTTTTTTTAATCTGACATATATAACGAATTCCGGCGTGGCTTTTGGGCTGATGAGCGGAGAGCCGGATACCTGGAAACGGTTATTTTTTCTTTCGGTAACACTGTTAGCCATAGGTTTTATTTTTTATCTCTTTGGACACTTCAGGTCAAAAGGCCGGGGAGCGGTCATCGCCTTGGGGATGATACTGGGCGGCGCCATCGGCAATATGGCAGACCGGGTGCGCCTGGGTAAGGTGATTGACTTTCTTGATTTTTATATCGGCGGCTGCCACTGGCCGGCTTTTAATGTGGCTGATGCCGCCATAACCTGCGGCGTGCTGTATTTAGCCCTTACGCTTTATAGACAACAGGGATAATCTATGCATCCGATCCTTTTTCGCATAGGGGGGCTTACTATCCATACCTATGGCTTGTTTGTGGCCATGGGGTTTCTGGCAGGCATGGCCCTTGCCGTCCGGGAGGCCAGGCGCGCGGCCCTGGATACCGAGAAGATTTCCAACCTTTTTTTCTGGATCATAATTTCGGCGATCATCGGCTCGAGGCTTCTCTATGTCATAGCAGAGGCCCCGGGCCTTATAACGTCTCCCCTCGAGATATTTAAGATCTGGAAAGGCGGCCTGGTCTTTTACGGCGGGGTTATTTTGGCGCTGGCAGTCGCGATTTTTTATATAAGGCATAACAAGCTGCCGCTCTGGACAACCATGGATATTCTGGCCCCGCCCCTGGCCCTTGGCCTGGCGTTTGGCCGCCTCGGTTGTTTTTCTGCCGGTTGCTGCTATGGCCGGCCGGCCGATGTCCCCTGGGCGGTTACGTTTACCAATCCGGATTCACTGGCGCCGCTTTATATTCCCCTCCATCCTACCCAGCTTTATGAGGCCGGCGCGGCGCTTATTATTTTTTTCATCCTTATGCTTACACGCCGGGCGAAGCGGTTTGAAGGCCAGCTCATGTGGACATTTTTTTTTCTATACGCAGTAGCGCGATTTATCATCGAAAATTACCGTGGCGATCCCCGGGGGGCGGTATGGGGCGATCTCCTCTCTACCAGTCAATTTATAAGCTTACTGTCGGCTGTTGCCGCGCTGACGGGTTTCTTTTATTTTCTAAGGAAACAAGGCACAAGGTAAGGGGGCGGCGCGTAACAAAAAAATCTTGCAAAAGGGACAAACTTCATTATTATTAGGCCCGAATTTTTGGGGCGGAGGATTTAAGCCCGCCGTTATTGATTTTATTATGCCTGGTAGGAGGTGTGTATGCTTATTCTGGAAGATCTCAAATATACTGAAGAACATATGTGGGCCAGACACGATGGGAATAAAAAGATTACCATAGGCATTACTGATTATGCGCAGAAGAAATTTGGTGATGTCGTTTATATTGAATTGCCGGAGGAAGGAGAAGAGCTCATTAAAGATGAGCCCTTCGGCAGTATAGAATCTTCTGAATCTGTTTCCGATTTGTATGCTCCTTTGAGCGGAGAGGTAATCGAAATTAATGAAGAGCGCATCGATTCCCCGGAGATAGTCAATGACGACCCTTATGAAGAAGGCTGGCTTATACGTATAAAGGCTCCTTCTCTTAAGGAATATAATGAGCTTATGAGCGCGGACGAGTACAGGGAATATGTGCAGCAGGAGGAGATGGAGGAGGAAGAAGAGGAAGAGGAGTTAGAGGAAGAGGAAGCAGAAGCAGATTAGGGAAGGGAAAATTTTGCTTGCAGACCTGAATTGGAAAGGGATTTGATTTTGTGAAAAGAGTGGCTTTTTTATTCCCCGGCCAGGGGTCTCAGTACGTGGGCATGGGGAAGGATCTTTATCTGAAAAGGTCAGGGGTAAAGAAGATTTTTGACACAGCCTCTGCCATTACCGGCCTTGATCTGGCCTCTCTCTGTTTTGACGGCCCCTTAGAAAAATTGACGGAGACGGTCAACGTTCAGCCGGCCATTACTGCCGTTAATCTGTCCTGCCTGGCCGTGTTACAAGAAAATGGACTTACCCCGGATCTGGTGGCCGGACATAGCCTTGGAGAATATTCGGCGCTCTATGCCGCAGGGGTCATAGGTCTCACGGATACGTTTCGCCTGGTAGCGGAGAGGGGCAGACTAATGCAGCAGGAGGCGGAAAAGAATCCCGGAGGCATGATAGCGGCTATTGGTTTGGATATAGATGTCGTAAAAGGATTGCTTGAAGATGTCCAGGGAACAGGCGTGGGCGTGGTGTCTATTGCCAACCACAATACACATGAGCAGATCGTGCTTACGGGACAGAAAGAGGCGTTAAATAAACTGTCGGCTAAGGTGAGCGCCGGCGGCGGGAAGGCCATCCCCTTAAGGGTCAGCGGTCCCTGGCATAGTTCCCTTTTAAAGGATGCAGGCAATGATTATAAGGAATTTATGGAAGGGATCACGTTCCATAATCCCTCTGTTCCTGTGTTGTTCAATGTCACCGCCGATTTCGCGGAAGAGCCGGGAGAGATCCGTAAAATCATGTCCCGGCAGATATGCGCGCCTGTACTCTGGTATGATATAATACAAAAGATGCTGACCGGAGGTGTCTCTATTTTTGTTGAGGCCGGCCCTAAAAAGGTTTTATCCGGTTTATTAAAAAAGACCTTACCGGCTGATGATCGCTTTGAAATCTATCAGGCCGACGATATGGAAGGTCTTTTGGCCGTTGCTGAAAAGCTGGCCGAAAACTGACTACTGAGTGCTGATAGCTGATCGCTTTAAGATGCCAAAGATAATTTTGTACAAAGACCGGTGTAAAGGATGTGCCCTTTGCACCTTGGCCTGCCCCAAGCACCTCCTTAAGATCAGCACGGAGATCAATAGCCAGGGATATTATGTAATTTCTTTGGCATCGCCTGGAAAATGCAATGGCTGCGGCCTGTGTGCGGAGATGTGTCCGGATATGGTGATAGAGGTCTGGCGTTAAAAATGCGGAGAGCAGAAGTGGGTTCCAACCGGAAGCTGGTTAAGGGAAACGAGGCCATTGCCCTGGGAGCTATTGCAGCCGGATGTCGTTTTTATGCCGGCTACCCGATTACCCCGCAGAACGAAATTCCGGAATTTATGGCCGGCCGGATGCCTGCCATGGGCGGGACGTTCATTCAGGCGGAGAGTGAAATAGCGGCTGTCAGTATGGTGATGGGGGCTGCCGCCACAGGGGCGAGGGCCATGACCTCTTCTTCCAGCCCGGGCATATCTCTGAAGCAAGAGGCCATCTCCTATATGGCCGGGTCAGAAATCCCGTGTGTAGTGGTCAATGTGTGCCGTAGCGGTCCGGGTTTAGGCGGGATAAGCGCCTCCCAGGGTGACTATTTTCAGGCCACCCGGGGCGGCGGTCACGGTGACTATCGCACCTTTGTCCTGGCGCCCCATTCTGTGCAGGAGAATTATGACCTGACTATGCTGGCCTTTGATATTGCGGATCGGTACCGGACACCGGTTCTGGTTTTGAGTGATGCAGTCCTGGGACAGATGAAAGAGCCTGTTTATCTCCGGGGTTATAAGGGGCGGGAGATAAGGAAACCCTGGGCGCTTACCGGCGCAAAGGGACGTAAGGCCCGGTATTTGAAAAGTCTTTATTTAAACGAAGGTGAACTCACGGCGCGCAACTGGAAACTTTTCAGGAAATACAGGCGGATGGAGAAAGAAATCCGTTACGAGACATACCTTACAGAGGATGCCAAGGCCATAGTAG
>QYQD01000048.1 GCA_007280345.1 Deltaproteobacteria bacterium | reverse complement strand
TAATCCTTCCCGGACTGTTTCCTGAAAACGAGGGCGGCGGGGAGGTTCATTTAACGATCGGGTTAAAGTAAAAAATGACCTCTTTTCATATTATTTTTGATGAGCGTGCTTTAGGTTTAATATAAAATTTTACTTTTGTTTTTTTAGTACTAGGCGGAACCAGATTTTATTATTCGTATCCTGAGATACTCTGAAGTCCGCCATTTTCTTGATTGAAAAAGGATGAATTTGCCAGGTTGATTATTTTAATAACAAAAAACGATGTAAAGAAAGACTTAATAGCCGCTGAATTCAGGAGATGGATCCTGGTAATAACAAAAGGGAAAAAATGAGGTACGCAGAGACTGGTTATAATTTAGAAATTGATCTGACCCGTAGAAGCATAGAGAGGGTTGCAACTGACCCGATTGACACCGAACTTTATCTGGGGGGGTTAGGTACCAATGCCAAGATATTATGGGACAGGGTTCCACCTGAAGTTGAAGCCTTTTCTCCTGATAATCTGCTAATATTTGCCGCTGGCCTTTTATGTGGCACACCTGCTCCCGGTTGTAATCGTACTATTGTCTCTACCATTTCTCCTCAGACCAGGTTAATGGCGTTTTCAATGATGGGGGGATTTTGGGCGCCGGAATTGAAGTATGCCGGTTATGACAAAGTGATCCTTCGCGGTAAGTCCCCCGAACTGGTTTACTTGTGGATAAACAATGACAAGGTTGAAATACGAAACGCTTCCCATTTGCAGGGAAAAGGAGCTGTTGAAACGGAAGAACTAATCCGGCAGGAGCTGAATGAGCCAAAAGCACAGGTGGCGGCTATCGGCCTGGCCGGTGAAAACAGGGTTTATTTTGCCTCTATCGAACAGGGCAGATCCAGTGCCAGCCGGGGTGGAATAGGGGCAGTTATGGGAGACAAGGGAGTAAAGGCGATAGCTGTTCGCGGAACCAGGGACATAAATATGGCCCGGCCGATCGAATTCATGGATCTTTGCAATAAAGTGCTGGCATATATAAAAGTCCGGGAGGAAAATCCGATTCCGGGTGTAATGCCAATTCTAGCAGGGCTTGGATCACCACAAGAGATGAAAGTCCATGATGAGAAGTGGCACACCGAGAATTTCATGTGGGGAAATTCCCGTACCCGGAGAAAAGATTTTTGGAACGAAGAAATCGAAAAGAATTGGAGGGTGACGCTGGAAAGTTCGCGGATAAGGCTCATAAGTTGCTACAACTGTCCGATGAAATGTGCGGCGACCATTTCCGTTCCTGGATATCCGACATACATGATGAAATGTTTCTCGAAACTGACATATACAATGGCAGCCTTTTCTGACCTGGATTTTGGTTTAAAGATCGCTCAACAAGCTACAGAGTTTGGAGTAGATGCGTTCTCAACCCCGCAGGTTATGGCATTCGCCCTTGAGCTTTATGAAGCCGGCATATTGACTGATAAGGACTTTCCAGGGATGCCGTCAGATAACGAGGGGAGATTTTTCTGGCTACTGGAAAAAATTGTCAGGCGGGAAGGGATAGGAGACATCCTGGCAAACGGCACCTATTGGGCAGCCCAACAGATCGGAAACGGCGCAGAAGAATTTGCTCATAATAACATTAAGAAACATGAACAGCTCCCTCTCAAACTGTCGATGCTGAATCCTATTTATTTCCTTATGTATGCTACCGGAGAGAAGATGAATATTACCCAGATTGAAGGGCAGTTCCCCCAGTCGGCTTTCCCTACGTTAGAGGAGAGAGAAGATTTTGTAAAGGATTGGATCCAGGTTCCTGATGAAAAGTTTAAGCAATATCTTTTGGACTGGGAACTACGCGGGGAAAAGTCAATGCCCTTTTACCCGACCGTTGAAATGTGTTGTGATATTGTCGACTGGCAAGAGAGGATGCACTATATCGATGACGCACTCGGGACGTGTTCCGGTTTATCGTCATTTCCACTGAAGCCCCCGTATCATATACACAATTACCCTGAATTTATCTCGTCAGGCGCCGGGATCGATATGGATGAAGCCAGGTTATCGCAGGCAGCCAGAAGGTACCGGACTTTAGTAAGGGCCATTAATATAAGAAGAGGCATGAGGAGAGCTGATGAGAAGCCCCCTGAGAATCATTGGAAGAAAAGATTTCCCGAACTTGAAAAGGAACTCCTGGATACCTATTACAAATTTAAAGGGTGGAATAATGAGGGTATCCCTTCGAAAGAGTCATTGCATGAACTGGGATTGGATTACGTTAGCGAAGACTTCCAACTGAGGAGGATCCTGACGGATAGTGAGGATGCATCTTCTGAAGAAACTTCTGCATTAAAAGAGAAAAATTAAGAGGAGGAAGCGAATCATGAAGGTTGAAAAGAAGAATAAAGCAATTAAAACGATAATAATTGATGTCGGTAAATGCGTTGGTTGCATGGCATGTGAAGTTATCTGTTCCGCCTTTCATGCGACACCAAAATATAGCAGCAATAATCCGGCGAGGTCCCGGATTCGCGTGATTCGTGATCCGATTGCAGACATCTATGTTCCTGTGTATGCGGGTGAATATGCTGTGGCAGAGTGTGCCGGGAGAGACAAATATATAATTGACGGAAAGGAATACGACGAGTGTGCTTTTTGCCGGGCTTCCTGTCCGTCAAGAGACGTGTTCAAAGAACCTGATTCGGGTCTTCCTCTGAAATGCGATATGTGTGAAAGTGATCCGCCACAGGAAAAGCCCCTGTGTGTGCAGTGGTGCTTAAATGAAGCCCTGATATACGAAGTAAGGGAAGAAGAAAAAGAAAACGAAGAGAAGCTGGAAGAACTGGAGATAGGGTTGGAATCATTGGCAAACAAATATGGATTGCATAAAATAACGGATATCGTTACACGAATGTCTGTGTCAAAGAAGGGCTAGAAGATTAAGGTCAAAGAAAAGGATAAAGAAAAACGATGGAGAATTTAACGGACTACAAAGAGATCGCTGAGATCATAAAGGAAAGGGGGGGCGATAATTTCAAATATTGCTACCAATGCGGAAAATGCGATGTTGTTTGTCCATGGAATCAGGTGCGGCAATTTAGTATGCGCAAATTAGTCCGGGAGGCTACTTTCGGATTGTCTCAGATAGAAGGTGAAGATATTTGGCGTTGTACTACCTGCGGAAAATGCTCCAGGCATTGTCCCAGGGATGTAAAACAGGTAGAATCCGGGATAGCCTTGCGTAAGATTGCAACCGAAAATGGTATCTTTCCGGCTTCTGCCAACCCTATCCGTTCCATAAGATCAAGCCTTAATGGTGAAGGTAACCCATTGTTTAAAGACCGGAATAAGAGGGCAGATTGGACTAAAGGTCTTTCTGTAAAACCGTTCACAGGGGATATGGAAATTTTATATTATCCCGGTTGTTATCTCAGTTATGACCCAAGATTAAAAAAGGTAGCCACTGCCACAGCCAATATCCTTAACAAGGCAGGAGTAAATTTCGGCATACTGGGCTCTAAGGAGAATTGCTGTGGAGAAAGTATACGCAAGACAGGTGACGAGGAATTATTCAAACATTTAGCGAAAGAAAACATCAAAACCTTTATTGATAATGGGGTGAAGAGAATTCTTGTTTCTTCCCCTCATTGCTACCATACCTTTAAGAACGAATATCCTGAATTTATGGTACACTTTGAGGTAGTCCATATCGCCCAATATTTATTCGAGCTTATTAATAATGGAAGGCTTAAGATCAGCAAGGAGTTTAGGAAAAAAGTTACCTATCATGATCCATGTTACCTGGGCCGGCATAACGGAATATATGATGAACCCCGGAAGGTATTACAGAAAATATCCGCATTGGAACTGTCTGAGATGGCTGATTCAATGGAAGATAGCCTATGCTGTGGGGGCGGAGGTGGCAGGATCTGGATGGACACTCCAAAGGGTGAAAGATTCTCCGACCTTAGACTGGAACAAGCTGTTGAAACCGGGGCTGAGGTGCTGGTTACTTCCTGCCCATATTGCATCAGCAATTTTGAAGATAGCCTGTTGTTCCGGAAGGATAGTGAAACCATAGAGATAAAAGACATAACAGAAATTATAGAGGAAGTCATCTCCTGATCCAAAGGGGCCTGTTAACGAAAAAGAGAAGTGAAGAAAGAACCATTTGAAGAACAACTTTTAAAAATTCCTGCAGATAACAATTTTGGAGATGTTATTGTTGTAGGTGGAGGGATCAGCGGTATTCAGGCCGCTCTTGATCTTGCCACTACAGGCTATAAAGTTTATTTGGTTGACAAAGCACCTACCATTGGCGGCAAAATGGCCCAGCTTGATAAGACCTTTCCCACCAATGATTGCTCTATGTGTATTGAATCCCCCAAGTTTATTGAATGTGACAGGCATCCCAATATCGAAATTCTGACCTATACTGAAGTTGAAAGTGTGGAAGGAGAAGCCGGAGACTTCACTGTAACGCTTAATAAAAAACCCAGGTACATTATAGAGAGCAAATGTACAGGTTGTACTGTGTGTGCAGAGTACTGCCCTGCTCAAATCCATGACCCGTTTAATCAGGACTTATCCCTGAATAAAGCCATCCATATATTCTTCCCCCAGGCGGTTCCCCTTGTTCCTTATATAGATGAAAGTTGTCATTTCCTTAAAGACAAGAAATGTTCCATTTGCGTTAGTGTCTGTAAAAACAACGCCATTGATCTGCATCAAAAAGCGGAGAAGAGAGTAATAAAAGCAGGAGCGATAATTCTGGCTCCTGGTTACGACGTTTTTGATCCGGGTTTAAGGGGCGATTATGGCTACGGAAAGATCGCAAACGTGGTCACCAGCCTTGATTTTGAACGGCTGCTCTGCGCCACAGGTCCTCATTCCGGTGAAATTCTGCGGCCATCCGATATGAAGCATCCCAAAAAGATCGCGTGGATCCACTGTGTCGGCTCCAGGCAGGTTCTCGAAAACGGCAACAGTTATTGTTCATCAGTCTGCTGCACCTATATCCAGAAACAGGTGATCCTGGCCAAAGACCACGATGCAGATGTGAAGGCTGTGATATTTCACAACGATATACGGTCATACGGCAAGGATTTCGAACGGTTCTATCAAAGGGCGGAGAGCTTTCCCGGGGTCAGTTTTGTTAGAAGTTACGTAGCCATAGGAAGAGAGATCCCGGAAACGAAAAATGTAACCATAAAATATGCCACCGTCGATGACGGAGTGAAAGAGGAGGAGTTCGATTTAGTTGTATTGGGCGTTGGATTGAACCCTCCTGCAGGTGTAAAACACTTCGCAGATATTTTCGGTATCGAGCTCAATTCCCATGGATTCTGCAAGACCGATCCAACGACTCCCATCCAGACCTCACGCCCGGGTATTTTCATTAGCGGAGCCTTCGCCGGCCCCATAGATATCCCAGAGTCGGTTGTGGCAGCCAGCGGGGCGAATGCCCTTACAAGCGAGTTGCTGAGATCCAGGCGGGGAAACCTGTCCAAAGAACGCGTTTATCCGGTGGAAAGGGATGTCTCCAAAGAAGACCTCAGGATCGGTGTCTTTGCTTGCCATTGCGGCGCCAATATCGGACGGGTCGTTGACATTCCTTCCCTGGTTGATTATGCAAAGACCCTTGATGGTGTGGCGCACGCGGAAGAAGGCCTTTTTATCTGTTCTACGGATGCTGCCCAGCAAATATCGAACACCATCAAAGAAAAAGGGCTTAATCGCGTGGTTGTCGCAGCCTGCACCCCCAGGACCCATGAGCCGTTGTTCAGGGACACGCTGCGTGAAGGGGGGATCAATCAATATTTATTCGACATGGCGAATATCAGGGAACATTGCTCCTGGGTCCATTCGAAACAAAAGGAAGAGGCTACACAAAAAGCCAAGGACATCGTCAGAATGTCGGTAGCCCGGACTGTCAACCTGGAATCCCTGCAGGAATTCAATCTGCCAGTCAACAAAACGGCATTAGTGGTCGGAGGAGGCCTGGCCGGGATGACCAGTGCCCTGAGCCTGGCCAATCAGGGATTTGAGGTTCATCTGCTGGAAAAGAATGCAAACCTGGGAGGAATGGCACTGAGAATTCCTTCTACCCTGGAGGGTATGGATGTTCTGGAATATTTGCGCGATTTGATACGTAAGGTTTATCAGCACCCATCAATATATGTATCTCATGAAGCTGTCATCACAAATGTTTCCGGTTATGTTGGAAATTTTCTGACTACCGTAAAATCTGAAGGAAGGATCAAATATATTAAACATGGTGCCGCCATCCTTGCTACTGGTGCTGATGAATACAAACCCACAGAATACCTTTACGGAAAAAATGATAAGGTAATGACTTCGGTGGAGTTGGGCGAACAGATTGCCAGGAGAGAAAAAAGACTGACTGACGCTAAAAACCTGGTGATGATACAATGTGTAGGGTGCAGGCAGGAAGACAAAAATTACTGCAGCCGGGTATGCTGCAGCCATTCTGTAAAGAATGCCCTGAAACTAAAAGAGATAAATCCGAAACTGGATATCTACATTCTCTTCAGAGATATGAGGACCTATGGATTCAGTGAAGATTATTACCGTAAAGCGTCTGGCAAAGATGTAAAATTCATCCGGTATGAACCTGATGATAAGCCTCAGGTGGAAGCTTTAACACAAGAAGGCAAAGAAATTTTACGAATAAGCGTGAAGGATCCGATCTTAGGGAAGAGGCTGGCCATCGATGCTGATCTGGTCGCATTGGCCGCTGCTGTCATTCCTTCGGCAGGAAGCCAGGAAGTAGCACGATTATTCAAGGTCTCAACGAATCAGGATGGTTTCTTCCAGGAAGCCCATGTAAAATTAAGACCGGTTGACTTTGCAGCTGAGGGCGTTTTTCTGTGCGGAACAGCTCACTATCCAAAACATATATCGGAAACGATCATCCAGGCATATGGAGCAGCCGGACGGGCTGTAACTCTGCTGTCTCAGGATACGGTCACCGCTTCCGGCTCTGTTTGCGAGGTGAAAGAGGAGTCTTGTATATCATGCGGAGCATGTATCTCTGTCTGTACCTATGGTGCAATAGAGTTTCGGGATACACCAAAAGGCAAAAAGGCTGCTGTTAATTCTGTTCTCTGCAAAGGAGATGGTCTGTGTAACGCGGTTTGTCCGACTTCAGCAATTTCACTGAAGCACTATACTGATGAAGAATTGTTTTGCCAGATCGACGCGGCAATAGATAAGATATAGTGTTTTACCGGCAGGGATTATTAAGTAATTGAAGTAGATTAGAAAGAATGAGTACAGAACATAATTTTCAACCAAAGATGATAGGCATCATATGTAATTGGTGCTGCTACGGAGGAGCCGACCTTTGCGGTGTTTCCCGTTTTCAATACCCCCCGCATATAAGACTTATAAGGGTGATGTGCTCTTCCAGGGTTGACCTGCTGCATATAATCCGGGCTTTTAGCAATGGGATCGACGGCATATTTATAGGTGGCTGCCATCTTTGCGACTGCCACTATGTTACTCAGGGAAATTTCAACGCATTCAGCATGGTTCAGGTATGCAGAAAATTAATGGAGCACATCGGCATATATCCCGAACGATTGAGGCTTGAATGGGTATCTGCCGGTGAAGGGATCCGCTTTGCCAATTTTATGAATGAATACAGCGCGGAGGTTACGAAGCTGGGACCTCTCGGAAAAGCCGAAAGCATTGACGATAAGGCATTGGCATTCAAACTTGAAACAGTAAAAAAGCTAATCCCCTATATCAAGCTCGTGTTGACCCAGAGGCTCCATGTACCGCTTAGAACCGAAGAAGCGTATCACGGGTTTTTCAACAGTGCCGAATTTGAAAGATTGTTTGAAGAATTAATTGCAGATAAATTGGCAATAAGCCAAATTACGTCACTCCTTCGGGAAAAATCCCTTTCGACGGGTGAAATCGCTGATTCTTTAGGCCTAAGCCCGTCTGAAGTATCAAGGCACATGAAAAGTTCATCAAAGCAGGGATTAGTCAGGTACGATGTAAATCGCAAGTGCTATGCTCTGGCCTAAAGATCAAAAAGCAGGCAGTGAATAAAGGGAAAGAGTAGGATTAGAAAAGCGGCTATGAATAACGATCGAATCGATCAGATTATTGACAAACATCAGGGCGAAGCCAGTTCGCTCATTCAAGTATTACTGGAGATTCAGAGTGAAAATCATTGGCTCCCCAAGGATGCATTGAGGAGGGTCGGCGAAAAATTACAGGTTCCTCTAAGCCGGATACAGCATATCGCTACCTTTTATAAAGCCTTCAGTTTAGTTCCTAAAGGACGTCATGAAGTTCATGTTTGCATGGGTACTGCCTGTCATGTTCGTGGTGCGGAGCGTGTCCTCGACAAGGTGCAAGACCTGACTGGAATTAAACCCGGCGAAACGGACCTGGATTTGAAGTTCAGCCTGGAAACTGTGAACTGCCTCGGCTGCTGTGCTCTGGGACCGGTGATGGAAATCGATGGGAAGACTCATGGAAAGCTGTCGAGAGCTGAAACAGAAGACGTACTAAAAAGCTATGATTAAGGAAAGATTATGCCAAGGATAAAGTCGCCTGCAGAGCTGGAAGAATTCAGGAAGGACATCTTATCAAAAAGGGATCCAAATAAGCCTTGTATTACGCTGTGTTCCGGTACTGCCTGTCATGCTACCGGTAGTGAAAAAGTTGCTGCTGCTATTGAACAGGAATTGGAAAAACAAGGGTTATATGGTGAGGTTGACTTCAGAAGAACCGGTTGTCACGGCTTTTGTGAGAAAGGTCCAATTGTTGTTATTGCCCCTGAGGAGATATGCTATCTCCAGGTAACGCCTGAAGACATTCCCGAGATTGCCTCTCAGACCTTAAAGGAGAAGAAGGTTGTAGATCGTCTGCTCTATGTTGACCCAACCACGGGCGAAAAAACGACCCATGAATCCGATATTCCCTTTTACAAGAATCAAGAACGGATTGTTTTCGGTCCCAACAGAAGGATTGACCCTGGAAGCATAGAGGATTACCTCGCGATTGGTGGCTATCAAGCCTTGGTTAAAGCGCTCTTCAAGATGACGCCGGAGCAGGTTATCGGAGAAGTGAAAGAAGCAAATCTGAGGGGTCGGGGTGGAGCAGGTTTCCCAACGGGAATAAAATGGGAAGCTGCTCGTAATGCCCCAGGGGAGCCCAAGTATGTCGTAGTCAATTGCGATGAGGGAGACCCGGGGGCTTACATGGACAGGTCACTTATGGAAGGAAATCCTTATAGTGTGCTTGAGGGTTTGATTATCGGAGCCTATGCCATCGGCGCTCATGAGGGTTACCTTTATGTTCGCCAGGAATATCCACTAGCGGTGGAGAACGTGGGTATTGCTATCAAGCAAGCTGAGGAATATGGCCTTTTGGGGATAGATATCTTCGGCTCCGGATTCGATTTCAACATCAAGGTTCATCGGGGAGCCGGCGCTTTCGTTTGCGGTGAGGAAACAGCTCTCCTTATATCTCTGGAAGGCAAGGTGGGTGAACCAAGACCTAGGCCACCCTATCCTGCCGTGAAAGGGCTCTGGGATAAACCGACAAATATAAATAATGTGGAGACATGGGCCACTATTCCCTTGATTATTAATAAAGGAGCGGGGTTTTTTACCTCAATCGGTACTGAGGGAAGCAAGGGCACGAAGATTTTCTCCCTGGTCGGTAAAATATGCAATACCGGCCTTGTGGAAGTACCCATGGGCATCACCCTGAGAGATATCATCTACAAGATAGGCGGTGGTATCCCTGGAGGCAAGAAGTTCAAAGCAGTGCAGACCGGGGGACCGTCCGGAGGATGTATCCCTGAGGAACGGTTAGATTTGCAAGTCGGTTTTGATGAACTCACCAAGGCCGGCTCAATGATGGGGTCTGGCGGGATGATCGTAATGGATGAAGATACCTGTATGGTTGATGTCGCCAGATACTTCATAAACTTCCTCACGGATGAATCGTGCGGCAAATGTGTCCCCTGCCGCGAAGGCCTCAGGCAAATGCACAAGATTCTCACGAATATCACCGAAGGAAAGGGAAAAGAGGGCGACATCGAGCTTCTGGAGGTGCTGTCCGAGATAGCCGTTGAAGCCTCCCTTTGCGCCTTGGGCAAGACCGCCCCTAACCCGTTTCTGAGCACCTTACGCTACTTCAGAGATGAGTATGTGGCACACATCAAGGAGAAACGGTGCCCGGCTTTATCCTGCAAGGCGCTGATCTCATACTATATTGACCCGGACAAGTGCGGGGCCTGCCTGCTTTGCCTTAAAAGGTGCCCTGAGGAAGCGATCGACGGCGGCAAGAAAAAGATCCATATCATTGACCAGGAAAAATGCACAAATTGCGGAACTTGCTTGGAAGTCTGCCCCTCTCGCTTTGATGCTGTAAAGAAGATTTCCGGCGAGCCTGTTCCTCCTCCTATCCCTGAAGAACAAAGAATTATAATCAGTAAGAGCAAATAAAATGAATGAAATCCTTTTACAGATTGACGGAAAAGAAGTTCGAGCAAGGGAAGGGATGACCGTACTGGAGGCAGCCCAGAGTGCGGGGATATCCATACCCACACTTTGTTACCACGAAAAATTGGTACCTTTTGGAGGTTGCCGACTTTGCATCGTAGAAGCAGAAGGCCACGGCTGGATAAGGCTCGTTGTTTCCTGCGTTTACACGGTAGAAGAAAACTTGGCAGTCAGAACCAGATCCGAGAAGGTAGATAGAATCCGTAAAACCCTCCTGGAGCTACTGCTGGCTCATGCCCCTAATTCCCCGCAATTGCAGGATTTGGCTCAGGAATATGGTGCTGACAAAGACCGTTTTGAAAAAGAGGCCTCATTTTGCATCCATTGCGGGCTGTGTGTCCGTTACTGCGCCGAGGTAAAGAAGCTGAACGCCGTTGGATTTGTTGACAGGGGGATAAAGAAGGAGATAAGTTTCATACCGGAAATAGCCTCTAAGGAGTGCCACAACTGTATGGAATGTTTTCCGCTCTGCCCCACATCCTGGCTCCAGGCAGCTTTTGTTTTCACCGAAGCCCTTGCATTTTCCGGACCTTCTTCCGGAACCCCGTCAAACGAATAGGCGATGATTCTTTCTAAATCAAATATTATAATCATTGGATCCACTGGCAGAAATGCAGGAAAAACAGAGTTTGCCTGCAGGATAATTGAAAAACATGCAGCACGTAACGAAATAATTGGAATAAAGGTAATACCAGTAGATAAAAATGAAGATTGTTGTCACAGAGGTACTGAAGGGTGTGGTTTATGCAACTCTTTAATCGGCGAGTATAAAATTATTGAAGAAAAGACAATAGGTTTATCTAAAGACACTTCAAGGATGCTCAAGGCAGGCGCTAAAAAAGTTTATCTGTTGTTAGTAGACAGAAATTCTTTAGAAAAAGGGATTAATGCTGTTTTGAGAATACTACTGAATAGCGATTTGATTGTCATAGAATCAAATTCTATCAGAAAAGTTATCGACCCGGGATTATTTATTGTAATCAGAGAATCAATGAATAATCCTGTCAAACAGAGTTGTGCTGAAGTCATTGAGTTTGCCGATAAAATAATTACTTTTAATAACACAAACTGGGATTTCCTTCCTGACAATGTTTTCATACAAAATGGAAGCTGGATAATTAAGGAGTAGGTTGCAGCAATGTTTATCCGTCGTGAAGAAGAATTTTACTATAAATTTTCACGGAGAAACGGTTCGTCCCAGAGCTTAATTGAACCGGAGAACATTTCTACCTGAAAACCGGTTCTTTTTTTGCCCTAGTGGTTGAATAAAATCATTTTCCCCAATT
>QYQD01000192.1 GCA_007280345.1 Deltaproteobacteria bacterium | reverse complement strand
GTTCAGCGAGTATCAGCAGGTCTCTTCCGGTATCAGTTGTATCAATATTGATACCCAAAAGACCTTGGATAGCCTCACGAAGTTAGGTGAGACCTTTTCCAGGCATTTTATAGGGCATGAGAGCCTGGAAACCATACTCAAGGTCAAGTGGTTTTTCTTAATGAAAGAAGACATTCTTTACGAAAAATTCCTTAAAGGCATAAAGCAAGATTATGAACTTGTGTTGTAATAACCTCTTTCTCCTTACTTTACGAAAAATGCCAGAATGCCCCGCCTTGTAGGCGGGGATGAATGGTATCCTTGTTTGGTAGCCGCACCCTTTAGGGTGCGTTGCCTTATGCAGGACGCAGGCTAAAGCCTGTGGCTACCCGCTCAGAAGCCCCGCCCTGTGGGCGGGGTTCTTTACTTCCGTGACCTGCAATTCTTTTTTTCCGCCAGTTGTTTACTCTTCTAAAAGGGTGTATTATCTCCTTATATGAAGGACAGGGTTCGCGGGTTCCATCCTCATTCTGGGGGGCCATGGATAATTTTTTTTGCGATCGTGGTTTTGTTCGCCGTAAGGGAATTATGGTCTCTCTTTGGGTTGGGACTGTTTGTCCGCCCGGCTATGGGGATAGTCATAGGGAGTATTACCACCTTCTTTTTGCTGGTTAGCCTGATCCTCAGGAGATGGGCGCATGTCCAATCTGTATGGTTTAGACCGATTCCTGCAGATGAAAAAGCCAGGGCCGAGGTAGCAGCGGCCCTGGCTAATCTCCCGCCGAAATGCTTCGCCTTCCATGGTTTAGGTTTTAAGGATTTTGATATCGATTATCTGGTCTTGACACCGCAGGGCTGTATCCTGATTTATGCACGTGGTATCTCAGGACGGCTGTATAGTAATGGTAAGCGTTTGCAAATAGACGGTAAAGAGGCCGATGGTTTAATTGAGGAAGTCTGGCACAAGGCACATTTATTTCAGGAGCTTATACAGAGGGAATTCCGGAAGGATATCGATATGTTTCCTGTGCTGTGCCTCCCGCGCATGTCCATAGAAACTCCCATTACTGTCAAAGGTGCAGCCGTTGTTGACCTTAAACTTTTGCCCGAAGTTATTAGCGGTTATCAACAAGAAATGTTGGATAAGAGCTTTCTTTTTATCTTGAGTGGTTTTTTGGCCAGACAAAGAGGCGGGATATAGAGAACCGTAATCAGAATACAGAAGTTAGAAGACGTCAGAACGTTCGATGTTCGAAACGTTCGAACGGCTCGAACGTAACTGATGGCTGAAAGTAGCCGCAGGCTTTAGCCTGCGTTACCTGGAAGGCTGAATGCTTAAAGCTAAAGGCTGGTGATGGCCTTTCGTTTGTACATCAACCTTTCCCGGATACGTTTTAATTCTTTCAATTGGTATCGTAAGGTCCGTTGCCGGTGTATCATTTCTCTGAGACCGGATATCTTTCGACTGAGGTTCGGGAAGAGGTTAGACATGGTCTTGGTTTCACCCGGACGGTTTTGTGTAGTATGAACAAGCCTTCGATATTCTTATCGGTGAAAATGACAAAAACATGATTTTTTTCGGAGGCGCTCCGCCTGTCCCGGAGAGGTATTTTCATCCTTTCCCCTTGACATCACGAGGATAATATCTTTAGGATTATAGTATCTTTTTGATCCCGGGGAAATTTCATGGGAGGTTGACACAAATGGTAGCGGAAGTTTTAAAAAATTTGATTTGGCTGGGGCATGCCGCCTTTTTACTCGTTAGCGGCGGCAAGGCGATTTATTTTGACCCCTTTCAGTTGCCGATAAACAGCAGGTCTGCAGACATCGTATTTATTTCTCATGAACATTTTGACCATTGTTCGCCGGAAGATGTGGCCAAGATTCAAAAGGCAGGGACGGTTATTATTACCGATAAGACCTCGGCGGCCAAATTAAAGGGCAATATCAATGTGGTAAAACCAGGGGACAAAATTACAGCAGATGGCTTCCAGGTGGAGGTGGTTAGCGCTTACAACTTGAATAAGAAATTTCATCCCCAGGCAGCGGGTGGGTTGGGATTTATTGTTACTGTAGATGGCGTGCGTATTTACCATGCAGGCGATACGGATTTTACCCCGGATATGAAGGCGATAAAGGCTGATATTGCCCTTCTGCCGGTCTCCGGCACCTATGTCATGACTGCCGGAGAGGCGGCAGAGGCGGCCCTGGCTATCAAGCCGGCCATAGCCATTCCCATGCACTATGGAGCTATTGTCGGCACGGAAAGTGACGCCCAAAAGTTTCAGAAACTTCTAAAGGGTAAGGTAGAAGTGCGCATATTACCGAAAAGGTAGCCGTTTACCGCAGAGAACGCCAGGAAATGAGTGCACCGCAAAGGCGCAAAGAACGCAGAGAAAGATAGATTTGTTCAAATAAATGCCAAATGACCAATGAAATTTTGGTCCTCCGCCTATGGCGGATCCGGGTTAGGTTTTAAAAGATAAAAATTTTCTTTGCGCTCTTCGCGTCTTTGCGGTGAATTATTTAGTTGATAACGCCTGTTCCTGCATAATTTGCACACCTGAACTCGTGCCGACACGAGAAGCCCCGGCTTCTATAAAGACCAGGACTTCAGCGGCGTGGCGGATACCGCCCGCTGCCTTGATTTTCATGTAAGACATCTTCTGTCATTCCGTGTTTGACATGGAATCCAGTCCCTTATTGTCTGGATTCCTACTCCCTGATCGAAGTCAGGGACATGTTTCGCAGGAATGACAACCAGCCGCCTGTTCACCCTTTACACCTCCCGGCAATGGGTTGTAAAGTAGAAAAATATTTTGACATCCCGGACGGGTTTTGTTACCTCTCTGGTGGGCAGTCGTATTTTCCAATACAGGAAGGATGCATGGTATGCTGGACTTAAAGTTTGTACGCAATAATATTGATCTGCTTAAGGAGAAGCTCCTGCAAAGAGGCTCTGACCTTTCTTTGGATGAATTTATGGCCGTGGATGGTGAACGGCGCAAGATCATTCAGGATGTGGAGGACTTGCGCAACCGGCGCAATCTCGTTTCCAAGGAGGTGGGGCGTCTTAAGAAAGAAGGGCAAAAAGCGGAACACCTGATGGAGGAGATGAAGGTCGTTAACGACAGGATTAAAGAGATGGAGACAGTCCTTGAAGAAAAAGAAACCGCACTTTCCGCGATTATATTGTCTGTTCCGAACATCCCTCATCCGGGAGTGCCTATCGGAAAGGACAGCAGTGATAATCCGGTTGCCAAACGTTGGGGTGATATCAGGCAGTTCGATTTTGAACCCAGATCGCACTGGGACATAGGCGAGGAGTTAGACATCCTTGATTTTGAACGAGGGGCCAAGATTTCCGGGGCACGGTTTACCCTATACAAAGGTCTTGGGGCCCAGTTGGAGCGGGCTCTTATTAACTTCATGCTTGATCTTCATGCCAGCCGGCATCACTACACAGAGGTCTGGCCGCCTTTTATTGTGAACGATACGTCTATGACGGCTACCGGCCAGTTGCCCAAATTTAAGGAAGACCTCTTCAAGCTGGAAGGCCGGGATTATTATCTCATCCCTACGGCGGAAGTGCCGGTTACCAATATCCACAGGGACGAAGTACTGGAGGAGAAGGAGTTACCCAAGCGGTATGTGGCCTATTCTGCCTGTTTCCGGGCCGAGGCGGGTTCTTACGGTAAAGATACACGCGGCCTTATCCGCCAGCACCAGTTTAACAAGGTTGAACTGGTCAAGTTTACTACCCCGGAGACATCATACTTAGAGCTGGAAAACCTGCTCCTGGATGCGGAAGAGGTCTTACAGCAGTTGGGGCTCCCTTATCAAGTGATAGAGCTTTGTACCGGCGATCTCGGTTTTTCCGCGGCTAAGACGTATGATATTGAGGTCTGGCTGCCCGGTCAGGGAACCTTCCGGGAAATATCTTCATGCAGCAACTTTGAAGACTTTCAGTCACGCCGTGGTAACATCCGTTTCCGGCGGTCGGGCAAGACAAAGACGGAGTTGGTGCATACCCTGAATGGATCAGGCGTGGCCGTCGGCCGCACAGTTGTAGCTATATTAGAGAACTACCAGCAGGCGGATGGCAGCGTGGTTATTCCGCCGGTTTTAAGGCCTTATCTTATGGGGAAGGCGCGGATAGAAAAAAGCGCCTGACCTCTTCCAAATTATGGGTGAGGCGGGTTTGGGGAAGACTTTGCAGGAAGGTAACGCCATAGCCCCGTTTCAGGGTGCGCACGTCCAGTATGGCCAGAAGCCCGCGGTCATTCTTCGAACGGATCAGCCTTCCAATGCCCTGTCTTAGACTGAGGACGGCGAGGGGCAGTTGATAATCTGAAAAGGGATTTTTCCCCTGCCTGCTCAACCAATCGATTCGCCCTTTCATGACCGGATCAGAGGGAACGCCGAAAGGGAGCTTGTCTATAATAACACAGCTTAAGGATTCTCCCGGGACGTCTATCCCTTCCCAGAAACTGTTTGTGGCCAGGAGCACGGAATGAACGTCTCTCTGAAATAGTTCCAGGAGAACAGGGCGTGGTTTCTCTCCCTGCATTAATAGCGGGAAGGGAAGCCTGTCTTTGATAATGTGGTAAACTTCCTGCATATTGCGATAGCTGGTAAAAAGGACTAAGGCCCGGCCGGAAGAGGCATCCAGGATGGTTTCTATTTCCCGGGAGATGGCGGCGCAGAAGACTGGTGACTGCGGTTCCGGAATATTTTTGGGTATGTAAAGAAGGGTTTGCCTGGCATAATCAAAAGGTGAGGGGATGTTCAACTCTATGGTTTCTTCATCGAGCCCCACGCGCGACTTGTAAAAGTCAAAATTCCCCTTTACGGTAAGTGTGGCCGAGGTAAAGACAAAAGCCGGCAGATGGCTATAGAGTTTAGCCTGAAAGGCAGACGTAACGTCAAGGGGTGATGCCGCCAACACGACGGAACGCTCTTTTTTTTCCAGCCAGTAGATCATATTGGTATCTTCCATGGTGGCGATAGCGGCCATATCCCGGGCTATATCAAAGAAACGCCGGCTTAGAGGGGCAACCTCATCCTTTGCGGACAGGTCTTCCATGGCCCGGCCCTGCTCGGCCAATTGCCGGGTTATGGCCTCCTGTAGAGGGCCCAGAACCGGTTCCCGGTCAAGGGGGCGACGGATGTTGACCCTTCCCTCGGTGACCGGCAATAGATTAAAGAAGGTTTCAACGCGCTCGCGCAGTTGAGCGAGCTTTTTGAGACAGGCCAGTTTTGTCTTTGAGGCCGGCGGGCCGGTGTTCATCTCCTTTTCGGCATCCCGTATGAGGTCGGAAAGGCGATGAGCGCTCACGGAGTAGCCCAGATATGTGGTGGCCACGTCTTCGATATGATGGGCCTCATCAAAGACGACCGCCTCATGGCGCGGGATGACCTCGCCATAACCGGAGTCACGCACGACCATGTCGGAAAAAAACAGGTGGTGGTTGACCACAATGATATCCGCCCTGGCTGCTTCTTTACGCAGGATATTTATATAACAAGCCTCTGCTTCGGTACAGGCCGATCCCAGGCACTGCTCAGCCGAGGAACTGATGTCGTTCCATAGAGGGTGCTTATCCGGGAGCCAGGGCAGTTCAGCCCGGTCGCCTGTTTTTGTCTCTGCTATCCAGGCATTTAATCGCGGCCAGAGGTCGAGCTGCTCCGAAAAGGGGATGTCGCTTTGCATCTGGAGGTGTTTCCATTTGTGCAGGCAGAGATAGTTCTTTTTACCCTTGAGACATACGACGGCCAGCTCCGGAAAGAGATGTTTCTGAAGGAAGGGGACTTCCTTGGATAATATCTGGTCCTGTAAATTTTTTGTGCCGGTGGCGATGACTACTCTGCGCCCGCTTAAAGCCGCCGGAACGAGGTAGGCCAGGGTCTTGCCGATACCGGTTCCTGCCTCAACCAAGAGCCTCCCCTCATGGATAAGTACGTCGAGCACAGCCCCGGCCATCTTTTCCTGGCCGGAGCGATGCTCAAATCCAGGCAGGCATCCGGCCAGAATACCATCCGGGCCGAAGATATCGGTTATTTTATTGGTCTTTGTGTGCATCATTATTTAATGTCAAATGCCAAATTCCGTAACACGTTAGCTGTTTGAAAAGAACTCGTTGTCCAGAAAACAGCGCCTCAAAAATCCCCCTTAATCCCCCTTTTTCAAAGGGGGAAGTGTTTCTCCTCCCTTTGGAAAAGGGAGGTCGGGAGGGATTTAAGGATACTTTTTCAAACAGCTAAACTGTTACTAAATTTCAAATGCTCAAATGTCAAATTATTAATTAGGTGAATAGATTTGTTATCTGAACTGTGGCCTTAATTTGTCATGTTATCTCATGTGCCTTTTGTATGCCTGTAAAATACAATATCAGCCTTATTCCTACCGGGTCAATCTTCTTTTGCTGAGCGAGCATCTCCCGGTAAGTCAGGAGTTGTCTACGGTAAAGCATCTCCTGTTCCTTTAAGAATTTTTCAGGGCCGGCATCTGATGGTAAGGGAGTGGTTTTGTAGTCAACGAGCCACCAATAGTCTCCATCGAAGACTACACGATCGATGATGCCGCTCCGTACGGTTTCTGTCTTACGCCCCGGCGCATCTACGACACGCCCCGGCGCACCTACGGCCGGCTGATCTTCAATCATCCACTCACTGGCGGCAAAGGGATGATCGGGACGTAGAATGTATGCGCAGAATTCTTCCTTCAGGCAGGCCTTAACCTCGGCCAGTATGCCTTTAGCTGATCCCTGCGACGTATGTTTATCTACCCCCTCAGCCAACATGGCCACAGCCACGGCCCTTTCTGTCGGAAGGGTCTTTCTTTTACTCAGATGTTCAAAAAGACGATGAACTACCGTCCCACGGGCCAGGTGGTAGTCCGAAATCTGTGGCGGATGTGTATTTGAACCGCTCTCCCGCAGGGGCATTTCTCCCTTGAGGCTGGAAGGGGAAATTACCTGATAGGGCAGCCTTTCCGGAGTAAAGAGAATAGGCTCCGGGAGTTCTGACTTAATTAAAATAGCCGGGGCTGCCACATCTGTTGCGGAGAGGACAGGGTTCGGCAGGTATTCAACCCTGGCCTTCAGTCCAGTGTGTGCCAGGAGGTAGGACAAGAAGGAGTTTTTCGTGGCCGAAGATTCGCCGTCCCGGTCTGTGGCCAGGCCACTCAGGTAAAGTTCCTTTTTAGCCCGGGTTGCGGCTACATAAAAGAGGCGTTTAGATTCACCCAGTTGGCGTTTTTTAAAGATGTCTTTCAGGAGGTTATAGGTCTTATCCTCTTTCTTTAGTCGCCGGTCAGGGCTCAGGGCGATAAGGTGCTCGCCTGCGGAGCCGGGCAGACGTTCCAAGAGATAAGGCGGCGAGTCTTTACCGGCGCCCCCTAATGGGTTCCAGTCCAGGTAGGGAAGGAAGACAACATCAAATTCCAGCCCCTTGGCACGGTGGACGGTCATTATCTGTACCGGTGAACGAACGGAGAGGGGATCCGGCGGGGCATAGGCGGTTTCCAGTAATAAGTTAAGGCGGGAGAGGGTCTCTTCCGGGATACCGGCCTCAGCATCCGTCAGGATTTTTAGAAACCGGCGACAATTTTCCACCCCTGCCGGTCCAAACCGGGTACATACTGCGGCCGGGCCGTTTACACCTTCCCATATTGCACCTACGACCTCGGTCAGTGGCTGACGTCCTATTTGTGGTGAGTAGAGGGCGATGGATTCCCACAGGTTTTTTAATGTTTCCGGGGCGACGGCGCTGTAGTTAACCCTTTCAATTTTTTGTGACCAACTTATTCCGTTCTGCTTGGAGATCTCGTAGAGGACATCTAAACCTACCCAGCACCAGGCGGAACGGAGGAGCGAGGCCCAGGCCAGGTCATCGTGGGGCCTTACCAGGGCCAGGGCCAGGGAGTGCATATCCGCTACTTCAGGGCGTTCTTTTAGTAAGATTCCTTCTTGAACCTGCACCTTAAGGCCCTCTCTGGTAAGAGCCTTAAGATAAGCAGCCAGATAGGTGCGGGCCGGGAGCAGAATGCCTATGGTTTTACCGTCACAATTTGCCGAAATTCTTTTTACTTCTCCAGCCAGCCAACCTGCTTCCCGGAATCTGGCTTCATCCGGCGAGCCATCATTTTTGGTGAAGGTCGCCAGGACAATTCTGCCACTGCCTTCTTTGCCCGGTGCGGGTAGAAATGCCTGGTAAGGCACTTCATCCGCTTCTTCATCCGGACGGGCCATGACCGTCTGGCCGAAGACTTCATTCGTAAAATCGATCAATCCGGCACAGGAACGAAAGTTTGTAGTCAAATAGACGGGGGTGAGTTTTAGATAGCCCTGGCCGGGGATGGGGATGCCTTCCCTGGCCTCCATGAAAATGGATACCTCGGCCTTGCGAAACCCATAGATGGACTGTTTGGGATCGCCGACGATAAAAACAGTGCGGCCGTCGCCCGGTTGCCAGCCGGCGCAAAGGCGCCGCAGGAGATGCCATTGGTTGCGGCTTGTATCCTGGAATTCATCAACAAGGATATGCTGTATCTTCCGGTCGAGAAGTAGCTGGAGATCAGCGGGGGTATCTTCACCGCCAAGGGCACGCAGGGCTGCCAATTCCAATTCTACATAGTCCATAACCCCGCGCCTTCGACATAGTGCGTCATAAGTCTGCATGGTTTTGCCGACCATAAGGATAAGGTCAAAGAGCGCCTCCAGGTCGGTAAGCGGCGTATCAGGCAAAGGCAGTTCTCTAAGTGAACGGAGCTGTGAAACCACCCTTTCCGGTAAGTTCTTAATACATTCTGCCCAGGGCGTTCCTCCAAAGTTTTTGCAGAAACCGTCTGCGATCTTGAACTGCTTCCGGGGCTTACCGTTTTTGGTGAGACACAGGTTGCCTATGACCAGCCAGTCCGGCAGATCATCCCAGGCTGAACCAGGGATGGAGGCCGGGGGGAGTGAGGGGGGATTATTTTCATGCAGGTGGGCTTGAAGAAAGGACCAGTTACCACCCAGTTCCGTAGCCGGAAAAGAGTTTCGCAATTCTGCCAATCTGTAGGAAATAAAAGCGCTCAGACGTCCGGTCAAAACCCGGTCAAGATGATCTTTATCCGGCGCTGCTTTTACCTCG
The DNA here is from genome assembly GCA_007280345.1 of Deltaproteobacteria bacterium. Taxonomy (GTDB): domain Bacteria; phylum Desulfobacterota; class QYQD01; order QYQD01; family QYQD01; genus QYQD01. The sequence continues at coordinate 14,355 of QYQD01000192.1, read as the reverse complement.
GTGATAAGGTCGGCCAGGAGGTCTCTCCTGGCAATGAGCTGCCTTAGTTCGGCTTCCAGGGCAGGCCAGTTGTTGTTCATGTGGAGGAGACGCTGTTTCAGCGCCTGACGCAGCGGGTCTTCCGGCGGCAGGGCGAAGATTTGTTGCTGAGTATTTCGAACGGCCTCGGTGAGCAAATCCCCCTGATCTTCGTCCCCGGCAACAACCGCATCAAAGGGTACCTGCGCCTCCCAGGGGGATTGTCTGATCAGGAGGAGACAGAAGCTGTGAAAGGTCATGATACGGAGGCCATCCGGGGACTTAAGCAGGTTGATATGGCGCGCGTGCCTTTTTAACGCCTCCTGCGCATGGGGCAAAAGGCTATTGACCCAGGGTGCATCGCCCGATGCACCCTTTTCCGCCTGTCGCAGAAGAAAGCCGATGCGCTCTCGCATCTCATTTGCCGCCTTATTGGTAAAGGTAAGGGCCAGTATCTCATGCGGATGATCGACGACAGAAAGAAGGCGGATAAACCGTGCGGTTAGAAGAGAGGTTTTACCTGCACCGGCCGGGGATTCGACGTGAAAGCTTTCGGCCGGAGATAAGGCGCGGATGCGGGTTTGTGTATCCGCTGGTTCTTTAGACATGGTCGTTTTCTTCCTCTTTTTTCCAATAAGTGCAAAGGGTCAGGTAAGGGCAGTATTGGCAGGCCCCGTTCCTGTTGCCTTTAGGTATTGGTTTGGGATCAGCCGGGAAGTTACCGGCGCTAAGCCGTTGGCCGAGACTGGTGATCTCTTTTTCCCAGGCGGAAAGGCAGGTCTCCCAACCCGCTTCCTCTTTGACCGGCTCGCCGAACTGGACTTCTCCCTCGGATTTCAGGCTGATATACCCGGCCGTCAAGTATTGCAATGAAACACACATATCGCATGGCGACACAAAGGACAATGAAGATAATCCCCCCTCGCCCCCCTTTGTCAAAGGGGGGTGATTGGTTTGTCCCTTTGCTAACGGGGGGATCTCATTACTTCCCCCTTTGGAAAAGGGGGAAAGCCAAAGTCCCCCTTTGGAAAAGGGGGATACAGGGGGATTTTCAGGTGAAACCGGCAGGGAAATCTTTCCACTTCGGAGGGCCAGAAGATACAAGGGGAGCTGAGGGGCAAGAAAGTGGGTATGTATATCTACGGGCGGAGGGGCGCTGCCGGTCTTATAGTCCCAGCAACAGATCTTGCGTTCCCCATCGTTTATATCTATCCGGTCGATGCGACCATGGAGAGTAAATGGCCAGGAGGCGTTTTGCAGGCTCGAAAAATTGGCCTCTTCGAGGAGCCAGCGCCAGCCTTCCTCTTTCCGCTTTCTTTCCAGGCAGAGCCAGGTGGCCAGTAGCCCTGACCAGCGTTCCCTTTCAATCTGCCAGTGTGGATTATCTGTGACGTCGGCCAGCGCCTCAGCTATACACTCTTTCAGTATGGATTCACTTTGTCCTGCGTCGGTAAGGAAGACGCCCTGCTGGCGCATCCGGCTTGTGAACAGGGCAAAGAGCCGGTGCAGTCTGTTCCCCTTTTCCTGGGATGAAATGCCGATAGTTGGTTCCGGCAGCTCACTTAGCCGCAATACGGTATCGGCAAAGAATTTAAAGGGACAGGATATAGCTTTTTCTATAGCTGTCACTGACAGTTCATCTGGAAGGGGCGCAGGTACGAGCGGTGTATCTTCAGTCGGGTAGGGGATCGGGTGGTCCCGCCAGCCTTCGTGGGCCTGGCGTAACCATCCGGCCCGCAGAGAGGCCCGCCCCGGCTCCAGCCAGTAGTTAACCGCGGTATTTTCTTCACCTTCCGGCCAGAAAGGAGATGCAGGCAGGGGATCGCTTTTTTCTTCCAGAGGGCGGGTAAGGGTGATGGCCTGGGACGCTGTCATCAAATGGGCGAAGGCCTGCTCAGCAAACAAATACTGACTCTCAATTGTAGCCCCCTGTACCAGACTTTTCTCTTCTCTGGTGAGCAAAGGAAAATGGCGTACCGGTTGGGGGAGGCTTCCGGCTGAAAGGCCAACTACATAGAGATGATCAAAAGACAGGCCGCGGGACTCGATTAGACCAATGACCTGGATACCTGCTTCTTCATATCCGGGGACATTGACCTTAGTCTCCTCGAGGGCATATTTAAGCCACGCATAAAAGGTATAGGCGTCTATTTTCTCCTCTCCCAGGTCGCAGGCTAGTACAGCCAGATTTTCCTGAAGGTGCCTGGATACCCTTTCTTCATCTTCGTTATTTATAGCCGGGAATTGCATTATATCCCACAGGCGGTAAAGCGCTTCAATCCACCCGTCTCCTGTTCGCTTCCCCGGGATGCCTCTAAGAAGGCCGGCCAGGTCATGGCCGGGGGGGTGGATAAATGATAAAATTTCCGGTTTCTTTTTTTGCAGGATATACAGTAGATCACTGAGACCCTGATCGATAGAGTATTCGCGCCAGACACGGTCCGCTTGAGCAAGGATATTCCGGTGGCGGCCCCAGAGGCCATAATAGGGAGAAAGTAACAGGGCCAGAAAAAGGTCCCGCCCTTCACCTTCGAGCATAAGACGTAGGGGTAAGAGGGCAGCCTGGATGAGGGGCTGACTGAAAAGTGATTCTCCGAGGGAGATATTGTAGTTTCCCCCTTCTTCAACCGTTGGGCTGCCGACCAATTCCTGGAATACCCGGGATACAAGCGGTGCGTAGGCGCTCATATTGGGTACGACTACTCCGATCCGGTGCAGTGGCGTGTCCTGTGCCTTTTCCAGCACATCCTGGGCCAGCCACATAACCTCTTGCTCCACGTCCGGGAGGCCCACGGCCTTTATGTAGGGCGGTTCGTTCCTGCCTGTGCCGTTGGCACGGCAGACAGGTGATTCTGTGGAGCAGACTACAGCCCCATGGTCTTTAGCCAGACTGGTCAGGAGGTCGTTTTCGACCGGCGCCGGAGACTCAAAGCCGACGCAGAGAATCCGCCTGGGCGGAGCATAAATACCGCCCTTTAGTTTATCTTTTATAAGCACAGGCAAAAAGGTCGGGTGGACGTATCCTTTTGCCCTCAGGCGACCTTCGAATACTTCAATGACCTTCTGCCGCCATCCAATAAGGGGGGAGAGGTAATCCCTGGGTAGTGGCGGTATCTTGTGGCGGATGATTGCAGAATAGGTCTCATCGAGAAGTCGATATAGTCCAATGTCAGATTCGAGGCCTTCGGGCAGGGCTGTTTCCTCAACCGCTTTTTTCCAGAGGCAAAGGCATGCTATATCCGAAATGATACATTCCTCCGGCCAGGATTCAAGCCATGTCTCGTTTAACCAGGAATTCAGGGTTACTATCTTTGGTGGTAACCAGGCCCGCCGACCGCGTTCAATTTGGGCCATACGGAAGGCATGGCGCAGCCGCCTGGCCAGACGGCGACCCGGGGTGAGGATGAGCGTATCCTCATCAGCCTGTTCAATGATTTTAGTCTGTAATTCTTGGGTGGTACGAGCGGTTAAGTAGTCCATTTGCATCAGCATTTACCGTTCAGCTTTCAGCTCTTCTCAGGATGAAAGGTACAATATCACAGGGGTAAAAGCAAGGGAGGCCAGTTCGGATGGGTCTTGCCGCCGAAATGATGGATATAGCGAAGTATCCACTGGCAATAAGTCTGTTCAGTACGATAGGCGTAGTGGTAATAACGAAGAACCTCGCGCAGTTGGTCTATAAGTTTGAGTTTGGGATTCGGGCGGAACTTTGGTCTATTTTCCTTTTGACTTTCCATATCCTAACATATAACATCGCAATATATGGAAACCAACAAGAAAAAAAGCAATAAGCGGACACCAAACAGGCAACTTTTCCATATTTTGCATTCAATGTCTTGATAAGCGGAAAATCCGTCCGCCTATAGGGGGTGATATGACGGACAACTTTCCGCTGATTGCGCTGTTAGGCAACAAAAATAATGGCACAATGAATATCTAATGATTATAGAAAATATTCATATTGAAAATTTTCGATCTCTAAGGGACGTCAATATTAATTGTGATGAGCTCATGGCCATCATTGGTCGAAATGGTACTGGTAAGTCAACCATTCTGTATGCACTGGATGTCTTTTACAACATAGCTGCTCAGATTACAGAATATGACTATTTTGCTAAGGATGTAGAATCAGAAATAAAAATACGTATAACGTACGGCAACCTTAGGGATGATGAAAAAGAAGAGTTTAAATCTCATATAAAGGATGACAAGCTTACTGTTACTAAAGTAATAAATTCCGGAGGCTCAAAGTATTATGGTGCTTCAATGCAGATTCCTGAATTCCATGAAATTCGGAAGGAGACGGCCAATCCTAAGAAGTCAAAATATAATGAATTGGTAGAGTCTGGAAAATATAATGGCCTCGGTCCTAAAGTAACAAAGGCAACTGATGCTGATACCGCTATGGATGAGTATGAGGCATTACATCCCAGCCTGCTTGAAACCTTTGAAACTCCCCAGCAATTCCTCGGGCCACGAAACATCGGCGGAGGGAAGCTAGATAAGTATACGAAGTTTGTACTTATACCTGCCGTTCGTGATGCAGCAGCAGAAGCTGATCGTAAGGGGGTTATCCTCCAACTAATCGATGTACTCGTAGCACGAAGTGTTAATAAGCGACCTGATGTTAGAAAGCTCAATGAAGAATTTGATAAAAGAGTAAAGGAAGTATATAGCGCAAACAATCTTGAAGAATTAGGTAAGTTAGCAGGGATTATTACCGGCCTTCTTGCCCAATATGCACCCGGAGCAGAGATTGACCTCGCATTTGGTGAGGTTGTTCCACCCAAGATAAACCTTCCGCCAGCAATCGCAACTTTAGTTGAAGATAATTTCAAATGCCCAATCAGTTACACAGGCCATGGCCTGCAAAGGGCTCTCATATTCGCTCTATTACAACAGCTTTCAATTACAGATATGTCACCCGAGGCTGATAAGACTGGAGAGGCAGACACAGTGCCAGCAACGCTACGTTTACCTGATCTTATATTGGCTATTGAGGAACCAGAGCTATACCTTCATCCAGCTAGAAGTAGATATCTCTCCACTGTCATGATGAAGTTGACAGCCCCCCCGGCAGATAAGGCTGATCCTCGAACACAGATATTTTATGCTACACATTCCCCGTATTTTATTGACCTGGATCGATTTGACAAAGTACGGCTGGCACAAAAGTGTCCAGTCGATGGGACTGACGTTCTTCAGACAAAAGTGACGCAGTATTCTCGAAACGAAGCATCGGAAAAGTTGGCTGAAATTACTGGGAAAGATCCAGCTACATTTACTGAAACAAGTTTTATGGCCCATGCAGCTCCAGTTATGACGTCAGTAGTGAATGAGGGGTTTTTTGCCGACGTTGTAGTCGTAGTGGAGGGATTGTCGGATGTTGCAATTCTTTGGGCAGTACAGCAACATCTTAATAAAAACTGGGATGGCCTTGGAATTGTTATAGTGCCAGCCGATGGCAAGAACAATATAGATCGTCCAGTTGTAGCGTTTCGAGGGCTGGAAATACCAACCTATTTTATATTTGATGGCGATTCGAATCACACGGGCACAAAAAAAGGAAAAGCGATTACTTCAAATGCAATTCTGCAGAGGCTGGCTAGTGTAGATATTGTTGATTTTCCGGAAACACAGATACAGGAAACATGGGCCGTATTCCATGACAAGTTAGAAACGGAACTTAAAACAGCTGTAGATGAGTTGTTCGATAGTATCAGGGAAGAAATAGCTGAGGAATTGGGATATGAAAAACCGTCGAGTGTCCTAAAAAATCCCGAGGCAGCAGCAAGGTTTATCAAAAGTGTATATGCAAAAGATAAAAAAATAACTGTGCTTGAAGAGATAGTTGAAAAGATTTCTTTGCTGAAAGGAACTTAGACATGAATAGCCTAACAACGCGCTGCAGTGAAATCGAACCACACGGCGCTTTTTGGGCAGGTGATAGTTTGAGTTTTGCAAATCAGTTTTTTGCATTTAGATGAGATTCAGTGGTTCGATTCACTGAGCTTAGCGTTGGACGGCAAAATGAAAACTACAAAGATAAATTTGAACCATTCTAACCTTTATGATATATTCCTAACATGAAAAGTGTAAATCATCAAAAAAAATACCCAATAAGATTTATTGACCTCTTCGCCGGGATCGGCGGATTTCGCTATGCAATTCAAAACGCGGCGCAAAAATGTAAACTGGCTGTTGACTGTGTTTTTACTAGCGAGATAGACGGGGAATGTCAAAAAGTCTATAAAGAAAATTTTGGCGAAATTCCCCAAGGCGACATTACACAGATAGCTGCCGAATCAATACCCGACCATGAAATTCTTCTTGCCGGATTTCCTTGCCAACCCTTCAGTATCATAGGGAATATGAAAGGCTTTGAAGACACACGCGGCACGTTGTTTTTTAATATTGCCAACATAGTGGAAGTGAAAAAGCCAACGGCTATTGTTCTTGAGAATGTAAAATTGCTTGTTGGGCATAACAATGGGAAAACCATCAAGCGCATTATAGAAACATTGAAAGAACTCGGCTACTACGCCACATACAAAGTTTTTAACGCCCTTGATTTCGGCTTGCCACAAAAAAGGGAACGGATTTTTATTGTTGGCTTTCGTGAACCAGTGTGTTTTGATTGGCCAAACAACAAAATACCAATGAAACCTTTAAACGAGATTTTAGAAGATAACGTATCAGATCATTATTACGCCACAGAACATATCCGCAATAAAAGATTGAGCAAACAAGCACCAACTAAAGAGCCGACAATATGGCATGAAAACAAAGCTGGCAACATCAGCGCATATCCATTTTCATGCGCATTAAGGGCAGGCGCATCATATAACTATCTCCTTGTGAACGGCGAGAGACGCTTAACACCAAGAGAAATGCTCCGCTTGCAAGGATTTCCTGAGTCATTCAAAATAGTATGCAATTATAGCCAAACTCGAAAACAGGCAGGCAACAGTCTCCCGATACCAGTTGCTCAAGCTGTTATTGAAAAGGTTTTCAATGCCGTTAACTGGCATGCTTCATCTGACATTTATCAAACAGACAAATTAATTATTGACGGCCAACTGCGATTCTTTGAGAAAGAAAAAAAATATGAGCGCCTCCCCAAAATTAAGAACCGTCGAAAAATACAAACCTCCATACCCGCTTAACGATTTTCCAAAACGCTTTGCGTTGGATTTAGGAAAAGAAGTCGTATATCTTATCATTTCCAGAGGTGACACAGCGCGATTAGAAGGCGAGGATTGGGAAGAAATCTTTGCCAGGTTAGTTGGCGCGCAATGGAAACCATCAAATGTTGGCCTTGATGACATCGTGTTGGAGCAAACGGCTTGGGGTGCTAAAACTGTTAAAACCCGGAGACCATCAGCAGTTTCAAAAGTCCGTCTCATATCAGGACGCAACTCTCCAGTTTACTCGTTCGGAGATAAAGAAATCAGCGAATGCGACCCAAACGAACTTGGTGAAAAGATTCTCTCTATTTGGAACGAGCGCGTTGCCAGCATTCGTAAACTTTATAAGCATGTCAGAACCGTTGTCCTTATAAAGTCAGACGATTTGCTTGAGTTGGCCGCATTTGAGTTTGAAACAATTATATACCCCCATGACCGATACTGGTGGCAATGGAATAACCGCAATAATCTTGAGGGGTTAGACACATCATCTAACAACCATCTCTTTACTTGGCAGCCACATGGTTCACAATTCACAATTATAGAAAATGTCCCTCAAAACCGACTTGCCATAAAAATAAAAAAGCCACCGCAACTCGAACGAGATTCCATACTGAAATCAATCAATTTCGATGAATCTTGGGTGGAAATCCTTTAGAAATGGATTCAGTCAGTGCCAAAGAACGCTCGCGCATCATGAGAAATGTAAAGGCGCGAGGCAACAAATCAACCGAACTCAAGCTCATAAAATTATTCAAAGACTACGGCCTTACGGGATGGAGGCGTAATTATCTCGTAATTGGCAAGCCTGATTTTGTTTTCTTAACAAGCCGCTTGGCAATATTTGTAGACGGTTGTTTTTGGCATGGCTGCAAAGATCATTGCCGTATTCCTGCGACAAATAAAGATTATTGGGTTGACAAGGTCAACAGGAACAAAAAGAGGGACGGTATAATCAATGCAACATTCCGAACCAGAAATTGGAGAGTCGTTCGGATATGGGAGCACGAGCTTGAAAAAGGTAATTACAAAAAATCATTAAATAAAATAAAAAATATTGTCCAACCAATCATTCCACCTTCCACCGGACGGCTAGTGCCGCCGGTATGTGAGGGTATGTGAGTGGAACGCCCTTAAGATTCTAAGTTGTGCGAAAAATTGTTCGTGCAGAACGTGCTTAACATGCGGATGCGTTTATGAGATATAGGGACTATGCCAAGATTAGCGAGATTGGATGCCCCTGGTATCTTGCATCATGTTATCGGGCGGCATCAAGAACATGGCGGACATAAGCAATATCATCACGCTGCATATTGTACCACCGCCGTAGCTAAAACTTTATCCCTGAAATAGCGGCTTAAATCTTCAGGTGTGCGGAGGTCCACCTTCCGTCCACCTAACATGGCAGATAATTCATCTTCCATATCAAACAGACGGAAGAAACTCGGCGCCTTTTCAGGTTCGAATTCCACCAGTATATCTATATCACTCCCTGACCCGAAATCATCCCGAAGAACGGAACCAAAGAGAGAAAGCTTTCGGATGTGATGGTTACTGCAGAATGATGTAATTTTATCTTTGGGGAGTTCTATTTGAGCTTTTTTTCTCATCATTTCACCTTCACTATATTTATGGCGATGCCCTCATTGTTTCTTGAACTTAACCGGCTTGACATTCGTCTCAATCTCATCAAATATAAGCATGTCAATCCAACATGTTAGAGAAAATATCACGAAATTAAAGGGTTGGTCAAGGGATTAGTGGTGGTGACGGCAACTCTAACTACGTCAGAAGAACTAAGAGAAGTATATAGAGATGTCCGGTTCATTTTTGAATCTTATCCGCGTGAAGCGGAAAATATCCGTCGCCTGGCTCTGGAGGTAAAGACCGGTATTGAGGCTACAGACCCGCTGATCCAGGAAATGACATCGGAAGTCTGTCCCCACTGCAAAAGTTCAAACTGTACGAATCTAAATGGCCGGTTTGACTGGTGTGACCTGATTTATTTGGCGGCGCTGGGGCTGGAGTTACCCCCTTTCAGGGATGGTCTGAGAGATGAGGAGCCGTGCCAGTTCCTGTCGGAACGGGGTTGCATCCTGACCCGCGCCATGCGGCCGCATCGCTGTAATTGGTGGTACTGTGAACCCTTACTGGAAGTTATCGAGAAGTGGCCGCCCCGGAAACAGCGCATGTTTATTTCTTCCATAGAGAAAATAACGCAGACCAGAAAGAGAATGTGTAATGAATTTAAGGAGATACAGGATGGAGTTAGGAAGGCCGGCTAGTCTGTATGTGTTCGTTTAGTTTGCAAAAAAGGTAATGAGTATCTACTTTCTTGCCTTGCATCCTTCATTTTCCGGAATCCAGTTTGTGTGCCAAAATTTATAAAAGTCCGAAGACCGTATAGAGTCTTCCGGTATGGAAAGTTCCCGGCAGAGGCGAAGAAGCCTTGCTTTATCTGTAGATATAATGTGATAAGACTTTTTTCGCCGCGAAAGGTAGTTTTCGTGTATGGATATGAAACCTCGCTCCGCCCAGGTTATAGCGTCGGGAATTTTTTCCAGGGGGAATATTTTGATTTTGAAATGGAAGTTGCGACGTAAGGTTTCTATAATTTTGTCAAGTTTTGTCATGCACGGGACCTGACGTATTTTTCTATGGTAAAATTTTAAAGGACTTTCCATAAGGAATCTTCTACTGTTATTTTTGACGGCTTCGTAAAAAGTCCATTTGCTGCGTTGTCCGCCCCCAGCGGAGAGCTTTTTACTGTGCCGTCCAATTTTTGATTTTTTACGAGTTCATCATTTTTAGTAGTTGCCAGCGTTCTATTGTCATATCGGCAATGATTTGTACCAACTTAAACAAATAAAGACGAATATTTCTAACTGACTGATAAAATGGGGGAAAAGTTACAGATGGTTATTTCTGGATGGATACCGGGGTGAAGGTATTGTTTGTTTTTACCTTGAGTTTTTTGTTTTTGTATTGTGCCAGTATGTTTTTAGAGTCCGTGTTATCGAGAAAATTTATAGTGAGATGATCTACTTTGGTTCCGGTTATCCCGCTGGTTACCTTTACTGTTTGTAAGACGGTTTCTGTATGTTGTTTGACAAGATTAATGATGAATTTTTTTAATTCCGGATCTTCGGTCTTGAAAAAATCATCCCGCGTGTAGAGGGAGATGATTACATCATGGGTCAATGGGAGTTGGTTAACCAAGCCATAGAACACAAACTGCCTGTTGAGATTTAAGGATAAGCGGGCGCTGGTAATGTTAATAAAGTTGGTAAGTTCCATGTTAAGAAGGTGGGTTTCGAGTTTGTCTATACGCAGTTGAGCGGTGGCTATGGCATTATCCATCTCTCCCCATTTTTTCTGGGATTGATCCAGCCGCCAGAGGGCATAAGCCGAAAAAGTAACAGCCGATATGCTGACAATTATCGTTATAATGTTAAAAATGAGGTTTTTCTTATAATCCATAAAATAGTTCAGGAGACACTTTTTAATTTACTTTTACAGGCGATTGGTTTAAAGACTATAGCCAAAAGCCTAATAAAGTCAATTGGTTTTTGTCACAAGGATACTCACAGGGTAGATTCATGAACAAGAAGCCAAGGCGTAAGGCCAAAGTAGAGAGAAAGACGAAGGAAACGGATATTTCTCTGAAATTCAGCCTGGATGGAGAGGGTAAAAGCGATATCAATAGCGGTATTGCCTTTCTCGATCACATGCTCACCCTTTTTGCCGCCCATGGATTTTTTGACTTGGTCCTAAGGGCCAGGGGAGATATAGAAGTAGATTTCCATCATACCGTTGAAGATATTGGCATATGTCTGGGAGACGCCTTGCGGGAGGCCTTGGGTGAAAGACAGGGGATAAGGCGCTATGGGCAGGCCATCGTTCCGATGGATGAGGCATTGTGCCAGGTGGCAATAGATATCTCCAACAGGCCATTGCTGGTCTATAATGTTAAAATGAGACAGAGCAAGGTAGGGATGTTTGACACACAATTGGTCCCTGAGTTCCTGCAAGCCCTTGCCACGCACGGTGGTATTACCCTTCATGTTAATGTTATATATGGCCGAAACGCCCACCATATAATTGAAGCTGTTTTCAAGGCCCTGGGAAGGGCTTTGGACATGGCTGCCAGCTTAGATGGCCGGGTTAGCGGTGTAATTTCAACCAAGGGTCTTATTTAGTGTTAGCGGCTCCAAGTGAGGGAGTACAATGAATAGCATAGGGAAAATCTGTTTTTGGGTGACTGCGCTTTGGATTTTGTGTTCTGCATGTATTGGCTGCGGCGGTAAGCATACTGAGTTAGATAAGAAAGCCGGATTGACGGCAAAGACAATAGCGGTTCTCCCTTTTGAGGCTGAAGTAGCAGGAGAGGCGGGCCAACAATATGTGACCTGCAGCGTTTGTGGTAGCGCCTACAAAGGGGGACATATTGAGCCCAAGGCGGAAACTGTTCTGTCTGACCTGCTCTTTGAGAAGTTGAAGGACAAGCCGGATATTATCCTGCTAACGCTCGGGCAGAGTAAGGGGTTGTGGGCGGATGCCTTGGCCAGGTCGGGAGGCGTGCCGTATACGAAGATTTTGCAAAGGGTTGGCGAGAAGTCAGGGACTGACGCTGTATTGTATGGACGGATATTCCGGTATGAAGAACGGGAAGGCCGTACTTATAGTGTCCAGCGCCCTGCCTCTGTGGCTTTTGATCTGCATCTGGTGCGGACTTCTGACGGCGTTATTATATGGAAGGGGCGCTTTGATGAGACACAGACCTCTTTAATGGAAAATATACTCAGGCTTCCTTCCTACCTCAAGAGAGGGTTTAAATGGCTTACGGCCGACGAACTGGCCAGAGAAGGTATGGATAAAGTGATGGCGGATTTCCCTCGATAGCGACAGGTCTAATCCACAGATTACGCAGATTACACAGATTATACCGATTACGAGATTTTCGGGAGTTATTGGTTAAATTCCCCGAAGTTTGCTACGGTTAGATTGTGAAAAACAGATGCGTGATACCCCGTAGCTTGCTGGGGGTAGTTCATTGAACACTTTATAATGGGAGTGAACTGATCAGCATGAAGGAAGTACTACCTATAACGTTATGATTGTTGTGCCGGCCATAGACTTGAAACAAGGCCGATGTGTTCGCCTGAGACAGGGCGATATGGCTCAGGAAACGGTATTTTCCAACAACCCGGTGGAGATGGCGCTGAGATGGGAATCAGATGGGGCAGAATTGCTGCATATTGTGGATTTAGACGGCGCTGTAACCCAAAGACCGGTAAACCACGAAAGTATCAAAAATATCCTTTCGGCGTTAAAAATACCGGTGCAGGTTGGTGGCGGTATCCGTGATAGTGAGACCATTAAGGCATATCTTTCCTGGGGTGTAGATAGGGTCATTCTGGGCACGGTAGCCCACAGAAATCCAGACCTGGTGAAGGAGATGTGCCGCATCTTTCCGGGCAGGATTGTGGTTGGAATCGATGCCAGAGATGGAAAAGTGGCTGTCGAAGGGTGGACAGAGACAACGGATACCGATGTCCTGACGCTGGCCCAAAAATACGAAGATTTTGGAGTGCGGGCCATCATTTTTACCGATATCAAACGCGATGGTATGCAGACCGGCCCCAATATTGAAGCTACAAAAGATATGGCCCGTTCGGTAGGCGTGCCTATTTACGTCGCCGGCGGGGTTTCGACACTGGATGATATTAAAAAAATCGCAGCCATAGAAGATTACGGCGTAGAAGGAGTTATTACGGGTAGGGCAATTTATAGCGGGACCTTGAATTTCCGGGAGGCTGTATTGTTCACACGAAGCCCGGCATCCGCACGATAGCTATCAGCAATCAGCTTTCAGCCTTCAGAAGGATGTTCGGCTCACCTGTCCATTCCAATCACTTATCTAGGTTTTTCTGGAAGTCTTGGTCATAAAGTGACTAATCTGCTGTTTGACCTTTTTACTTTTGCATTTTGGGCAGGAGGCCTTTTTCTTTTCATGTTCCGCAAGGCTTAACACTACCGTGAAGACTTCATTGCATTTCATACATTGATATTCATACGTGGGCATTTTGTCTTTTCCTTTCAGGGCACCGGGCAAGGCGCCTTTTTTAAACTTCGGCTAAAGTAATTCGATCGCCTCCTGCGCTTTTTGCGTTGTAAAGGGCTTTGTCTGCGGCACGGATGAGGATATCCATATTTTCTTGTGGGGTTAGGCTGGGGCTGTAGATGAGCTTAGCCAGGCCAATGCTCAAGGAAGTTGGCTCCAAGTGTTCAGCATTGTATTTTGTCTGGATACGTTCGGCTATCTTCTTGGCCTGGTCTGCACTGGCTTGAGTGACAATAACAGCGAATTCATCCCCACCGTATCTAAACCCCCAGTCCACGTTTTCGCGCACGGAAGACAGGATTACCTCGCCCAGTTTGTGAAGTAGAATGTCCCCTTCTTGATGGCCCTTTTGATCGTTAAAGTCTTTAAAGTCATCTATGTCCATAAGGATAAGAAATAGATTGTAGCCTTGGCGGTACGCCCGGTAAGATTCCTCTTCCAGTTTGACGTTGAAATGTCGCCGGTTATAGATATTCGTTAGTTCATCCCTTATAGAAATGGTTTCCAATTCATGGCGCAAGGTTCTTTCACGAATGATGCGGTTAAATTTGGCTTCCAGTTCATCTATATTAAAAGGCTTGGATATGAAATCGCTGGCCCCAGCCCTTATTACATCGGTGTATTTGTAGTCTGCATTGTAGGCAGTAATAACTATTATATCCGTGTTGTTGTACTTTTCTTTTATTCTTTTGGTTAATTCAACCCCGTCCAAACGGGGCATTTTTATGTCTGTGATTACGATGGTGTAAGAACCGGCGGCTAGTTTATCCAGGGCAGCCAGGCCATCTTCAGCCACATCACATTCATGTCCCAGCTTGTCCATAATCTCTGCCAGGAGAGCCCGAATAAACGGATCATCATCTACGGCCAAAATTTTTTGTTTTTCCATATCGTCGGTCGCTTTTTTAGAGTAAGTTGACGGCATTGTAACAGGTCCAGTTGTCCGCCGTGACGATTTTTTTATTTTACAGCTTTTTACCAATTATATAAGGGATTTTTTTTATTCGTCAATCTATTTAACCGATG
>QYQD01000047.1 GCA_007280345.1 Deltaproteobacteria bacterium | reverse complement strand
TTGAAAAACCATATCCCCGATAGAGGCATTCGGGGATGACAAACAGTTTTGCAAGAGGCTCCGTTATAAGCTTAATTTTTACCCTCGGTCTTTGATGCCGCCAGTCTGGCTCGATAACGGGCAATCCACGACAGGCACCCTGCCCCAAGGGGAGCGTTTAAGGAGCAAAATGGATATCCGGCAATCTCTTCAAACTGGACAACATACACAGGAACCAGGATCCATGCCTTAAGAAAGAAAGATAGTAGCCTTTTATTAAAGGACAACTTATACTAATTGTTAAGGAGCTCCTATGAATGATAACGATTCAGTGGCCAAAGAGAATAACAGGATAGCTGCCAGAATGCACCCGCTTCTTGGTCCATTATTTCGCCTTCTCCGTTGGGGACTTGCCTTTTCAGGATTGTATGCGATGTTCGCCGTATGTCCTTTTTGCGGGCGGGTTGGTTGCCCGGTTGGAGCCGGTAGCGCCGGTTTGGTGGGTGGATTCTTTGCTTTATGTATGCAAGCCTGGAAAACACTAAATCGCACTTTCCTCAAACCCCGAACCCAAGTGCTGGCTGAGATCCGATGTCGCATTGAAGAGCTAGAGAAGAAAGACTAAGAAAAAATTTTATGACTATTGAGTTAACTCAGCTACCAAACGGCCAATCCCTTGAATTTTAAAGATTTTTAACAATATTTTCGCTGAAGCCTTGTGCTTGAAAAAATGCTGATATTTCAACATATTAGCCAATTTTTGCGGAGCTAACTCAATAACCATTAAAAATTTTGAACAGGCTCCGATATGAAGATTACCGTTGGCTATGATAACGAAGCCCCGAAAAAGGACCTTAAGGCTGACCTTGCGGGCGAGACCTTATGAAGAAAAGCAGGCTAGAAAAAGGAGGGTTTCCTCTTGAGGGTATACATTTGGCCCTCTGCGAAAACCCTCTTCCCCCCATAGATGAAGCCATAGAGGCGGCCAGGAAAGAGATCCGTCTGGGCAATCACTATACAGAACCCTATTCATGGAAGCTGAAAGAGAGAATATCAGATTATGTTAAGGTTCCTGTGGAAAATATCCACATAAATGCAGGCTCTGAACTTATACTCCGCCAATTGTTTTTACTTTATGGCCAGAGGGCGCATTTAATCTCTCCTACCTATTATCTTTTCGAGGAAATTGCAGAGAAAAAGACTTGTATTTTTTTGGCTGAAAAGGAAGATTTCCTTTTTAATATGAAAGGCCTTGAAATACCGAAAGTTTTCGCTGGTTATGCAAGCTTATCTACTTTTTTCCCGCAGCACCCGTTTATCCCCCACCCGGATGGTGACTTTTGTGGCATCGAAGTATTCCAGGAGGGGGATCATGTACTTGCGTGAAAGGTTGGTCACCTCTTTGAACTGGCCCGGGGTTATTTCCTGATGCCTTCTGAGAAAATCTACGATGCGGTCTTTAAGTTCAGCTAAGGGCCTGTGATGGAAACAGAGGTCTTCCTTGACCTTTACCAATATATTTTCCCGGATGAGGAGGTCAATAAATTTTCCGGTCTGCGCGCCGTCTTTCCCCAGAAGCTCTGATACTGCGCTACGCGAGGGCGGCTCCCAGCCCGCTTCAAGGTATATCTTTTCTATCCTATCCTTCAGACCCTTTTCATCCACCTGCAAATCCACCTTATGACCGGGCAGGCGCAGGAGTTCCTTTTCAGGCACAAGCCTTTTGGATTGAACCAGATCGTTTATTAAAAAGGAGAATAACCTTGGATCCATCCCGGAAGAAAGTTTGCTTCTCAGCTCTTCCTTCGGGATGCCAAAGAGAAGCGGATTACGTTTGTGGTAATCTTGCAGAATGCCTAGGACATTTTCCCCGGTTTTTTCATAGACGCCGGAGGCCGCAAATGCCTGGTTTTCCTGGTTGAAGAGCAGAATATCCCCGCTCTTGGTCAGCTTGTAGATCGTACTGGCCAAAGCCTGTTCATTTAACCCGCCAAGAAGAGCTAACTGCCTGCGCATCAGCCCTTGTGCCCCCGCCTTGTTTACATGAAAAAGAACGATCTCTTCCGGACTTCCGGCCTCCAGGATCTTTAAATCTGAAAGAGTGGCTTCGATGAAGCGTTTATGGCGTTTGGGGACAGGATGTAATATTTCTCCCCCGCCAATAGTACGCGTCGGTGAATAGCTGCGCAGCACGTAGCGATCTCCGGGCAAGACAGCTGCTTTTTTAAGCAATCTTAACTGGGCGTAGGTCTTTTCTCCCGGCTTTAGTTCATCACGGTCCAGCAGGGTTACTCTGGCGGCGATTTCGCATGTTCCGGTATGGAACCGCACCGGTGAGCTGTTCTTAAGTGGTCTGGAAATGCTCGGCAGGTAGTAAAGGCTGACATCCAGCAGGTAGGAGTTTCCCAGGCTGTTTGCCGTAGCCAGGACGTCTCCTCTCTCAACGGTCTCCTTTTCTATGCCCTGGAGGTTTATAGCCGTACGAAGTCCGGCCTTGACCTCGCGTACTTCCTGGTTATGTGCCTGGAGGCCGCGTATCTTAGCCGGTAGCTCACGGGGATAGATGGTAACGCTGTCTCCGGCGCTTATTCTACCTGAGATGGACGCGCCCGTAACCACGGTGCCAAAGCCTTTGATGGTAAAGACACGGTCTATAGGCAGGCGAAAAGGCCCGCCCGCCGGTTTTTCTATCACCCCGGCGGCCAGGGATTCGAGCGCCCCGGTCAACTCAGACAACCCATCCCCGGTTAGTGAAGAAACGGCCACGATCGGCGCTTCTTCCAGGAAGGTTCCCTTGAGAAATTTGCTCACGTCATCCCGCACCAGTTCCAGCCATTCTTCATCCACCATATCCTTTTTAGTCAACACTACCAGACCGCTCTTGACGTTAAGGAGCTGACATATCTCCAGATGTTCTCTTGTCTGTGGCATGACCCCTTCATCAGCCGCTATAATCAGGGCCACTATATCGATACCGCTGGCCCCGGCCACCATGTGTCTGACGAAACGCTCGTGCCCGGGAACATCGACAATACCCAGTTTTTGGCCGCTGGGCAGGGTCAGATGGGCAAATCCCAACTCTATGGTGATGCCGCGTTCCTTTTCTTCCTTGAGCCGGTCGGTGTCAATGCCGCTAAGGGCCTTGATAAGGGACGTTTTGCCGTGATCAATATGCCCGGCCGTGCCCAAAATTACGTGTTTCATATTTAGCCTGGTCTTGGAAGTGGATTATGTTTATGGCATAGCAAAGATTTTGCAGGTTGGCAAGGTAAATTACCCTCCAAAAGGCAAGGCGGCAGGAGAGGTTTTAAACGACTCTCCTGCCGCTGTCAGAACTACTAACGTTTCAGGTTAATCAGTTCGGCGAGCATATCGTCGGTAGTGGTGATGATCTTGGAATTGGCCTGGAATCCCCTTTGCACGGTGATCATGCGGACAAATTCCGCGCCGAGATCCACATTGGATTGCTCCAGTGAGTTAGGGGCGATGCTCCCCAGTCCGTTCGTGCCGGGCTGGCCGGTGATAGGCGCTCCAGACTCGGTAGTCGCTGAGAAGAGGTTGCCGCCCAGCTTGGAAAGGCCGATCAGGTTATTGAAATCGGCCAGACCAATCAAGTTACGCGGGATGATCTGCCCGTTAGAATAATGGCCGGTGATTACACCCTCGGCGCTGACGGAGACGGACTGCAGGAAGCCTGCGCCAAAACCGTTCTGGTCCTGAAAGATGGTGGTTGAGGCGCTGGCATACTGGCTGCTGGCCAGGGCCTCTTTCTCCCAGGTCGTGGAGGTTAAATTATAGGTGCTGCCGAAATTGAGATCGACAGTCTGGTCCGTTGCCGCCCCCGTAAAATTGGCTGCAAACTGGAAATAGCCATTAGGAGTATCCACACCGGCAGTCAAAGGAGCTAATGCCCCGGTGGCTGGTACAACCGTGCTAGCAGTAATATCAGTTATGTCTCCAGAGGTGTTGAATTCTATCGTACCATAAAACAGCGCACCGGCCCAGGCCGTACCCGATGCCCCGGCCCTCTCATCTTCGGCTGGGTTACAGGTCACCAGGTATTCCCACTCGTTAGCGGTACCGCTGGGATCAAAGTAGGTTGTTATGTCGTGGCTATTGCCCAGCGAATCATAGACCTGAATGGCGCTGTGGTATGCGTATGTGCCGGAACCAATGGGCGGGTCTACTGTGCCATCCCAGTTCCCGGCCGCTGCAGGAGCGTATAGGTCAAGAGCGCTATTCTCTGTCTCTCGCGAGTCTAAGTTGGTAATGACCTCTATGGCGTCTGTCGCCACCGGGGCAGAACTCTTGGGAACCAGGATATCCCCGATCGTGCCGGTAACCTCACCGGTATCCTGATCCAGCGCCCAGCCCTGTGTTACGTATCCGGCCGGATTAACCAGATAACCGCTCTGATCGAAGCGGAATTCACCGGCCCGTGTATAATACAGGTTATTTTCCGTACCCGGGGCCCGCACGATGAAAAAGCCGTTGCCGCCGATAGCCAGATCGGTCGGCTGTGAAGAGCTCTCGAAAGAACCCTGGGCAAACAGGCCGCTTACACTGGCCAGGGTGACGCCGCGGCCGACCTGGGATGACCCGGATGCTGTCGATATCTGCTGGGACAGGACGTCCTGGAAGGTAGCCCGGGACGATTTAAAGGCCACGGTGTTCACATTAGCGATATTGTCGCCGATGACGGACATGGCATTGCCCATAGTGGAAAGGCCGCTGATGCCCGCATAGAGCGAACTGGAAATAGACATAATTACATCCCTCCTTTAGGTAGTTGTCTCTTCTTGTGTATTACTATTAGCTATATCTATTACCCTGACCACATCAGCCACGCCGATCCTTGACCCGTCTTCCAGTACCAGCATAGTTATGCCGTCTTCAAAGTCCAGGCCGGTGATACGGCCGCAGATGGAGGTATTGACCGGGACCTCATGACCCGTGGCGTCTTTAGCTACGACATCGAAATAATAACGACCATCGGGGAGGATGGCGCCCCTCTGGTCCCGGCCATCCCAGTCCAGCGTATAACTGCCGGCATGTTCGGCCCCGAGATTGAGGCTGCGCACATTTGTGCCGTTTTCATCACAGATATTGATGACGCAAGAGGTGGCTTCTTCGCCTAGTTCATACCGGGCTTCAGTCGCTTTGCCGCCCTGAAGGGTGAGCTTATCCGTGACCACCTCTACCTTCTTATTGATCAAAGAGAGGAGTTGCAGGTTATTCTGCGAGGTCTGGTAGGCGATCATATTATTCATATTTTCGTTTAAGTTATAAAGCTGCTCCAAGCTGCTGAACTGGGCAAGTTGCGCCGAAATCTCATAGGCCTCCATAGGTTTTAATGGATCCTGGTGCTGCATCTGGGCGACGAAAAGCTTCATAAAGGAATCCTTATCCAGGATCTGGCCAGTCCCGGATTGTGTCTGACTGGCCGAGGTGGCCAGTCCCAGTCCCTTTATATCCATTTCTAATCCTCCTTTTAGTCAGGCAAATAGGTCAATCCCCTGTATCAGGGACTTGGGGGAATTAATAGATACGGCTTCTATCCCTTCTCCCCCGGCATAATCCTCATCTCCATCACGATATAACGGCCATGGCCTACGACCATGCCCGGCATACGGTTCGTGTTCTCTAAAAAATTGGTGAAAATCCTGGCTCAATTCCACATGGCACTCCCCCATTTTAATGCCCTGTTCGGATAAGGCCGTTCTTAGTTGCGGCAGGCCGCTCTCCACGATCTCCTTTACTCTGTAGTTGTCAAGAGTAAATGTGGTATGGAGCTGGTCGTTTTTGAAGACCAGATTGACCTTTACCTCGCCCAGGTGCGGAGGGAAAAGCTTAATAATCACCTGATCTTCCTTCAGGCGAAGTGAACCAAAGAGACGGTCAGTAATCTGGGGGAAAATATCCTCCGGATAAACAACCGGCCTTATCGTTTCTTTTGCCGCGCTACTCACGTTATTTGCCGCTGACGCCAGCGGCGCTCCGTTTAATATGAAGAGCGGTTTCTGCGCCAACTTTTCGCCGCGCGCCCATTGGTCGGCCATTTCTTCTAACCAGGCCGGGGCTATTCCACCCTCCACAGACAGCTTTCCATCGGACCAGCTATCTAACGTGAGCGCTTGTTCTTTCCGATCAAGCCCGGCCCCTACTCCTCTGAGGCTTTCCAGCCACCTGTCCTGCCAGGAACGGAGAGCGGCCATACGGCTGTCTCCAGCAGGTCTGACCTCTGTTTCAAGCTTTATTTTGCCTAGAAGGTGTTCCAGGTTGTGGAAAAAACTATCTGCATCAATGGGGTTTTGTTTCCGTTCTACGACCTCAGTGGTCTTGTCCAGTATAGAAACCAGCTTTGGGAGAGAAAACCTTTTATCGCTTAGGCCGGCCTCAACAGCAACTTTACGGATTTCTTCCTCAGTCAGACCCAGTTTGGCGAGCAAATCAGCAAGAGAATTCTCATGCCATTCCTCAAGGGGCACACTAGATAGGGGACGATTACACTCCTCTTTCAGCGATCTCACCAGTTGGTCAATCCCTACAAATCCTTCTTTGGAGAGACACTTTTCTGAAAGCTCAACTACCTCCTGGGGCTTTAGCCCAAAGCCCTCCAGCATAGCGCTTACGGCCGATAGATCCGAAAGAGTCACGCGGTGTTGTTCGGTTCGCATCCTGGCCTGTAGAGCCTGCGGTTCCAGCATGGCAAACAGGATATTAATGTTGTATTCTCCCTCTTCGCCTTTCATTTTTGCTGTAACCTGGGCAAGTTCGGCTTCTTTCAGGCCGCAGGCACGCAAGAACTCGGCAAGCATCAGCTCATCCGGGCGCTCTATGACCAGGCCGGTTTCGGATAGACTTGTCTCTTTAAGTGTGTTTTTTAACGACCGGAGAATATCGCGCAGGTCATTAAGACAAAGCTTTCCCCCGGGAACGGGACTAAACAGGGATCCTTTTTCACTGATACCCGTCTGTCCCCCACACTGAACCGGCCCGCCAAGACAATTTCTGATTGGAGAGGAACTGTTATTTAAAAAGGACAGAAACGGGGCGCCCCCTTCACCTTTTGTTGCCTGGGCATCAGGGCTCCCGGTGAATGTACCATCGAATATTCCGGTCAAAACAGGCCCTGTATATAGCAATATTTTCACCTCCTCTCGGTTCCAGTTTGAACTCTGGCCATTTGTCTTGCAACGCCTGTGCCATTTGTTTATTTCTTGGAATTTTTAATTATTTCGAATGGTTATTTTGTGAACAAAATTGCCCTGCCCTCAAAAACAAAAAAGGGCGGCAAATTTTTCAGTCCTAGCTGCGGGATGGCGGAAAAAATTGCCGGGTGGGGGGCAGTCTGACGTGTGAACGTTCGAACGTCTTTAAGACATTCTGACTTCTGTCGTTTACCTTGCTTCCTTGGCCAATTTCTGGGAAAGTCTGGCTGCCTTCTCTGTCTCTACAAAGCTCAGTATGGCGCCTACATCTTTACTCTTCATGGCCGAAAGTATCTGCAACGCCACATCGTCGTTTAACTTTTCAATAAGGCTGGCCGCCTTATCAGGCTTCATGGCGCTGTAAGCCCCGACCAGATGTTTTAAACGCGTCTCTTGAGACTGTCTGGCGGCCTCGACATTTTTCTGAAGCTGGCCCTGTAATTCTGTTTGTAACTGGGAGAGCTTAGCCAGTTTGTTTTCTATATCCTTCTTCAGGATCAAAAGCTCCTCTTCCTTTTTCCTTAGTTCTTCTTCTCTGGCTGCCAGTTCGCGGCGTTTATTTTCCAGCTCTTCGAACAGCTTAAAATCATCTAAGGCAATAGCCTGCTTATCCTTTCCCTTTACTTTATCCTCGGCTATAGCCTGATTATGGCCTAGTGGTTGCCAGCGAAATCCACGTTCATAAAAATAAAACCCGATCACGCCCAGCTTGATACAGATAATCGCTAAAAAGAAAAACATTATGTGCCTGAGGGTATTGAATCTACGCATGTCCCAGTCCTTCTGAAAACACATCCTTAGCCCGACGCCTTATAAGAACCAATTCATCGTTTTCTTTCTGTTCCATGCGTATCATCTCCTGCGTAAAGGCGGCAAAATCTTTTTTCTTTAATTTCTCGACCATCTTCTTTTCCCTGGACAACTTGAGAAGCTTCTGCCTGGCCTCTTCAACCGCCCGGGTTGATGCCTGCACCACTTCTTCCTGTACAGCGATGTCCTTAGCCAACAGGTTAAGGTAGTTTATATAAAGTAAATGCTGCGCTGCCGGGATGCCTTTTGTCCTTTTTTCTATCAACTCAAACAAACATTCCTCTTCCCGGGTTCTTAGCCGATTCAGCTTCTGTTCCGCCTCTGCCAGGTCGGTCATCTTTTGAGCCAGTACTTGCTGGGCAACCTCCTCCAGGCGTTTCTTGTAATTTAGTAAGGTCTCAAATTTAAAAGAATAGCGCATAGCAAACCCGACTTATCCTGCAAACAAAGCCGCCAGTTGGGCGGCGCTTTCGCCATAGCTTACCCGTTCCTCTACTTCCTGTTGCAGATATGCATTGACCTTATCGATCATCTTGATGGCATAGTCTATTTTGGGGTTGCTTCCTTTTACATATGCCCCGATATTAATGAGGTCTTCGGCCTTCCGATATGTGGCCAGGATGTTGATAAGTTTCTTGGCGTTCTTTCGCTGATTCTCCCCGGTAATATCCCGCATCACCCGGCTGATGCTGCCTAGAACATCTATAGCCGGATAGTGATTCTCATTGGCCAGGTCACGAGATAAGACAATATGCCCGTCTATGATGGAGCGTGAGGCATCGGCAATGGGCTCATTCATATCATCTCCCTCGACCAGCACGGTATAAATACCCGTAATACTCCCGCCGCCGCGCTTGGTCCCGGCCCGTTCCAGCAATTTAGGCAGTTGAGCGAAGACAGAGGGCGTATATCCGCGCGAGGTCGGCGGTTCGCCGATAGCCAGCCCCACTTCCCGGTAGGACATGGCGAAACGGGTTATCGAATCCATCATCAGGATAACGTCTTTGCCTGTGTCCCGGAAATACTCGGCTATGGCTGTGGCCAGATAAGCTCCACGCATCCTTATAAGCGGCGGCTGGTCTGAAGTGGCCACTACCACTACCGAACGCCTTAGCCCTTTCTCTCCCAGATCCCGCTCGATAAATTCTCTTACCTCCCGGCCCCGTTCTCCGATAAGGGCTATGACGCTGATATCGGCGGCGGTGTGCCGGGCGATCATCCCCATGAGCACACTCTTTCCTACCCCCGAACCGGACATAATACCAATTCGTTGCCCCTTGCCTATAGTAATAAGGCCGTTTATGGCCCGTATGCCCACATCCACCGGTTCGCTAATACGCTCACGCAGTAAAGGGTTCAAGGGCTCGGCATAGAGAGGATATTCTGTTTCATATTCTATGCGATCCTTTTGATCAATCTGATCCCCGAGTCCGTCTATAACCCGCCCCAGGAGTTTTTGGCCTACCTTGATATCGGGACTCTGCTGTTTAAGCCTTATTCTACTGCCTGGCTCTATGCCCCTCATCTCACCCAAAGGCATAAGCAGCACCCGGTCATTGCGAAAACCGACTACCTCCGCTGGAATGCTGCTCCCGTTATTTTTAAGATCAATCTCACATATCCCACCCACAGCCATACCTGGTCCCTGGCCCTCGATGACCATGCCGATTACCTGGGTTACTACACCCTGCACACTGATGGTCTTTGCCTCTTCAACGGCCCGCCGATAGGCCTCCCAGTTAATGGCCGGGTTACTGGCTGGAGTCATTTGTTATCCCCTTGCCGGCTTTCAGAACCTTTTCTATAGCAGCCTCGACAGCCGCCAACTGTCCGTCTAAAGTAACATCTATATCGCCAAATTCCGTTTCCAGCAGGCAGCCGCCCCGGGTAATATTTTTGTCCTCTACTATCTCTACATGCTTTAGCCCGGCAATGCCCTTTAAAAAATCTTCCTTAATCTCATCGACAAACGCAAAATCATACGGATGAGCCCTGATCCTTACTTTTGAATTTTCCACCACGTAATTCAGCGCCTCCCTAATGGCGTATCTTATCAATTCCGCTGAGGTGGCAACCTCGTGATGGATAACCTTTTTAGCAATCGCAAGGGTCAGGGTTAATATCTCTTCCTCCCATTTCTTGTAGAGCAAGGACTTAAGGTCATTGATTTCACGCATTATCCTGGTAAAATTCTGCAGCTCAATTATGAGCTTTTCTTTGCCGAATTCAAAGCCGTCCTTTTCTCCCTGGGCGTATCCTTTCTCGTAGGCCTCGTGTTCAATAAAAACGGCCTTCTCTCTGGCCTGGCGAATGATTTTTTCGGCCTCCCTCCCGGCGCCATATTCATCATTCCCCGAGCCCTTGCCCGTCCCCTGGCCATCTCCCGGATTACCCTGGAGGAAGGCCTCCAGTCTTTCGAAGGAAAAGTCCGTCTTCCTTTTAGCGCCTACTTTTTGCCTCATAAGCTTATAAGCCCGCCGGAAAAATATTATTTTTACCTTCGCTGAAAGCTGACAGCTGATAGCTGACAGCTTCTAAACTATACAAAAACGTCCTCTTCACCTTTACCGCCCAGCCTAATCTTGCCTTCGCTTTCCAGCCTCTTGGCCACCTTTATGATCGCCTGCTGGGCCAGTTCTACATCCCTTAACCTTGCCGGTCCGGCGACATCCATGTCTTCCTTGAGCATCTCGGCCGCACGCGAAGACATATTATGGAATATTTTTTCCTTAAGATCTTCTGAGGCAATTTTCAAGGCCAGCTTAAGTTCCTCACTGCTGACCTCTTTAAGTATAGCCATTATGCTGCGATCATCCACCTGCAGGAGGTCTTCAAAGATAAACATCCTCTTGCGAAGCTCATCGGCCAGGTCCTGTTTCTGTTCTTCGATCTGTTCCATGATGGCTGCTTCCGTGGCCCGGTCTGTCTGGTTCAATATCTCCGCAGCCGTTTGAATACCGCCGATAGCACGTGTTCCCTGTACGCCACTGATACCCGTCAGCTCTTCCTGAATAGCCTTGTCAATCTCTTCAATAATCTCAGGGCTGACTTTTTCCAGCATGGCAATACGCATCAATACATCGGCCTGTATATTTTGCGGGAGTTCCATAATGATACCGGCAGCCTGCGATTGTTCCAGGTGCGCAAGAATCAAGGCGATAGTCTGGGGATGCTCGCTCTTAATAAAATTACCAACCGTTTTACTATCTAACTTCCTTATCTTCTGAAAAAAGCTAAGTTTCCACTCCTGTTCAATCTCGTCCAGAATAGTCTGCGCCTGGTCGCCCTTGAAGGCCTGGCTTACCGCCTTCTTGAAAAACGCAGCGCCATCTGCCGTTAGCCCTCTAATCGATTCGGAAGGGGTAAAACCCTGGAATTCCGTGATCAGGCCTTCAATAATACCGGCCGAGACAGGTTCAAGCTTAGCCATCTGCCTGGCCAGCTCTTTGATCTCGACTTCCTTCAACCTTTTAAAAACTTCAGTCGCAAAATCTTCTCCCATGGCCATGAGAAGAATAGCGGCCTTTTGCGGACCAGAAAGGGGCTTCTCACTCTTCTCAGCCATTTATTTTTCCCTCAACCACTTTTTTACCAGTTCTGCCGCCCGCTCAGGCTGGCCTTGCATCAGTTGCAATGTCTGATCCGCTTTTTTAAAGTCAACCGACGCTCCTTTTTCCAACTCTTCGATTGATGCCGGCAGACCTGGTATTACTGGTTTTTCAGGTCTGCTCGTAATCAGCCATTTTAATAGCGGTTTGGCCACAAAGAAGATAAATATCAGGACCAGAGCAATATTAAATAACGGCCTGGCTATCTTCGAGAAATACTCCTGCCATGGGATAGATGCCGGCGACTCTTCTTCCGGCGCGCCCCAGACAAAAGGTATGTTTACAACTTCTACCTGATCACCTCTTGCCTCATCGAAGCCGACCGCCTTTTTGACTATGTTCTCAAACTGGCTCATTTCAGTTTGCGTGCGCGCCACATACTGTCGGGCGCTTTTTCCTTCCTTGGCCGCCGTCTCTTTATAGGCGCCGTCGATCATTACCGCCACAGAGAGTCTTTTAATGGAACCGGCCGGTCCCAGCACCTGTCTGTTTACTTTGTTTATCTCATAATTTCTGATCTCGCTTTCCTTTTGATAAAGGGACTTATTGCCCGTATTGGCGCTTCCTTCCAACTTGCCGGCCAGGCTCCCTTTTACCCCCGGGATACCGGCCGGAATGTTGCTCCCGCCTTCTGATTTTTCTTCTGAGCGCTGTTCGCTTCTTACAACCGCGCTATCCGGGTCGTATTTTTCTTCGGTTATATTTATCTGCTGGAAATCGATGTCCGCTGAAATACGGGCGATGGCCTTGTTGGGACCTAAGACCTCTCCCAGCATGCCTTCTACCTTTTTCCTTAGCCCATCTTCTATGCCTTTCTGGTAATCGAGTTGTGCCGTGGAAAGAGGTCCGGTTATATCAGAGCTGCTTTTTTTGTAGAATAACCTGCCTCCAACATCGGCTATAGTTACATCTTCAGGGGCCAGTCCCTGCACCGCGCTGGCTACCAGATGGACAATGCTTTCTACCTGGTTATTGTTAAGGGTCATACCGCCTCTTAACTTTAAGATAACCGAGGCAACGGGTTTCTTTTCTTCCTCTACAAAAAGAGACTCCCGGGGGATGGCAATATGCACCCTAGCCTGCTCCACTTCCCGAAATTGACTGATGGTACGGGCCAATTCTCCTTGCACCGCACGTTGATAATTGAGTTTCTGGACAAAATCCGTAGTCCCCAGGCTGGTCTTGTCAAAGATTTCAAAACCTACACCACCGCCTCGAGGCAAACCTTCGCCTGCTAAAGTCAGGCGCGTCTCAAGTACATTTTCTCGGGGAACGGTTATAACCGTTCCGTTTTGTTCCAACTGATAAGGTGTTTTTTTCTCTTTAAGTTTGGCTATTATACCGGCGGCGTCGTCTTGATTCAGGTTGGTATATAACACTTCGTAATCAGGGCGGTTTGTCCAGGTCATAAGCAAAGTGAAGCCTGAGACTACCGCGCCGATAACGAACAGGGTCATAATCTTCTGTTTTATGCTGAGCGACTGGACAAATTCCAAAAGCTGCTGAAGTTGCGGCATTTCTTACCCCTTATAGCCTGGCAAGTATTGTCAAAAGATTAACCACAGAGCACACAGAGAAGATAAGAATATCAATAAATTAAGATCAGCTTTATGCACTTGTGGTTGTTTTTCACCTGAAAATACCTTGCATCCAAAATGAAAGATTAGAACTGCATACGCATGACTTCTTCATAGGCTGAAATAATTTTATTCCGGACCTGCATCACCATGCGGAACGAAATGCCGGCCTTTTCCACAGCGATCAGTGTTTCATGCAGGTTGGCATTCTGGCCGGAGGCCAGCTCCTCGACCTTTTTATCGGCAACCTGCTGTAATTCGTTTACTTCAGAGAGATATTTCTTAAGTTGATCACCGAAGCCGGCTCCGGATGCCTTTTTTATATCTTTGAAACCAGCCCCTGTGTTCTTAAGGGGTGCGGCAATATCCGGGGTTATACTCTTTGGACTCATGGAAGTACCCTCCGTTAGTTTAGTTTTCATCCGGAAACTCCCCTCCCCTGGCGGGAGGGTAAGATCTCACCCCCTCCTTTTATTTTCCTCCCCCCTCGAGGG
>QYQD01000081.1 GCA_007280345.1 Deltaproteobacteria bacterium | reverse complement strand
GTTATAACAAAAAGGAACTTATCGGTTTGGATCAAGGGGATAAAGGGTTTTTAGATAAATTGCTCACCCTTTTCAAAAAAGGAGAAGAGCCCGGGGATATTGAAGATATCCTGAAGGATATTCGCCACCTGGTAGATGCCGGCAAAAAGCAGGGCCTGTTCAGCGAAGAAGAAAGAAAGATGATCGGGCGGATTCTAAAGCTCAAAAACACAACAGCCATCGACATAATGATCCCGCATACCGATATGCTCTGTCTGCCGATTAATACTCCCCTGGATGCCCTCGTCCAGATAATAATCGAAGAGGGACACACGCGTATCCCTGTTTATGAAGGAGATTTTGACCATATTGTGGGAATCGTCCATGCCAAGGACATCTTGAAATTCTGGAAAAAAGCCTGGGGAGAAAACAGCCTGAAAGATATATCGCGTCCGCCCTACTTCATCCCGGAAACCAGGCGGGTTGAAGAGTTATTAAAAGAATTTAAGGCCAAAAAATCCCACATGGCTATTGTTATAGACGAATATGGCGCCACAGCCGGTCTCCTTACCATAGAAGATATTCTGGAAGAGATCGTGGGTGAAATCCAGGACGAATACGACATGCCTGAGAAGATATTTGAGGAAGTGGATAAAAATACTATATCAGTAGATGCCAAGACAGACATAGAGAAGATCGAACAGCGCTTCGATGTGGAGATTCCAGAGGGCAAATATCAATCGGTGGGAGGTTTTATAATAAACCTTATTGGCCGCGTGCCGGCCGCAGGTGAAGAGATCTCTTTCGGCCCCTTAAGAATAGAAATCGAATCCGCAAACGAACGCAAGATCGATAAGGTCAAAATAACCAGGATCGATCTCAGCAAACAAGAAGAAATGGCCGACTCCCCGTAATCAAGGGATAAATGCATGGCAATATCCATCTCAAATGCCTCTTTTTCTCCAAGACAGTTCTTATTACCCGTCCTTTCCGGCATCCTCCTTACCTTGAGCTTTCCCAAAATCGGCGCGGCGGCTCTGGCCTGGTTTGCCCTTATCCCCCTTCTTATCGCCATAGACGGCGGCCCAAGACGCGCCTTTCTCTCCGGTCTCATCTTCGGCCTGGTGCATTATTCCGGACTCCTCTACTGGGTAGCCGGGGTAATGCATAATTATGGTAATCTCCCTATCACCGTCAGTGTGGCCATCCTCCTTCTCCTGGTTAGCTACCTCTCCCTTTACACCGCAGCCTTTGCCTGCCTTATTGCTGTTACTAAAAAAGCCGGCCTGGGCATAATCATTACTGCGCCTATCTTGTGGGTCTCTTTAGAGTATCTGCGGGCCAAACTCCTTACCGGCTTTCCCTGGGAAAACATCAGCTATACCCAATATACCAACCTGTACGTTATCCAGATCTGCGACATCCTGGGAAATTATGGACTCTCGTTTTATATCGTACTGGTAAACGCCGTGCTGGCCTGCCTTGTTCATAGCCTGCAAGCCGGACGAAATCGGGCCAGAGCGTTTAAATTATACATACCGGCCCTTCTGGCCATCAGCCTGGTTTACTGGGTTTATGGCTTTTATCGATTACAGGACATTGAGGAAAAGATAAAGACCTCTCCCAAGATTCGGGCCGCTGTTGTCCAGGGGAGCATAAAACAAGACCTTAAGTGGAGCCCCCTCTGGCAGAGAGAAACCATAAATATATACGACGGCCTGAGCCGGGAGGCTACCAGGGGTTTCGACACAGATATTCTCATCTGGCCGGAGACCGCGGCCCCATTCTATTTTCAGGACGGCGGCCCACTGAGTGATACTATCCTGCGGCTTACCGGCGATTTAAAAACAAACCTCCTTTTCGGCGCACCGGCCTATGCCAAAGCAGAGAATGGGGAAACCCTGTACCTCAATAGCGCCTATCTCCTGTCGGCCGGTGAGGGAGCCATACATCGATACGATAAGGTCCGCCTGGTGCCCTTTGGTGAGTACGTGCCGGCCCGGTCGCTTTTACCCTTTGCCGGGAAACTGGTGGCCTCCGTAGGTGATTTTACCCCTGGCCACTCCCCTGAACCCCTTACCGCTGGTCGGATGCGCATAGGTGTCCTGATCTGCTTTGAGAGCATCTTCCCGGAACTGGCCAGGCAGCAGGTCCGTAACGGAGCCAACCTGTTGGTAAACATCACCAACGACGCCTGGTTTGGACGTTCCAGCGCCCCATACCAGCATATGTCCATGGCCGTCTTTCGAGCTGTGGAGAACCGCATCAGTCTGGCCAGGGCTGCCAACACCGGTATCAGCCTATTTGTCCGGCCCACCGGCGAAATCACCCAGGCCGCTTCGCTCTTTACACCAACCTTTTTGAGAGAGGAGATAGCCCTTGTCTCCGAAAAGACAGTTTACAACCAATGGGGCGAGGTCTTCCCTATCATTTGCTTTATTCTCAGTATAATGGTAATTTTCTACACAGGATGGAGGATTAATCATGTCAATTGAACTTAAAGGCAGGATCGCAGACCAAAAGGCCAAACTAGAACTGTTGCGGAGTTATCTTTGATCTAGACAATAAGATGCAACGGCTCCGGGAGCTGGATAAGATTATGGCCCAAAACGATTTCTGGGGGGACTCGGCCACGGCTGCCGCCATCCTCAAGGAAAGGGCCGCCATCCAGTCAGAGATCGGCGAATGGCGCGCCAGAGTAGAAGACCTGGAAGAGACCGAGGTTCTCCTGGAACTGGCTATAGAAGAGGATGATAAAGAAACCACCCGGGAAGCCGAAAAAAAACTTTTATCCCTGGAAAGGGCTATAGAACAGGCCGAGTTTAACCGGATGCTGTGTGGCGAACATGACCGCAGCAATGCCATAGTATCCATCAATGCCGGGGCGGGAGGCACTGAGGCGCAAGACTGGACCCAGATGCTCCTCCGGATGTACACTATGTGGGCCCAAAACAAAGGTTACCGGCTTACTGTTATCGATATCCTGCCGGGCGACGAGGCCGGGGTGAAAAATGTTACGTTTACCGTGGCTGGACCCTATGCCTACGGCTACCTGAAGGCCGAAATAGGCGTGCACCGGCTGGTGCGCATATCGCCCTTTGATGCCAGCGGGAGAAGACATACCTCCTTTGCCTCTGCTTCTGTACTGCCGGAACTGGATGAGACCATCAACGTCGAGATAAATGAGGCTGATTTGCGGATAGACACGTACCGGGCCAGCGGCGCCGGCGGCCAGCATGTCAACAAGACCAGTTCGGCCGTCCGTATCACCCATATCCCGACGCGTATCGTGGTGCAGTGCCAGAATGAGCGCTCCCAGCATAAGAATAAGGCCACGGCCATGAAGATCTTGAGGGCGCGCCTTTATGAGCGGGAAAAGGCCATCCAGAACAAGAAAAAACAGGAAATCCATGACGAAAAAAAAGAAATCGCCTGGGGCAATCAGATAAGATCGTATATCCTGCAACCCTACCGCCTGATTAAGGATCACCGGACAAATCTGGAGATAGGCAATGTTGACGCGGTACTGAATGGTGGATTAGACCCGTTTATCAGCGCCTTTTTGTTGAAGGGGCCTCAGACCTGAGACCCGTGTGTGTACGACTGGGCGGAACAGACAGATAGGCCGTCTCTGTATCCCGGACATACTTTTGAATCCCGTCGGCCAGGTGTTCGGCTATGTCATTAAGGTATCCTTCATCCTTCAAGCGATCCGCCTCCTGGGGGTGGCTAAGAAACGAGATCTCCACCAGGACAGAGGGCATCTGCGCGCCGATAAGGACAAAGAAGGGGGCCTGTTTTACCCCCAGGTTATTAACCTGCTCATATCGCCTGGTAAGGCCGCTTACCAGGCAGTCCTGCACGTACTCTGCCAACCGGCATGATTCGTTGATCTTACAGTTCAGCATAAGGTCGTTTAATATCTTCTGAAGATCGCTTACATTCTTTGTAGAAGTAGCATTTTCACGGGCAGCGACACGCATGGCATCCTCATCCGAAGCCAGATTCAAAAAGTACGTCTCAATACCCCGGGCCTCCGTGTTAGGCGCAGAATTGGCATGAATAGAGACAAAAAGATCGCCTTTCCTGGTATTGGCAATGGCAGTGCGCTCTTCCAGTGGCAAAAATGCGTCCTTGTCCCGGGTTAAGATAACGCTGCACCGCAGCCGTTCCTCGATCTTCTGTTTAACCTTCCTGGTGACCTTAAGGACGATATCCTTTTCCTTCAGCCCGTTGATTCCTATGGCCCCGCAGTCTTTACCCCCGTGTCCGGGGTCTAAGACTATCTTCCGCATACCCAGGCCCAACTGCTGGATAAGCGTCAACTGTCCGGGGTCTTTCTCTTTTCCCTTCTCCGCCCGGCCGCCGATGATGTCGATAACGATGCGGAAGGGATTCAGCAGGTAAAAGACCTTATATTTTTTAAGCGATTCGATATCCAGGACCACCCTTACGGTATCCTTCTTATACTGACCGGCGCGCACATAGCGGAGCAGGCCATCCATGATCGGGATCGGATCCCGCAGATTGGGCCCCAAGCGACTCTGAAAGATATCAATATAAAGCCGCTTTGGTTTTTTGATATCAGTGTCTTTCTTCAGCAGATGTTCTTTGAACGGCGCCTGGTCTTCTGCATCAATGACCACACGCGTGTAATCGGAGGTGGACCAGGCTCGAATGTCTTTTACCTCGTGCAACCCTTTGCTCACCGGTATTCTTTCAAGTTTCGGCCTTTCTTCGGCCTTAGCGCCGGCCGCCGCCTCTCCAGCCGGCGCATTATCCTCAGGCTTGCCGATCTTAGCCAAAGAAGCCCTGGCCTCTTTAGCCCAGGGGCTTTTCGGAAAACGCTTACACAGCCTCTCATACATATCGGTAGATGCAGAGAGGTCTCCCTCTCTTCCGGAATAACGGTAAAGCTCCTGGTATATACCAGCCATCATATAGAGGCATTCAGGTGCCACCAGGCCCTCGGGTTCATCCGAATATATTTTTTTGAATTTATCGATATGTTCCAGCCAGAGCTGGCGATATTTGGTGTGGGGTGAGGACTTAAAGTCCGTGTAATCCCGTTTTGCCCTTACGTATGCATCCTGAGACGAAAGGGCCCAGGAAGATGCCGGACTAGGCCCTCCTGCCAATATAAAAAGCCACAAGAGCAAAGACCAGCAGACGATATAGCTTAAGTGATACTTTTTTATGTCCCCACCCATTACTTATAGGATCGGCCTCTAATCAAATTTTTTCAAGTTACTTTAACTGTCTCTGTAGCTCATTAAGAATATTCAGGGCATCAAGCGGCGTAAGGGATACAATATCGACGCCCTTCAACATACGAAGGATCTTGCCCTCGTCAGCGCTAAACAGACCCAATTGGACCGGGCCTTTATCCGGCATCCTTTTCACCGCAGTCCCGAACTCATTACCCTCGATCTTCTTTAATATCTCTTTGGCCCGCCTGACCACATCTTCCGGCAGACCGGCCAGCCGGGCCACCTGGATCCCGTAACTGTAATTCATGCTCCCGGGAACCAGCCGATGCAAAAATATTATCTCTTCGTTCCACTCCTTTACTGCGACATTGTAATTCTTGACATTCTTATGACTATGGGCCAGTTCCGCCAGCTCGTGATAATGCGTGGCGAATAGGGTCCGGACCCCTTTTTCTCCTTTATCCAGCAGATACTCCGCCACCGCCCAGGCGATACTCAACCCGTCGAACGTACTGGTGCCGCGGCCTATTTCATCCATTATGACCAGGCTTTTTTCTGTGGCATTGTTTAATATATTGGCCGTTTCCATCATCTCGACCATAAACGTACTCTGCCCGCGGGCCAGGTCATCCATAGCCCCCACCCGGCTGAAAATACGGTCAACCAGGCCGATCGTGGCCTCCTCAGCCGGGACAAAGCTCCCCATATGGGCCATAAGGACAATCAGGGCTACCTGCCGCAGGATAGTGGATTTACCCGCCATATTGGGCCCGGTAATAATCAGCATCTGGTTTTGCTCATTGTCCATGAGTACCGAGTTCGGTACAAATCGCTGTCCCTTCAGGGTGCGTTCGACGACCGGATGCCGGCCGTCGCGGATAAAGATGGTATCGCTATCGTTAACCTTTGGGCATACATATCCATAACGATCTGCGCTTTCAGCAAAAGAGGCCAGGACGTCGAGTTGGGCCACGAGATGGGCGGTCTTCTGTATGCGCGTGGTCTCTGCGGCCACCCGCAGGCGAATTTCCTGAAAGATGCGGTATTCCAGGTCAGTCCTTTTCTCTCCGGCCGTGAGCACCTTTTCTTCATAATCTTTGAGCTCAGGGGTTATAAAGCGTTCTGCATTGACCAGGGTCTGCTTGCGGATATAATCGCCGGGGACAGATGAAAGATTGCTTTTTGTCACCTCAATGTAGTAGCCAAAGACGCGGTTAAATCCCACACGGAGATTGGATATTCCTGCCCTGACCCGCTCTGCCGCCTCCAGTCTGGCTATCCAGTCCTTCCCATCCCGCTGTATGGAAATAAGTTCATCCAGGGCCGAGGAATAACCTTCCTTTATTATGCCACCATCCCGCAGGCCAAGGGGCGCGTCCTCCCTTATGGCGTCCTCAATGATCCGGGCCATATCGCTAAGAGGGTCAAGGCTTCCGGCCATATCTTTAAGAAGGTCGCTGGTCCCGGAAGGGATCAGGGCTATGAGATCGGGCAGTCTCAGGAGGGAACTCTTCAGGGCCAGAAGATCACGCGGCATAGCATTACCCAGGACGATGCGGCCGTTTAGCCGCTCCAGGTCGTAGAACTCATCAAGGATAGCCCGGATTTCACGCCTGGCCGAATGCTGGTCCTTAAGCACGGAAACCGCCTCCAGACGTGCCTGTAACCCGCGAAGGTTTCTTAGCGGATAATCCATCCAGCGGCGCAACATGCGACCGCCCATGGAGGTCATGGTAATATCCAGGTTGTCGAGGAGAGAGCCTCGCCTTCCGCCCGCTCCCGGCCCATGCGCCTTTTGGCTGAGTTCCAGGTTCCGCCGCGTGGTGTCATCGATAATCAGGTAGTCGCCGATAAAATAGGGTGCGGGCCTCTGAATATGGTCCAAACCTGCCTTCTGTGTCTCCTGTACATACTGAAGAAGCGCGCCGGCGGCCTGAATGCCGATCGACATATTCTCACATCCGAAACCCTCCAGCGAGACGACCTTAAAGTGTTTGAGCAGACACTCGCGGGCGGCATCCGGCGCAAAGAAGGCGTCATCACGGCCGGTGAAGGTCTTTTCCCTCCGGAAGCCCTCCAGAAATGCATAACCCCCCTCTTCTTCTATCTTATTGGCCGTAACTATCTCCGCGGGATTCAGGCGCGCTATCTCATCCAGGATAGAGCTAACGCCCTTCGCAGATGCGCCGGGGCGTGCTGTCTCCATCAGGCGAAATTCACCGGTGGAAATATCGAGTGAAGACAGGCCGATTTTCTTTTCTCCGGGATAGACAGAGACGAT
This sequence comes from Deltaproteobacteria bacterium, assembly GCA_007280345.1. Classification (GTDB taxonomy): domain Bacteria; phylum Desulfobacterota; class QYQD01; order QYQD01; family QYQD01; genus QYQD01. The sequence continues at coordinate 932 of QYQD01000081.1, read as the reverse complement.
AAAGTTATTAACCTTATCCTCAAGCATATCTCCGTCAATGACCAAGCCGGGGGTAACGATACGAACCACTTCCCGTTTGACCAGGCCGCCCCTTGCCTCTTCCCCGTCTTTCTGCTCACAGACAGCCACCTTAAGTCCCTGAGAGATAAGCCTGTTGATATAGCCTGAGGCGGCATGATAAGGAATCCCGCACATGGGGACCTTTTCCTCTGCATTTTTGTTGCGGCTGGTGAGGACGATATCCAGGAGCTTCGACGCCTTTAGGGCGTCATCAAAAAACATCTCATAAAAATCGCCCATACGATAGAAAAGGATGGCATCCTGGTAATTGCGTTTTATCTCCAGGTACTGCTGGATCATGGGGGTGATTTTATTAATCATGCTACCTCAAAACACATGGTCAATAGTCAGTAGTCACTATAACCGTTGACCAAAGACCGGTGACCAATGACTAATAACTGATTCCAGCCTTTTAATACCGCAATTCCAGCTAAAAAACAACCCACGCCTTATCACTCCAAGGATATCAACTCTATATTCCCCCAGGCCCCGATCTTATCGCCTATGATTATTACCACGCCGGATATTTCTCCTATATCTTTAGCCAGAGACAGCCCGCGGTCTATATCTCTTTTTCCTTTAACTACGTTGCCTACTGCTGTAGCTACCGCATCGGCCAGGGCCGTAGATTGAGCCACCACCGTAACGGCATCGGCCTTGCCAAAACTCAGGGAATGGCCGACCGTACCGGAGGAAGTGCAGACGCCTATAGGCATCTGACCGGCAGGAATGGCTATGCCAACTTTGCCGCTTAAAGGAGATCCTCCGGCAAAAATGCCTATCCGGGCATCGGTTCGAGTAGAAACAAAGATATCCCCGCCATTTTCAACGATAATTTCTCCGGTCTTCTCGCGGTCCAGCAGGTCCCGGCC
>QYQD01000215.1 GCA_007280345.1 Deltaproteobacteria bacterium | reverse complement strand
CTCATCAAGAGCGATCTTTTCCCGGCCAGGCCGTGAGCCCGCTGGCCACGTTCATGGCGCTTCCTGGAAAGGGCTGCCTTGAAAAGTTCAAGGTTCAAAGTTCAAGGTCTTTCGTAGGGTGCGTCCTACGCACCATTAGCTTATGGCAGCGGCGGGCGAGGACGCCCGCCCTACCAATTTTTCATGATTTACGGGTGGGCCAAAGGCTCATGAATGACTGTACTGAAAAGTTCATAGTGGCACCGGCATCTTGCCGGTGAGGCGCACCGGCTGGAAAGCCTGTGCCACCAATCCTTTACCTGGTTTACGAGCGAGCCACAGGCTTATGAGGAACTGCTCACTGCTCACCGCTGATAGCTATTTTAAGAATTGAGGTCTTGCAACCATGATGACGGAATTGTCCCAAATAATTTCCCAGATCGAACCCCTCAACCCCACCTGGCTGGACCAGGCCAGGGAGCGCCTGGATTCCCTCACCAAGCCCCGGGGCAGTTTGGGCCGCCTGGAGGAACTGGCGACCCTCTATGTGGGCATCCGCGGGGAGTTGCTGCCGACCTTGGAGAAGAAATGGGTGGTGGTCTTCGCCGCGGATCACGGGGTGGTGGCCGAAGGGGTGAGCGCCTATCCCCAGGAAGTCACCTACCAGATGGTCCTCAACTTTCTCCGGGGGGGCGCCGGCATCAATGCCCTGGCCCGGCATGCCGGGGCCCGGGTGGCGGTGGTGGATATCGGGGTCAACCACGATTTCGGCCACGTCCCCGAACTCATCGACCGGAAAGTGGCCTACGGCTCCCGCAATATGGCCCAGGAGCCGGCTCTCACCCGGGAGGAGGCCCTCCAGGCCCTCCTGGTGGGGGTGGAGATGGCGGAACAGGCCACCGCCACGGGGGTGGACGCCCTGGCGGCCGGGGACATGGGCATCGGCAACACCACCCCCGCCGCGGCCCTGGCCTCAGTCTTCACCGGCAAACCGGTGGCCGCGGTCACCGGCCGGGGCACCGGGATCGAGGGCCCGGTCTGGCGCCACAAGGTGGGGGTGATCAACCGGGCCCTGGCCCTGCACCGGCCGAGCCGCGAAGACCCCGTGGGGGCCCTGGCCGCGGTGGGCGGCCTGGAGATTGCCGGGATCGCCGGCTTCATCCTGGGAACCGCCGCGGCCCGGCGGCCCTTAGTGCTGGACGGTTTCATCGCCACCGCCGGGGCGCTGGTGGCCAAGGCCCTGGCCCCCGCGGTGACCGATTATCTCATCGCCGCCCACCGCTCGGTGGAGCCCGGGCACCAGATCATGCTGGATTTTCTTGGCCTCAAGCCCCTGTTGAATTTCCAGATGCGCCTGGGGGAAGGTACCGGCGCGGCCCTGGGCTTGACCCTGCTGGAAGCCGCGGTCAGGACCTACCGGGAAATGGCCACCTTCGGGGAAGCCGGGGTGGCCGACCAGGACGCATGAACTCCACCCTGCCCCTGGCCCTTACCTTTCTCACCAAGCTGCCCTGGCCCTGGCGGGGGCCGGCGGATGAGGCGGCCCTGGCCCGCTCGATGTTCTGGTTCCCCTGGGTCGGGGCTTTGCTGGGCTTGGGTTTCTGGTTGGCCTGGGCGGCCTTACAAAAATTTCTGCCGGCCCCGGCGGCAGCAAGCCTGCTCCTGGCCCTGACGGTGTGGGTCACCGGCGGGCTGCACCTGGACGGCCTGGCCGACACCGCCGACGGCCTGGGCGGGGGCCGCACCCCGGCGGAAGCCCTCCGCATCATGAAAGACTCCCGGGTGGGCGCCTTCGGGGTCATCAGCCTCATCCTGGGGCTTGTCCTCAAATTTTCCCTGTTCCTCTCTCTATCCACCCAAACCCGCGGGGCCGAAGCCCTCCTGCTCTTTCCGGTGGTCAGCCGCTGGGGCATGGTGCTCCTGGCCTATCTGTCGCCCTACGCCCGGCCGGAAGGCGGCCTGGGCCAGGCCATGACCCTGGGGGTGAGCCCCCGGGTCCTCACTGGCGCCAGCCTCAGTGCCGGGGCCCTATCTCTCCTCATCCTGGGGGCCCCGGGCCTGGTGCTCTTCGGCGCCGCCGCCGCCCTGGTCTGGCTGGGGAGCCTCTACTTTCAGCGCCGCCTGGGCGGCATCACCGGCGACGTCCTGGGCGCCACCAACGAAGTCCTGGAAGTCCTGGTCCTGGCCGGGGCCGTGATCCTGGGGTAGGCGGCCGTCCCGGCCGCCTACATCGAAGTAGGGGGCTGTAACCGGAGATCATGGGCCAGGAACCTGTGCCATCCCGCTTTATTCCCCCTTAGCCATTTTTCCCTCGCCGATTTTTCCCGATGCCGGTGTTAGTCAATACAGAAGACTGCATCTCTCCATAACTCCGGTCTCAGGAGGACGGTTACCATGTCGGGTGAAAGCTCCCTGGCCAAGCGGATCGCCGCCGCCGGCGGCATCCTGTTTTTCTTTGTCATGGCCTTCGAAGTCATGATCATGATCAGTCCCTTCGCCTTTTTCTTCTATTCAGTGTTCAGCCCGGTCTTCAACTTCCTGGGGGCCCACCCCGCCACCCGTTGGAGCACCATGTTCTTCCTGCCCCACATGATCCTTCCCCCCACCCTGTTTTTGCAGAGCGTGCGGGTGGTCGGCTCGGTCCTGTTCCTCCTGGGTCTGGGGACCTTCACCGTCTGCGCCCTCCAGGTCTACCTGGGCAAGATTTTTAAGTGGGGCATCGCCGATAAAGGGCTTTATCGGTTTATCCGCCATCCCCAGTACCTGGCCCTGGCCCTCTGGGGGATCGGCATGGCCATCCTCTGGCCCCGGTTCATCGTCCTGGCCACCCTCTCCCTCATGTTCGTCCTCTACTACTTCCTGGCCAAAGACGAGGAGCGCCGGATGCTGAGCCGGTATGGGGAATCCTACCGGCACTACCAGGAGCGCACCGGCATGTTCCTGCCCCGGGGGCTGGAGGCCCCCTTCGCCGCCCTGGGGCGCCGGCTTTTCCCCGCCACCGCCATCAAATACCTGGCCATCCCGGTCCTCATCGTCACCCTGGTCATGGGCAGCGGTTTCCTCCTCCGGGAGATCACTTTGCGTTCGCTCCCCCTAACGGCCCGGGCCAACCTCACCCTGGTGCCCATCCTGCCGGAGGACCGCAGCCTGGACGGCGAGATCCTGACCGGGATTATCGCGGGCGCAGCCGCCGGCCAGATGCCCTTCCTTAAGGGCGATAAATCCTACCTGGGCTACGTCATGCCGGCGGACTACATCATGCAGGGAATGATCGCCGATACCGGGGACCGGGCCCACCTCTTCAAGCACCACCACACCGTGGCCCTGATCACCGACTGGGTCTTCCATCCCTTCGCCCACTTACGGCGGCCCCCCGCGGCCCACATGGCAGCCATGCACGGAGTGGACCCCGCCGTGGCCCGGCGGCATCACTGTCCGGTAGGGCTGAACCAGGCCGGCCTGGACTGCGACACCTGCACCATCCGGCGGGTGATCCTGGTGGAAGTGACTGCGGCTTCGGGGCAACGCCTGTCCGGGAAAAGCCTCCTGGCCGGCGGCGTCACCCGCACCCCGGTGGGCTTCATCGATCTGGACGCCAAGGACGCAAAAATCCTCAGCGTCAAGCCCGTGGCCAAAGGCACCGCCTGGAAAGACGTGCCCACCCCGGAGATTTGAGGGGTGAGCGGGGGACTTTGACTTTCTTGCTTCACCTCAATCAATAAATTATTTCATTGGGGCGGCCCACGGGTTCGTCCCTATTACTTCGCAAGCCATTGAGGCAATCTGCCTCTTTTGCTCCAAGCTCTCTCGGCCCTGGCATGAGGCTCGAGGAGTGGCCCGCCGCACTGCGCCTATTCTTCATCAAACAAATCGTAGGTGGTCTTTCTTAGGAACGCTCTATCTCTATCCTTGCCAAACATGAGCCTGAAGTACCTGTGGTTGATCCAGACAAATGTCCTGCCAATCGCGTCATTATCCATGCCCACCTCTTCCGAGAAATAGCGGAGGAAGGCGCCATAATCCCCGAGGTGCACCGTCTCTGGATTCCTGGCAACGAACTCCTCCTGGACCTTTAGAAAAATATTCAGGAAGAAGTTCGTGTGCTTCAACTTCGCCTTGGGAAGATCGCGAATCCCTGTAATGTTGGCTCCCCAGAAGTTGACCCCCCACAAATCTGCTCCTGCGAATCGACAATCCTCGAAAATTGTCCCCTCAAAGTTCACGCCTTTCAGGTTGGCATCCTTAAAATCGCAGTTCCTGAAAAGACTGCGAACAAAGTTGGCCCCTGAAAAATCAAAGCCTTCAAATCGCTGATCCTGAAACGCCAGTTCCATTGCATCAACCCCTCTCATTTCCCCACGGGCTCGCATGCGACGTTCGAAGGTCAAAGGAGAGGTGATGGTTTCCATGATGACATCGTCTCTCACGTACGGTATCTCGAAGGGCTTCCCCATTAGCTGTTGGATCGTTTTCATGATGAGAACAAAGCCCGACTTCCAGTCAGGAAACAAGTCAACCCACTGGATCTCATGCAGTTCAGGATGCTTAGGGTGGCAATCGTCAAGTCGAGCCGGGACGATAAAAATTCTGTCCGGGGGAAAATTTTTCAACTTTTCCAGGGCCTCAGATATCTCCTTCTGCACGAACCCATTCTTTGAAACGCTGTGGTTGGAAAGGAGCAGGACGAAAAGGTCACACGTTTTCAGGGCCTCCATGATCTCCAGTTTCCACCGGGCCCCAGGCAACAGATTCTTGGAATCCAACCACGGCGTCACACCGGGGATGGCTAACAGCTCGTGATAGAGACGATTGGCCTTCTCCGAGTCCTCTTTGGCATAGCTGATGAAGACATTCATGGGCTGAAACCTCATTTATCCATGCAAGCGCTTCTTCCGTTCCGGCAAATCAAGACTTATATCGATGACATGGTTTACGGGAATCAAGAGGGCCGAGCGGCGTCTTTTTCCTATCTCACCGCGGCGCCTTCAAATAATAAAGCTATTATTAAAATGCCAGCAGCAATTAAGAAGAAATAGCCCCATATTCTTAAACTCCTGGTAACTTTATTGGCAGCAACTTCTCCATATTTGTTCTCTATGTTCTCATAATATTTCTTAATTTTTGGCAAGAAACAAACATAATATTCCAGTCATGATAGAAGCCAGTGCGAAAAAATAATTAAGCATTATTTGACCCCGAGATTGTCCGGTAACCTATATATGTCTGTTCCAAGTCCGAGTCCAAAATCTCATTTTCCGAAGTTAAACCTGCAAACAACCTCTTATCCAGGGCAACCCTGATCGTAGGAAGCATAATAGCACAAGTCTCTATAAAAAAATCAATCTTTCACCAAATCCAAGCATATCCGACCATCGCAAAGAGAGATTTCCGTTGGAGTCTGGCCGGAGGCAACTTATCCGCCCGGTGCATTGCATAAATCCGGCGATAAGGTCATAATCCCGTGAGGAGATTATGACTCATGCCGGAAACCCTTCACCTCACCGACGCCGTTAAAGGCTACACCTACGACCAGGACAAGCTCCTGACCCCGAAGGAGACCATCCGCCGGGTGCGGGACCGCCTGGGGGCCCTGGACCTCAAGCTCCTCCAGGAGACCATGCGCATCGACTCGGGCCGCCTGGATATCCCCGTGTACCTCAGCATCCTGGGAGTGGACGCCCGCCGGGTGGTGCCCACCCACAAGCAGATG
>QYQD01000172.1 GCA_007280345.1 Deltaproteobacteria bacterium | reverse complement strand
GTATCGGAGCTGGTGTCTGCCATTGAAGAGTTTATCCGAATAAACAACGCAAATCCTAAACCATTCGTTTGGACGAAAAAGGTTGACACCATCCTGGAAAAGATCGCTCATTGTAAAGCCGTTATTGTAACACTACACTAGGGAAGGGAGTAATAATCGAAAAATTAGGCTTTAGGAAGGTTAGTGAAAAGTCCTGCCGGTCCTGCCTGTCGGGCTGGCGGTTTGGCGGCAGCTCAGCCGCTCCAACCAGCCGTGACGGGCTTCGAAAAGATAGGAGAGTCGCTCGCGACGCCGCCTATCTCACGGTTTAGAGGCTTCGCTGAAATGCCCCTTCGGGGCGCATCGCCAACCCGCCAGCCCGTTAGCCGCCATTTGCAAAATGAGGTCTTAAAATGCACATTCCAAGTGTTCCACCTGAAGTAGCTGAACAGATACGTGCTGCTATGAAGCGTCCGGAAGGGACGTTTATGTTTAACTACCAGTTTGATGGACTCTTCGACCCTGCTTTAGGCCGTGGTGTACTTCTAGAGGTAGCGACGGGCGCTATCCTCTTTAGATTAGAACGGGATCCAGACCTTCATCTTCACTTCATCCATTCATCACCAGGCCAGGCACCGGCACCCGAGTCGCAAGCGCCGACTTGGGGCCGCTTAAAGGTAGTATGGCTGTAAAGATTGCTTTAGTGTGGTCGCCTCAGGAAACCCGTCTACACGTGGCGGATGCAGGCAATCCTGAGCGGTCGGTCGTGGGGGAAGGGAGTCCTTCGCAGCGCCAGTTTCGGATAGGTGCCGATGGCGCAGTTTATCAGGTAGGGGATGAAGGCGTTAACGTTATGGGCGTCAGTGTTTTCATGAGAGGACAGCCAGTTCTACAGTCCACTGCCCCTGAAGCGTGGAATAGTACAGTGGAAGCGGTCAAGGTTCTTCTGACAGGCTCGTCGCCATCTGGCTACTTGTTTGAAGCTGTCTGTACAAATCTGACCATTGCAATGCTCGTTACGGGATTCGAGACGTATTGCAAGCGCAGATTCTTGGAGCTTGAAGATGAGGGCCTCTCAGCAGACTTCGATGGTTTAATAAGGAGATTTCTGTCAAAAGCAGAACGTGAGCGTGGCGAGCCGCTCGCAATCGTGCAAGACGCATCTGTTGATGGCGTTTCTCCCACTCGGAAGTTAGTCGACCAAAATCGAATCGACTTTCAGAATTATAATCGCTGTAAGACCGCATTTAATAAGGGATACGGAATCAAGTTTGGAGAGGACATTGGTGTTTCTAATACACTCCTGGAAGAGCTTCAACGCCTTATAGGATTTCGTCACCGAATAGTCCATGTGTCTCCACTGCTAGGCATGCTGAACCAAGAACGCGTCCCACCAGAAGAGCCTGTTTTCCCAAATAGGCAGTATGCCGAAAAAGCGCTCAAAACTTTCGATGATTTTATTCAAGGGCTGCATGCCTCAACCTTACGACTACGACCGAAAGACAAAGGTGGATCTGCAAACGATGAGGCAACCGGCGGCTAACACGAGCTTTGCGGCTCCGTTTCACTTCGCCCAAACCGCCTGCGGCGGCTTCGCAAAGCCCGAGAACGATAGGCAGGACATCGCTCGCTCCGCAGGCTTCGGGATGCTTCCCGATAGGGAAGGGAGTAATAATCGAAAAATTAGGCTTTAGGAAGGTTAGTGAAAAGCCCTGCCGGTCTTGCCTATCGGGCTGGCGGTTTGGCGGCAGCTCAGCCGCTCCAACCAACCGTGACAGGCTTCGAAAAGGTAGGAGAGTCGCTCGCGCCGCCTATCTCACGGTTTAGCGGCTTTGCTGAAATGCTCCTTCGGGGCGCATCGCCAACCCGCCAGCCCGTTAGGCGACATGTTTCTTTAGAAAATATTTAAAGGAGTGGTATTATAAAATGAGATGGTTTAAGGATTTATATGATAGGAACGTGCGGCTTACTGATGAGCGTCTTGAACATTTTGAGAATGACCATCCGGAAATGGCTGGTCAAATTGACAAGGTTGCAGAAACGTTATCACAGCCGGAGATTGTTGTCAGATCGAAGACAGATTCAGAAGCGGAACTCTTTTATCGCCATTACCTGATGACTCCTGCTGGTGAGAAATATCTGTGTGTTATCGTGAAGGTAAGAGTTGATGATGTTTTTATACTAACGGCGTATTTTACGGACACTATCAAAAAAGGAGATGTGTTATGGGAGAAGTAATAAAAGTTTGGTATGACAAAGAAGGGGATTATCTTGAAGTTCTCTTTGAACGAAAGACGGGCTATTTCAAAGAAACAGAAAATGACGCAGTGATGGAAAAAGTAGATAATGAAGGGAATGTTATTGGATTTTCCATATTGAAAGTCAGTACGCTGAAAGAGCAAACACCTCTCTCAATCGAACTGAAGAAACACGTCGCCTAACACAGTGCAAACAGCTGACGTTCAAACCGCTAGGCTTTGTTTGCACTTGAACGTTAAACGCTCATTGCGGCCTCATTTTTGAAAAGACATGGGTAGGACGCATACATTATTTATAAATCTTCAAAAGTTACGCAATAGTGGTGACAAATGCCATACAATAATCCGTTTGATGATGGCCTGTAATGACATCGCCCTGGCTAATCATTGTCAATCCATGTTCAGCCAAGTAGGGTGGGCTTGGCCCACCAAAAGCACTGCATTTGGCGTTTGCCTGATGGTGATGTCGATTATTCATTACGCCGGGCGCTGATTAAAGCCGGGGTTAAAAAAGTAATGTACTCGCCGGATTGGGGTGCAACACCGGCGGAGATTCCGACGGATATCGGTGGAGAATGACGACAATACAATAATGGTGGGCAAAAGCCCACCCTACGCCTACTGTGCCGCAAACGGTAGTCGCCCATTACAGGCAGGGGAAGATTAAAAATGGCAAATAGAACCGGCCCAAATTACGTCCCACGACACTTATATGTCAAGTTCGGAAATTTGTTGAACAGTAGCACAACATGAATTAAGAAAAAGGATATTAAAGAGATTTCATGAGGAAGGAATAGAGACACCTTTCCCTCACAGGACGGTTTATATAAGAGAGGAAAAGGGATGGCGAAAATAATAAGGTACTTTGTTAAAGCGGCTGCTAAGCAGCCTCTAAATTAAAAAGGAGGTAGTATATATGGATGAAAGAGATGTTTACAGGGCTAAGGAGGCAATGCAGTCTGCAATGAAGAAAGGCCCTATGAGGCTGGCAGTGATTATTGGAGCAATTCTGGTCGGTTTTCTGTTTTTCCATCCATGGGTTCAGGTTGGTGCAGGTGAAAGAGGGGTTGTCCTTAATTTTGGCGCTGTTCAGGATAAGGTGTTGGATGAAGGACTGCATTTCAGGGTGCCTGTAATGCAGACGGTTGCCATAATGGATGTCAAGGTGCAGAAGGCAGTGACTGATGCCGTATCTGGCTCGGCTGATCTTCAGGATGTGACATCATCGGTTGCGCTTAACTATCATGTCATACCTGATAAGGCAAACGTTGTCTATCAAACCCTTGGGGTAGAATTCAAGGAGCGTATTATAGACCCTGCAATACAAGAGGTAATGAAAGCTGTATCAGCCAGGTATTCAGCAGAAGAACTTATAACAAAGAGAGCAGCAGTAAGCGAGGCAATGAGAGCAAACCTTGCTGAAAGACTCCTGGCATATAATATAGCAGTTGATGCGTTTTCTATTGTCTCATTCAGCTTCTCTAAAGTATTTGCAGAGGCTATTGAGGCAAAGCAGACAGCAGAACAGCTCGCACTAAAGGCAAAAAGAGACCTGGATAGGATAAAGATAGAGGCAGAGCAGAAGATTACAGCAGCCAGGGCAGAGGCAGAGTCCCTGAGGCTACAAAGGGCAAATATTTCACCGGACCTTATAGAGCTTAGAAAGATAGAGGCCAATCTCAGGGCTATAGATAAATGGAATGGGATACTCCCCCAGGTTACCGGTGGCGGAGCAGTACCATTTATCGGCATAGGTGAGATACAAAAGAGATAAACAAATAATCATAAGAAAGTAGAGAATCCCATTGGTTAGATATGTCATTCTGCTCATCATTGCAGGCATTGTAGGCGGCATTATAGCCAGAAGAAAGGGGCGCAGCCCGATATGGTGGTTTATACTATGTGCGATTGTTCCGTTACTTATTGTTGTTATTACAGTGTTTCCACCCATGGTATCTAAGGGGTATACCAAAAAATGCCCTTACTGTGCAGAGATTATTAAGGAAGACGCAATAGTTTGCAAGCATTGCGGCAGGGAGCTGCCCATAGAGATGATCAAGGTGTCCTCATGTAAGGATTAAAACATTTAAAAGGAATTTGTCCGCAACGGCAGATAGCAGAGTGCTTGAGGTTAACACCCAAAGGCTTCGCCCTTCTCAAGCGCTCGAAACGTCAGGCGACATAGCAAATAATCATAATAAAAAGATGGCTTCTACGAATGAAATAGTTTAAAAATATATACTAAGACCCATAGGGAGTGGACATGCCGGATGTGTCCAGATTAGACTGGAGGAAAGCGTATGAAGGTAGAAGAGATAATGAACAAAAAGATAGAATACATAGAACCCGAGGCCACGGTGTACGATGCCATAGAAAAGATGGTCGATAAAAGGATTCGGTCTTTACTAGTAAATCCCAAGGATGAACAGGATGTGCATGGATTAATCACGGTAAGAGATATTGTGTTTAAGATTATAAATAAGAATCTTAACCCAAGGAAAATAAAGGTTGGAGAAATTACTTCAAAACCACTGGTATGTGTCGCCAAAGACATGCCTATCGAGCATGTCATGGCCTTGATGGAAAAATTCAATATTGCCAGGGTAATTGTATATGAGGAAAAGAAAGTCTACGGGGTTGTATCTTTATTCGATGTCATGTCTGGTTCGCTGATAGAGAAAGCAAGAGAGGGGCATAGTGCTTAAAGAGCTGTTTCTGGGCGGCAAGAAGGAAATGGAAGTCATAGATAAGATGAAGAAACACATGGGGTTTCTTTGTTTAGCCTGTACGACCCTTAAGGCCGCGATAGAGAACCGGGATAAGGAGTTAATATCGAGTGTCTCCGATTTGGAAAGAGAGGGAGATATAGTCCGGAGGGACATATTCTCAAGTATTTATGAAGGGGCTTTTCTGCCGTTTCTACGTCCTAATATATGCAGGTTCGTGGAAATAGTAGATAACGCCCTGGATGTAACGAAAGATGCGGCTATTGAATACACGGATTTAGAGTTAGATGAAGAAACAAAGGATGACTGTGCCAGAATTGCGGACATCAGTGCGAAGATGTGCGAGATGCTTTTAGCGGCCATTGAGACATTATCCGGACGGGCTGATTTGAGAGAAAAAAGCCTGGCTATTAGAATTTATGAAAAGAGGGTTGATGAGATAGAATTTGACCTGATCAAAAGGCTCCGGACAAAAGAGATTAAAAACTTCTGGGAGGGCAAAGCACTCTCTGATTTTATACGTGATCTTACCAGCATAAGCGATTTAATCGAAGATGCCAGTGATTATCTGCAGATAATAAATATAAGCCTACGATGAGCTCGCCACCTGAATGCAGCCCATTCCAATTATAGCTTCTGTTCTTATAGCTCTTAGTGTTGGTTCCAACGATACCTCCAATGCCTTGGGAATATGTATAGGATGCAGGATAATATCCTTTAGAAGGGCTGTAATCCTGTTTGGGGTATTTGTTCTGATTGGAATACTGTTGCAAGGCCGAAAGGTGATGAAGACGGTTGGAAAAGATATCGTAGAAATGGATTTGCGCATTTTGGGCATATCTTTGCTTGTATCCGCCATGTTGATCATTATTTCCAACTGGAAGAGGCTGCCGGTTTCCACCCATCAGGTAATAATCGGAAGCTTAACCGGCTCTGGGACTGCCCTGGGGGCAGACGTGAACTACGGATCACTTTTTGAGATTTTTCTTTCGTGGGCGCTATCTCCCCTGGCGGCCTTTTTTACGTCAATTATGCTATACCGGGCCATGGAGAAGACCCTCTCTAAATTACCCTTCCTGCAAATTGAAAGGATTATCAGGGTGCTCTTGCTTGCAAGCGGGATTATCATAGCCTACACTACCGGGGCGAATGAGCTTGCCACCATCCTGGGGCCGGTCATTTATGCCGGTTTGATCGATGAGACATGGGCATTTTTAGGAGGCGCTTTTTTAGTGTTTCTCGGCGCTGTACTTTTAAGCAACCGGATAATAGAGACCATCGGAAGTGGGATAACGGCATTGGATCCTTATTCAGGATTTGCCGCACAGTTTGGCGCCGGATGTTGTGTTTTTCTTTTTACTTCCCTGGGAATGCCGATTTCAACAACCTATTGTATTATCGGTGGAATTACCGGCGTCGGGATGCTAAAAGGAACCGGCACAGTAAGTGTTGATCTACTAAAAAAGATAGCCTTAAGCTGGATTTTGGCGCCCGCTCTAGCTTTTTTAACTTGTTTCACAATTATCAGAACCCTGATCTGATCTCCTCTTTAAAATTCTTGACATGTTCGTGAGAACCATAATAGAGTCCCGGACATAAGCTGTAAATGACAAATTCCAACCCAAAGTTCAAAGGGCGGATCAGGATTTAACTGAGCAGGACATTATGTTAGAACACTTTTTCAACCCTGGTTCCGTAGCTGTAGTCGGCGCCTCACGTCAGCCGGGCAAGGTCGGCTATGACGTCTTAAAAAACATGATGAGTTATGGATACCAGGGTCAGATTTATCCCGTTAATCCCGCGGCTACGGAGATACTGGGCATTGATGCCTACCCAAACCTGGCTTCCATAGCCGGCCCGGTTGACCTGGCAGTAATTTGCGTGCCCGCAGCTTATATAATACAGGTGGTCGAGGAATGTGCGGCCAGGAAAATCGACTCGATAGTGGTTATTACGGCGGGGTTCAAAGAGGTCGGGCCGGAAGGGGCTCGACTGGAGCGTGAGTTAAAGGATGCCATCAATAGATACGGCATACGTATGGTCGGCCCCAATTGTGTCGGCCTGATCGATACAGCCTCCGGGATTAATGCCTCTTTTGCGGCAGGCATGCCTCTTAAAGGCAACATCGGCTTTTTTTCCCAATCCGGGGCCTTGTGTGTGGCTATCCTGGACTGGTCTCTGGCCGAAGACATCGGTTTTTCCAAGTTCGTCAGCCTGGGGAATAAAACGGATATTTCCGAGATCGAGATGCTGCTGGCCCTATCAGAAGATCCGGAGACCAAGGTTATTTTGGGATATCTGGAGGGCATAAATGACGGGCTGGCCTTTATGGACGTGGCCAGGGAGATTTCCAAAAAGAAGCCCATTATTCTCATCAAGTCAGGAACCACGGCCTCCGGCGCCAAGGCAGCGTCATCGCATACCGGCGCGCTGGCCGGCTCAGAAGCGGCGTTTCAGGCCGCCTTTCGCCAGAGTGGCGTTATTCGCGCCCATTCTATCAACGACCTGTTCAATTACGCCCTGGCTTTTGCCTATCAGCCTTTGCCCAAAGGCCCCAATATAGCCATTATCACTAACTCCGGCGGGCCGGGCATAATTGCAGCGGATGCCTGTGACCGCTCCAATCTTATCCTGGCCTCTTTAAACAAGGAGACCGTAGATAAGCTCAGAAAAATACTGCCGCCTATCGCCTCCTTTTATAACCCGGTGGATATTATCGGCGATGCGGGTGCGGAGCGTTACCGTGAGACTCTGGCCGTCATACAGGCAGACGACCAGGTGCATGCCATCCTGGTCTTGCTGACGCCTACGGCTATGGTTGATGTGGCCGAAACGGCCAGGGCTGTTGCCGAGCTTGCGAAGCAATCGCCGAAACCGGTCTTTGCTTCCTTCCTGGGGAAGAAGCGCGTGGAGGAAGGGAGAAAAATATTATTACGGGAGGGCATCCCGCATTATAATTATCCTGAGGATGCCATAGCCGCCATGGATAGTATGTACCGCCAGCGTTTATGGGTGGATGAGCCTCCGCGCACGCATCTTTGTTACCGGGCGGATCGGGACAAGGTATGGCAGATATTTGACCGGGTGCGCGATGAAAACCGTAATCAACTTATAGAAGCCGAGGCGCGGGAAGTTCTTCAGGCCTATGGTTTTAAGGTTCCGGCCAATATCCTGGCCCGTACCTCAAGGGAGGCGGTGGCTGCCGCCAATAGTATCGGGTATCCCGTAGTTATGAAGATTGCCGCGCACCAAATTATTCACAAGACCGACATAGGCGGCGTTATCCTGGGCATTAATACGGCAAAAGAGGTAGAGAGGGCGTTTTTTGAGATAACCTCACGGGCCAGGGACAGGGCTCCTCAGGCCCCTATCCTCGGGGTGATGGTACAGGAGATGATTACAGGGGGTAGAGAGGTCATCCTGGGTCTGAGTAAGGATGCGCAGTTCGGGACGCTGATTATGTTCGGTCTGGGCGGTGTTTATGTAGAGGTGCTTAAGGATGTATCTTTCCGTGTGGCGCCTTTAGCCAGGCAAGATGCCCATGAGATGGTGAGGGAGATAAGGTCTTTTCCCCTTTTACGCGGGGTGCGGGGAGAACAATCTGCAGATATTGAGGCCGTTGAGGAAGCCCTGCTTATAATGTCTCAACTGGCCCAGGATTTTCCGGAAATTGTGGAAGCCGACGTAAATCCCCTGCTGGCCAAATCCAGGGGCGAAGGGGTTATAGCGGTTGATGCCAGGTTTACCATAAGGGGGGCCTAAGATGGTTACATTATATGTAAGTTCTACGGCCGGTTATTCCGGCAAGAGTATGGTTACCATGGGTATTGGCGCCCAGTTGCAGAAGGACGGTTTTAGTCTTGGCTACCAGAAGCCTGTGGGGATACTGCCGGCAGAAGTTGAAAACATCCTTACGGACAAAGATGCGTGGTTTATATATCGTTTTTTAAAACTTTCTGATCCCCTGGAACTCATCTGTCCGGTGGTCATCACTCAGGATGTCTTAATAGACGCCCTGCGTGAGGACATGAAAGGCCTGGATCGAAAGATTGTCAAGGCCTTTAAGGCCCTGGCCATAAACAAAGATGTTATGATAGTGGGTGGCTCGGGTAGTTTCCATACCGGTAGTTACATGGGCATACCGGCGACTAAATTAGTAAAGAGGCTTGAGGCGAAAATTCTCCTCATCGACCGGTATCAGGGGGATTTTTACCTGGACAGCATACTGGATGCCCAGGATAATTTCAAGGAGAGCCTGGCCGGTGTCATTTTGAATAACATAACGTCTGAATATATGAGCGATGTACAGGAATTAATAGTGCCTTATCTGGAGAAAAAAGGGATAAGCGTCCTGGGGGTAGTGCCTTATGATCCTCTGATGGCCTCGGTCAAGGTGGAATATATAGCGGAACAACTTGGCGGGAAAGTCATCTGCTGTCATCATCGCCTGGATAATCTGGTGGAACAGTTTCTGATCGGAGGCATGCAGGTTAACATGTTTTTGGAATATTTCAGAAAGTCTAAGAATGTGGGGGTCATTGTGGGAGGGGATCGGTCGGATATCCAACTGGCTTCCATAGAAGGCGGGGCCAAATGTATTTTATTGACCGGTAACCTATATCCTAATGACATAATTATCGGCCGGGCTGAGGAAAAGGGAATTCCCATCGTTGTCCTGTCCGGCGACACCTATACTATTGCCAAGAGTATGGAGAAGCTCTCTTTTCGTATAAGGCTGCGCGAGACGGAAAAGGTAGAAAGGGGCGTTCATCTTATTAAGGAATATGTTGATTTTGACCGCCTGTATGCCAAGCTTGGTCTGAAGAAATAAAATAAGCGTTCAGCTATCAGCTTTCAGCTTTCAGCAGGTCATGTAAAAACCTTAAGCTGAAGGCTGAAAGCTCATAAATAAACGAGGTTATAAGGATAATGTCCAAAGAAATAACGTTGATGGATGAGAAAGAGATTAACCGTGTTTTGACCAGAATGGCTCACCAGATCCTGGAGAGGAATAAGGGGGTAGAGGGACTGGCCCTCGTAGGCATTCGAACCGGGGGTGTTTTTCTGGCCCAGCGTCTGAAGGGAAAAATTATGCATACGGAACAGGCGGATGTGCCCATGGGCATACTGGACATAACCCTTTATCGTGATGACTGGAGTATGATTGGTCGCCAGCCATTGGTTCATAAAACAGAGATAGGTTTCCCTGTCGAGGATCAGAAGATTATCTTAGTGGATGATGTTCTTTTTACCGGGCGCACGATTAGGGCGGCGCTGGATGCCCTTATGGATTTTGGGCGTCCCAAAGGGGTGGAGTTGGCGGTGCTCGTGGATCGCGGTCATCGGGAGTTGCCCATCGAGCCTCAATATGTGGGCAAAAAAATCAATACCGCCTGTTCCGAGAGGGTAAACGTCTTTTTAAAAGAGGTGGGTGGGGAAGATAAGGTTATCCTGGAGACAGAAACAGGGCTTGAGAAAAGGTGAACAACATCTGGAATTAATTCAAGAATTCTTGACACAGACAAGCTGGTTGCATATATAGGGACGGCGCTTCAATATCGATGGCTTCGTAAAAAGTAAAAAATTACCGCAGAGGTCGCCGAGAACGCTGAGATAACATATTGAATAGTTTGCAGCTTTTCTCTGCGGACTCTGCGTGCTCAGCGGTGAGAAGATTCAGGATCTTATAGCAGGGGAAAGGTCTAATGGGTGGCGATATGAACCTGGCGATTATTGAGAAAGAAGGACTGCATTTGTTTGTAGCGGAGCTTTTGCGCCGGAAGAATACCGTGGTCGGCGTAAAGGACCAGTCGGCAGTTTCTTCCATACCCGGGGATAGCGGCTTTTACACTTATGCTCCTATTAATTCACCGGAGGAGCTGACCCTTTCTTTTGATGTTACGCTTATCCCTCCCAAGAAGTACCTCTTACCGGCCTATGAGCAGCTTTTGACCTTTAATCTGTCGCCGGGATCAATCAAGGCGGATGCACCGAAAGAAGAGTTGATTGTTTTTGGCGTACACCCGTATGACATTATAGCTATAAACCAAATGGATAAAGTGTTTTCCACTGTTCCTCAGGATAACCACTACCTTGAACGTCGTAAGCGGACCACGATTATCGGTGTCGATCCGGTTAAGATAGCGCCCAGGGCCTTCTGGAGCAGCATGGGGGCTGACACCGTGGCGGGTGGCTTCGATCTGATGTTGACCGATATCGGCCAGTGTTATGTAATGGAAGTAGGCAGTAAGAAAGGGGCTTCGCTTCTCAAGATGGCCCCCAAAACCAGAGAAGCTGCGCCGGCTGAGGTGAAAGAAAGGGACAAGGTACGGACGGAGGCGAGAAAACGCTGCGACGCCAACCGGTTGAGTTTTTCTTATCTTGAACTCCCTTCTCTTTTGGATGGCAAGGAGGAACACGTTATCTGGGAGGAAAAGTCCCATCTTTGTTTTAGTTGCGGGACCTGTAATTTAGTATGTCCAACCTGCTACTGTTTTGATGTTCGGGACGATGTCTCCATAGACCTTAAAAAAGGCAGCCGCTATCGTACCTGGGATGGGTGTCTTTTGAGTGACTTTGCCCAAGTAGCGGGCGGCGGTAATTTTCGCGGCCATCGAGCCGACCGCTATCGCCACCGTTTTTACCGTAAGGGGCAGTTTATATACAGGCGTTTTGGCGATATTGCCTGCGTGGGGTGTGGACGTTGTTCCGCACAATGCCCGTCTGATATAGCCGATCCCATAGCGGTCTTTAATCGTTTGAAGGAGGGTATCTGATCATGGGCTCACCATCTCCCTACCTGCCTGGTCTCGCTACTATTATGAAGATCGAAGAGCAGACGGCCATGGAAAAGCTGTTTGTAGTCCGTCCTAATGATGGAAAGCCTCTGGGGCATAAACCGGGACAGTTTGTCGAGGTTTCTGTATTTGGTGTGGGTGAATGTCCTATTTCGGTTTCTTCGGCGCCCAACAAAAAAGCAGATTTTGAGATATGTGTGCGCCGGGCCGGCAATGTTACCAACGCCTTGCATAATCTGAAAGCGGGAGATGTTATCGGCATACGCGGCCCTTATGGTACGCACTTCCCGGTTGAGGATCTCAAAGGTAAAGATCTTCTGTTTGTGGCCGGGGGGCTGGGGATCGTGCCCTTAAGGTCCTTTATCAACTATGTCCTGGAAAGGCGAAAGGATTACGGCAGAATAATTGTGCTCTTCGGGGCGCGAACGCCGGCCGACCGTCTTTTCAAGGCAGAGATTGCTTCCCTGGCAAGGCGTCCTGACCTTGAATACCTGGAGACCGTGGATGTAGGCGATGCCTCCTGGAAGGGCAATATGGGGGTCATTACCACCCTTTTCCCGAAGTTTACCATTGATCCTAAAAAGACGTATGCCATTATGGTTGGACCACCGGTGATGTATCGCTTTGCCATAGCTGCGGCCAGGGCCAAGGGCCTGGCCGATGATCATATCATCGTTTCCCTTGAGAGGAAGATGAAGTGCGGTTTAGGCAAGTGCGGCCATTGTCAGATGGGTCCGGTTTATGTCTGTCAGGAGGGGCCGGTGTTTAATTTTGCGGCGATAAAGAATCTGGAGGAGGCCTTGTCATGAGCAAGCCAAGGGTGGCCATCTTTGATTTTGCCGGCTGCGAGGGCGATCAGTTACAGATCGTCAACCTGGAAGAGGGCGTGCTGGATGTCTTGGGACAGGTGGAGATAGTCACCTGGCGTGAGGCCATGAAGGAGCAGAGCGACCATTATGACATTGCCCTGGTAGAAGGCTCCATCACCCGCAAGGGTGATGAGGAACGGATAAAGGCCATCCGGGAAAAGGCCAAAATACTGGTGGCCATAGGGGCCTGTGCTACTATCGGCGGTATTAATTGCATTAAGAATTTTCAGGATGAAAAGTTCGTGCGGCGTTATGTCTATGGCGATAAGGCCCATTGGTATAATACTTATGCCGCCCGGCCGGTTTCGGCAGTAGTTCCGGTGGATGCCAATGTCCATGGTTGCCCGATAAACCGTGAGGAGTTTGTCCAGGTACTTAAGGCCCTGCTGCAGGGCAAGAAGCCTTTTATCCCAGATTATCCGGTGTGTGTGGATTGTAAAAAGGCGGGGAATGTCTGTGTGCTTCTCAAGGGCCAGTTTTGTATGGGGCCGGTGACCAGGGCCGGCTGCGGGGCCTGTTGCATTACTGAGGGGGCCTATTGCTGGGGCTGCCGCGGCCTGGTGGATGACCCGAATATGGACGCAGCCCGCGAGCTGTTGGGGCGCTTTGGCATCTCCGCCGGTGAAGCGCTCGGGCAAATAAGGCTTTACGATGGGTATGGGGAGGAGGCCAGATGAGCAAGTCTGCTAAACGGGAACTTCATATCCGGGTGGATCATTTAACGCGGGTGGAAGGGCATGGCAATATAGTAGTCAATGTCTCCAATGGCAAGATCGAGGATTGCCGCTGGGAGGTAGTGGAGGCCCCCCGGTTTTTCGAGGCCATGGTCAGAGGACGAAAATGGTATGAGATGCATCATATAACCTCCCGCATCTGCGGGATATGTTCCATCGGGCATACTTTAGCCTCGCTCCAGGCCACGGAAGCCGCCTTGGGTATTGAGGTCTCGGAGCAGACCGTGTTCCTTCGCAAGCTGGCCCTCCATGCGGAAAACCTGCAGAGCCATATTCTCCATGTGGGATATCTTGTTTTGCCGGACCTGATGGGTGTTGGTAGCGTTGTACCCCTGGCCGGATCGCATCCGGCTGAGTTAAAGACGGTTATTCGTATCCACCGGCTGGCCAACGTATTCAGCGACACGATTTGCGGACGCACTACGCATCCGCAAAGGCTGGTTCCGGGTGGATTTGCCAAGTATCCAAAGGTGGATGAGTTAAAGAAACTGCGTCAGGGGCTTGCTGAGGCGCTTTCTGATCTGAAAGAAGTGGCCCGGTTAGTCTGTTCATTGGCGGAACGCTTTCCGGCATTTAGCCGGGAAACAGAGTATATCGCCCTCAAGTCAGACCAGGAATATGCCATGTACCATGGCCAGGTAGGTTCAAGTGATGGAGGGACATGGGCGCCGGGCCAGTATAAAGAGGTAACTAACGAGTTTTGCGTCCCGCACTCCACGGCCAAATATACAAAACATAACCGCGATTCTTACATGGTGGGGGCCTTGGCCCGGTTCAATCTGAACGCCGACAGGCTTACCCCGGAGGCCAGGGCCGTGGCCAGGCTCTTTAAGCTTAAGCCGGTTTGTTATAACAGCTTCATGAATAACGTGGCCCAGATCGTGGAGTGTGTACATTCTGTAGAAGATTCCATAAACATTATAGATAGAGTCCTCGACCGGGGTCTGGCGCTTGAGGATATTCCACCTATCAAGGTGTGCGCCGGCCGCGGGGTGTCTGCCGTGGAAGTCCCGCGCGGGATACTCTTCCATGATTACCAATACGATGACGCCGGGACATGTATCGGGGCCAATCTGATCATCCCAACCAACCAGAATCACAATAACATCTATCACGACCTGCAGGCCCTTTTACCTTCATTGCTGGGTAAGCCGGAAAAAGAGATAGAATTGGGGTTGGAGATGCTGGTCCGGGCCTATGACCCGTGCATTTCGTGTTCGACCCATTACCTGAGGGTAAAATTTATATAACTATTTAGCCACGAATAAACACGAAGTTACACAAATAAGGCAAAATCAAATTTATATGATAAGTCTTTATACAGGATTTTCTCTTTATTTGAGTCCATTTGTGTCAATTCGTGGCTAAATGCTACGTATTATTCATACCTCAAGGCATCAATCGGGTTTAGGTGGGCGGCCTTGCGGGCCGGGTAGAACCCAAAAAAGATCCCGACCATCGCAGAAAACGCGAAAGCCAGCAGCAAAGCCTGCCAGGAAATAAGCACCGGCCAGTCCGACATGGCAGCCATGATCTCAGCCCCGGTCAATCCGAGGATGACACCGATTACACCCCCGACAAGACTCAGAACCAGGGATTCAATCAAGAACTGGGTCAAGATATCGCTTTCCTGTGCCCCCACCGCCATACGAATACCAATTTCCCTGGTGCGTTCAGTCACTGACACCAGCATGATATTCATGATGCCTATACCACCTACTATAAGTGATACCAGGGCGATAGACCCCAAAAGGAGCGACATAGTTTTGTATGCGGCCTGGGCCGCCGCCAGGATTTCAGAGAGATTGCGCACGCTGAAATCCCTGTCCGCGCCCTTTACGATCCGGTGTCGTTGGTCCAGCAGGTCCGTGATCTCTTTTTCGGTTTTGGCCATCACGTTCATATCTTTGGCCTGGACCATTATGACCCGGACAAGCCCGGGCAGATGCGTACCGAAAAGCCTTTTTTGCGCGGTTGTGATCGGGACATAGATGGCATCGTCCTGGTCATCGCCACGAGGGGACTGTCCCTTGACCGCGAGGACCCCAATGACCTGCATCGGCATCTTTTTGATCCGTACTATCTCGCCTATGGGATCGGTGGCGCCGAAAAGATTATTCACCACGGTCTGTCCAAGAAGAGCCACCTTTGCCGCTGCTTTTGTCTCTTGTACCGTAAAAAAGCGGCCCGCTGTCAACGTCCAATCCCTGATTGCGAACATTGAAGATGTTGTCCCGGTGACTCCTGTACTCCAGTTCTGGTTGCCGTAAACGGCCTGGGCTACTCCACCCCAAACAGGCGCCACCCGGGCTACGCTTGGACAGTTCTGGACGATTGCTTCTGCGTCGGCCAGGGTCAACGTGGAAACCGTGCCGGAACCCATACGCACGCCGCCGGCGGTTGTAGCCCCCGGAACGACAATGAGCAAATTAGATCCTACGCTTTCAATCTGAGCAGTAATTTTGGCGCTGGCTCCGGAACCGATGGCCACCATGATAACCACTGCCGCCACGCCGATGATGATGCCAAGCATAGTGAGCAGCGACCGCATTTTGTTGGCCTTGAGGGCATTCAAGGCTATTCTCAGACTGGTTGAAATAAACATGTTTTGGGTTACGAGTTACGGGTTACGAGTTGAGGGTTACGAGTTAAACTCTTCACATCTTACTCCTTTACCCGCGCAACCCGCAACCCAGTTAACTCCCTATTCTGGGCTCATTTGCCCTGTCTTCTATGACCTGTCCATCTCTGAATACTATATGCCTCCGCGTAAAGGCAGCGATGTCCGGTTCATGGGTTACTATGATCACCGTGATCCCGTGGTCACTATTCAGCCGCCGGAAGACCCCCATTATTTCAAAACTGGTCCGGGTATCAAGATTTCCCGTGGGCTCATCGGCCAGGATAATGGAAGGGCTATTGACGAGAGCCCGGGCGATTGCTACTCGCTGCTGCTGGCCGCCGGACAACTGGTTGGACTGATGGTGTTCGTGTCCGGAAAGACCCACGATTTCCAGGGCCTCAAGAGATTTCATGCGACGTTCCTTTGCCGGTACGTGGCTGTAGATAAGGGGGAGCTCTACGTTTTCCAGTGCAGAGGTGCGACGCAGAAGGTTATAACCCTGGAAGACAAACCCTATCCGGCGATTGCGAATGGTGGCCAGCTGCTTCACGGAAAGGTTGCTGACGTCTTCCCCTTCCAGGAGGTATTGACCGCTTGTGGGCCGATCCAGGCACCCCAGTATATTCATGAAGGTTGATTTACCGGATCCAGAGTGCCCCATAATGGCCGTGAACTCTGCAGCGCCGATGGAAAGGGTGACATTGTCCAACGCCTTAACGGATATATCGCCCAGGCGATATATCTTGGTCAGGTTTCGGGTATCGATCAGCGCCGTCATACGTCTTCTTAGAAGGGCCTGAACTGCGGAGACTTGTTCGCTTCAGACTTTTTCCCCGTAGAAAGCGTTTCTGTTGCCAGGAGGTCTCCTTCTGCGAGGTTGCCCTTGAGGAGTTCTGCGTGTTGACTGTTTGCGATCCCAAGTTTGACGGCTACGGGCTCAAGACGGTTATCGGGATGTAGCTTCCATACGAGAGGGCCTTTGGGAGTTTCCCGCACGCTTTTCTTGCGTTCTCCTTCTGGTGGCGTGAACCGCAGCGCCGCGGTGGGGATCTTGATGACGTTTGATCGCTCCTCAATCAGGATGGAAACATTGGCGGTCATCCCCGGTCTCAGCTTAAGAGAGGAGTTGTCCACGCTGACTATGACATCATAGGTCACTACGTTCTGCACCACTTGGGCCGCATTGCGTACCTGTAGCGCCTTTCCCACGAAGGTCTCGCTAGGATAAGCGTCAACGGTGAACGTCGCTTTCTGCCCAGTCTTCGTGACGCCGATATCGGCTTCATCGACGCTTGTATCCACCTGCATCTTAGTCAAATCCTTAGCAATGGTAAAGAGCACCGGCGCTTGAAAACTGGCAGCGACCGTTTGTCCCGCATCCACATTTCGTGACACCACGATGCCGTTTACGGGTGAGCGTATTGTCGTGTACTGCAAATTTGATTCCGCCAGGTTAAGGGCGGCCTTGGCCTGCAAAACGGCAGCTTCAGCGGCGCGAAAGGAGGCCGAGGCTGATTGGTAAGTGGTTTCAGCCGTGTCCACATCGCTCTGGGCAACCAGGTCATTTTTCATTAATTCGCGATAACGCTCAAATGTTCTCTTGGCATCGGTAACCTGTGCCTGTTTCTGCTCCAGATTGGCGAGGGCGCTCTTATGGTTTGCCCGGGCCTTCTCCACCTCGGCTTGAAAAACGGCGGGATCGATCTGGGCAATAATCTGGCCTTTTTCTACTCGAGAGTTGAAGTCAACGTAGATTTTTTCGATAGTGCCGGAGACCTGGCTTCCAACCGACACCAGAACAACCGGATTCACTGTTCCGCTGGCCAGGACGGTAGAGGCGATAGTTCCCCGTTCTACTTTTACTGTCTTGTACCCAACCGTATCTTTTTCGCCCTTCAAGGCATAGAAAATGCCCCCAATGGCTATAAGAAAGATCAGCAGGGCTATATAAAATCGCTTTTTTTTCATCTGAAACACCTTCACCGCAAAGACGCAAAGAACGCGGAGAATAGTTTTTTGTCTCTTTAACCCACTTTTCTCTGTGCCATGCTTCTGTCTCTGAACTCTATTTTCTGTCTCCCGTCTGCTGAACGCTGATCGCTGACTGCTGATCGCTAAAAGTTAATCTCCCCACTGCCCTTAAGAGCGTTGCCACGGCTACCTTGTGGTCATAGAGCGCCTGGATATGATCGACGTTTGCTTTTGTATATAGTACCTGGGCGTCCATAAACTCAATGGCTGATCCAAGCCCTGCTTTATAGCGGCCTTCAGCCAGATCCAGATTTTCCCGTGCATGAATTACCACTTTCTCCGAAGTCTGTATTAATTCTTCAGCCTCTTTTGTGGCCCAAAAGACCTGTTCAACTTCCAGACATACATTTTGTTCAAGGACTTCTTTTTCTGCCTGTATCTTTTGGAGTTGGGCACGCGACTCAGCCACCTTGCCTTTTGTAGCAAAACCGGAAAAAATAGGAAAGGTTATAGTAGCCCCCAGGTTCCAGTTTTTGTCCTTAGGGTATTCATCCCCTTCGAGGTTGTAGGCGGCGTTACCGCTAAGGCTCGGATAATATTCTCCCAGGGCAGATTCTAAGACTGCCTTCTGGGAATTATACTGGGCATTCAAGGCCAGGGTGTCCGGGCGGCTTTTAAGGGCTTCCCCGGTGACGGCAGTAAGCTCTTCACGGAAAGGGACAAATTGCAGGTTATCTTCCACCGTATAAGCTACAGAAGTTCTGATACCCATAGCATTATTTAGAGAGGCCTTGGCGACCTTAAGGGCGTTCTCAGCCTTGATTTTGTCCAGACGGCTATTGGCCAGGTCAACCTCAGCCTTCGTGACGTCGATTTTCGCCTTGGCGCCCACCCGGTAGAAGGCCTGGGCCTGTTTGAGGTGTTCTTCCCGCTGGCGTACCGTTTCTTCAGCTACGGACAGTAACTTTCGTGACTTAAGTAGGTTATAGTAAGCCTGTTCAACGTTAAGAATAACCGCTTGTATAACATCCAGCGCCTCATATTCGCTCATGGTGAGATTCTGACGGCTGGCCTCTATCTTTCCACCCGTTCGGCCAAAATCATAAAATAGTTGAGTAAGGTTAACTCCCGACGAATAATTACTGGTGGTCCCGCCTGATGACATAAAGCGACCGGAAAATTCCGTATGTACACGGTCATAGGCGGAGTGCAGGCTTATCTGCGGCAAGTAATCGGCCTTGGACTGGGTTACCCGGGCCTGGCCGGCCTCAACCGAACTACGCGCCGCTTTTAGAGTGGGCTGGTTTTTTAGGGCGATTTCAACACATTGCGTTAAGGCTAAGACATCTCCTTCTTTAAAGGTGATGCCTTCCTCAGCATATATTGTCAGACGGAGGCAAAATAAAAAAATGATTATGGAGCAGAATATGGTCAGGGTTCGTCCGAAAACCCTAAAATGCCATCCCCCCTGCCGCCATAGGCCGGCCGAGGACGGACGGGGGAGCCCCTTATTC
>QYQD01000032.1 GCA_007280345.1 Deltaproteobacteria bacterium | reverse complement strand
GCGCCAGACCCAGGAGCCATCCCAGGAACCCGAGGAACATGGATTCCAGCAGAAAGGCGGCCAGGATGTGATGCCGTTTGAACCCCAGGGCCCGGAGGGTGCCGATCTCGGAGATGCGGGCCCCCACCTGGGCGTACATGGTGACCATAGCCCCCAGGATAGCCCCCAGGCCGAAGATCCCGGTGAGCACCAGCCCCAGAAGGCGGATGAAGGTGGCCAGGCGCCGGGACTGGTTTTCATAAAATTCCACTTCCCGGAGCACCTGCACCGGCAGGCGGGGGTCGCTCTCCAGGCGGGCCTTGAGGGCGTCGAAGGCGGCGGGGTCCCGGAGGCGCAGGATCACCGACGAGAAGGCCGTGCGGCGGAAGGCGGCGAGCAGGGTCTCCATGTCCCCCCAGAGCTCCGAGGAAAAGCCGGTGTTGCCCGCGTCCATGACGCCCACCACCCGCCACTGGCGCATGGCGAAGCGCAGGGTCTCCCCCAGCCCGGCCCCCTGAAAACGCCGGGCGATCTGGGCCCCGGCCACGATCTCGGTGGACCCGGGGGAGAGAAAGCGCCCGGCGCTGAGCCGCACCTCCCGCCGCAGTTCCGGGGACACCGGCTGTACCCCCCGGATGATGACGTTGGCCGGGAGGCCGCTCCCCCGCTTGGGCAGGTTGATGAGGACGATGGCTTCGCCCGCCACCAGGCGGCGGCCCTCCTTACCCAGGGCTATTTCGGGCTGGGCGCCGATAATTCCGGCCTGGGTGCGGTCGATGGCGCTCTGGACCTCGGATTCGGACCCGGCCCGGAGTACCACCACGTTGTCAAAGGAGCCCGTGGCCACCAGGGTGCGCCGGAGCCCCTCGGAAAGCATAAGCACCGCCGCAAAGACGAAAACCACCAACGCCATGCCCGCGGCGGTCAGAAAGGTGGTAAGCCGCCGGGCCAACAGGTTGCGGTAGCTGTAGGAGAGGGGAATTGGCATTAAGGATCAAAGGAGAGACGGGCTAATAATCTACTGATATTATAGCAGATATCTTGGAGTTCTCTCTGCCATATCTATCAACTTGCCCATTGCACGCCTAGACGCCTTAACATGTCAAATGTACGGACGAATTGAACACCAAAGGCCTGACAAACATTTGGAATCGGTACTTTCTTTTTGATCTTGGGATCCAAGGCTTCGAGCGTAACGACAATGCATCCTTTAGATTTAGCATAGGCGATCAGCCAACCGTCAGCGACTCTCGCAAATTCAGCCTTTGCGGCATCTGAGAATTGATCTTGGCTCTGTACCCAAGCCATAATTTCTCTATAAGATTCTTGAACATCATCTTCGGCGGTAGAAATAAACCCATCAGAAAAGTCATTTTTTGCCCATTGTGCGAGATCGTCGTTTCCTCTCTCCAATTCATCTTTTACGAAATCAATACTTAGAATCCTCCCATTTCCTGCAAGGCGGATCAAATGGTCCCAAAAAGCAGGAGCCAGATCGAATGCATAATAATCATTCTTAGCTGTAATAAACACGTTGGAATCAGGAACAAATAAGGGCTTATTCATTATTATCGCTTCCCACTCCTTAGGTATTTCAAATAGCTATCAAAAGTATTGCCATAAAGTCCGGTCAGGCGATAGGCTTCGGAGTAAAGTAGCTTGCCTTCTATAACCGCGCTTGCAACGGCGGAGGCGAATGGTCGGCCAACGCGAGAATTTTGAGTACGGTAGAAGTCGCCCCCCGGTTTTTGAGAGGCAGTTTGACGTCGTTCTTTTTCTTCCTCTCGGTATGCGTGATAAAAATCGAAAAAGGCCTCTTTTTTAATCAGTTGCAAGTCCAACGCCCTGCGGGCCGCCACAAGGACACTAATCTTGAAATGTTTGGCAATGGCTTGAAAAGGCCCTGGATCGTTTTTAATAGAAGGCCAAAATTGACGTAGCTTGCGTTCAGGAACAAGGAATTCAGCCGCTACCTGGTTGCACGCCTTTTCAACTGGATCATCTGCAGGTTGCATTTCGCGCAAGTCGAAAGCGGCGCTGCTACCAAAAAAGACGTGGGCCAATTCATGAGCAAGTGTGAACATCTGTGCGGCTTTGGCGTCAACTCCATTGACAAATACAAGAGGAGCATACTTATCCACAAGGACAAAACCTCTAAATTCAGCAGTATCGAGCTTGCGATGTGTATTATTTTCGACAACTCCGTTGACAAAAACTAAGATACCCGCATCTTCCATTGCCTGTCGGAGTAAACTTAGGGCATCTTCCCAGGTCCGTTGATGGGCGGCCCACCCCTCATCCAACCTCAGTGCATGCCGAATATGATCGGCGACCGATACCGGCTTGGCATCAGGTTGAGCCGACCATGCAATCGGCGACGGTTCCTGACCTTCCTCGATTAGGAACTCGCGCATCCAATCCTGCCGCCGCTGCATTAATTGGATGGTGTCAATAAGGTTGGGACTTGGTCTGCTTGGGGTTTTATCGCCAAGCGTGCGGAAATGAGGAATGGGCAATTGAACCTTAGGAGGTTCAGGCAAGAAGAAAAATCCTAGCGGCGTTAGTGTGACTTTAGCCAAGGATTCCAATTGCCGGCGTGTAGGTTGGCCTGCGCCATCAACCCACTGTCGGATTTTCGGAAACTTGGACTCTAGGCCGTCTGGCGTCAACCCAGCGCGGTCTATCGCCCAAAGTAAAACGCCTTCATTGATGGCCACCCTACCCATGTGACCACCTCCTCCGCCTTCCAGAAAATATGAGAAGGCTTGCTTAAGGATTATTGTTTACATTAGCGCATTTTCTATAAAGTGAATAGCCATAATCACTCCGATACCCAGGAATTGTTAATAATTAAGGATTCTATGTATCCAGGGTCACTGATTAGCGAAAAACAAAACGATAGGTTTCTCCGATTAGCGTGACGTGATTTACCCCACTTTCCTTAACGCCTCGGCGATGCTTACTCGGGAGGCCCGCCAGGCCGGCAGCAGGGCGGCCAGGAGGCCCACCGCCAGGGCCACGGCCAGCCCCAGGGTCAGGGTGGCCCGGGTGAGGGGAAAGACCCGGAAATACTGGCCCAGGGCGGTCTTAAAGAAATGCACCGCCGGGAAGGTCAGGACCTCTCCCACCAGGCCCCCGGCCAGGGCCAGGAGGAGGGATTCACCGAAGATGAGGCCGGCCAGATGCCTGCCCTTGAAGCCCATGGTCTTGAGGACGGCATACTCCCCCCGGCGTTCCCGGGCGTTCATGGCCATGGTGTTGGTCAGCACGATGAAGATAACGCCGATGACCACCCAGGACACCACCTGGATAGCCAGGAGAATGGCTGAGGTCATGGAGACGAAGCCCAGGGCGAAGGCCTGTTCCGTTTCCGTCAGGGTCTCGGCCAGGCTGTTCTGGAACAGCCCGTCCACCTGGGCCGCCACCAGGGGGGCCAGGTCCGGGCGGGCCACCTTGATGAGGAACCACCCCACGGTATCGGCCCGGCTGGACCCTATTTTTCTCAAAGTTTCATTCAGATAATCCCAGTGGAAAAAGAACCGGGATTCGTCGGTTTGGGGTTCGGCCCCGGTGTAGATGGCCCGGATGATGAACCGCCACTCGCCGGGGTAAATGGCGCCTTTGAGGACGACAGGGTCCCCCAGCTTCCAGCCGTAGCGGGTCGCCAGGGTCCGGCCCACCGCGGCGCCCCGGCGGTCCTTAATAAAGGCCAGCATCTGGTTCTCGGGGATGACGTACTCGGGAAAGATGGGGAAGTAGCGGCGGACGTCCACGGCAAACTGCGGGAAGAAGCGCCGCTCGTCGATGTAGATGCCGCCGAACCAGCAGCCGTAAGCTACCCCGGTAATGCCGGGAATGGCCTGGACCTTGGGCAGATAGGCGATGGGCAGGGGAAAGACCAGGGAGATGGCGTTCCGGGTCACCAGGCGGGCCGGGGAGGCGGCGTTCACCCCGGCATACCAGGCCGCCACCACGGTGCGCAGCAAGGCAAAGGCCAGCACCGCCACCGCCATGCCCAGGATGGTGAGCGCGGCGCGTAACGGGTGCCGGACGGTATTGCGCCAGGTGAGTTTTAGCACAGTTGCCAGTTCCCAGTGGTCAGTGGTTAGTGGTCAGTGGTTAGTTTTTTGTTTTCTGTGGTGGCACAGGCTTTCCAGCCTGTGCCCTTGCACCTGCAGGAAAGCCGGTTTCGCTAAAATTATGTAGGGTGGGCACTGCCAGCTATAAATTTCCCTTATAACTCTTCCCTGTTTCGCCTTAATTATTGTAACCTTTTCTTCTTAACCTTTTTTTCGCCAAATTTTTTACATTTGTTAAAGATATATTCTGCTTTATCGTATATATCCCAACCTTCTTTCTTCTTTTGATGATCTATATAATCTTTAATGTGACTATTTCCCAAGCATGTTTCAATATACCAAGAGAACTCTTCATATATCATAGAAATATTAAGAATTTTGTTTTCTGCTAAAATGCCCAAATCCTCAATATGGCCAAGCAAATATTCATCAATTTCAAAAGCATCTATAATATAACTTCCATCCCTGAGCTTTCCAATTTTCCTAATAATTTCATTTTTAATTTTATCATCTGTTATAAAATCCAAAACAATTTCAAAATAAGGTATTTGATCATTCTCAGATCTTATAAATTGTAAAGAATTATAATCTATAAGTTGGATCAATAAGGTAGTTTTATCATTAAATAAATCATTCTTTAATTTAAGCAGAAAATCTCCACTTGAAGTTCTGTTAATCTTTCTCAATTGCCATAATGCTATAATAGCTAAAGCGGCCGTAAAGACTGCTGTCCAATCGATCCGACAGAGAATTAAATTATTTTTCAAGATCGATAAAAGATCATACATGATTTATTCCTCCTAATTTCCTGAATCTTCCTTGAATAGGACCTCCAAGGCCCGCAAGCCCACGTCGATGAGGCGGCGCTCGGCCCGGCGCCGGGCGTATCCGGTGAGGCCCTGCCCGGTTATGCGGTTATTGAGCACCAGGCAGGCGCCCCCGGCCCGGATGGGGACGGTTGCGACCGCCGCCAGGGCCAGGTAAACGGACATCTCCATCTCCAGGTTGAGGACGCCGCTTTGGCTCAGGGCTTCCAGGTACTCGGGGTCCGGGGCGGGAAACCCCGGCGCCGTCCGGCCCTGGCCGGCGTAAAAATCCGCCGTGGTAAGGGTGAGCCCCAGGTGATAGGGGGCTTTGAGGTTCCCGGCCGCCTTGGTCAAGGCCGCCACAATCTTGGGGTTGGCGTGAGGAACGATCTTTGCCGGTATATAGCACTGGGTGGTGCACTCGCCGCACCAGGCCGACTCGGTGATAACCAGGTCCCCCACTTCAATATCCCTTTGGAGCGCCCCGCAGGTGCCCAGGCGGATAAAGGTCACCGGGGTGACGCAGTTGGCCGCTTCCACGACAGCGATGGCGCTGGCCGGGGCGCCGATGCCGGTGGCCATGACCGAGACCGGGATGTCCTGATAGATGCCGGTATAGGTGAGAAACTCCCGGTTCTGCCGCCGCATGTCCACCCGGGTGAGCCGGCGGGCGATCCTCCGGGCCCGATCAGGGTCGCCGCAGGTCAGGATATAGGGCGCCAGCTCCCCGGGGGCGCAGTCGAGGTGATAAAACCGGCCCCGGGCATTTTTCGGAAT
>QYQD01000015.1 GCA_007280345.1 Deltaproteobacteria bacterium | reverse complement strand
TACGGGTTCCTGGTTGCCGAGCGAAGTTCTTTTCCCCCCTCCGGTCCTGACATCCGGTCAGCCTTTACGCTACCTCAAGTACCCGAAGGCTGGAAGCCGAGGGGATCCTCCCCTCCGGCCGGAGCGACCTAGTCCACAGTCCATCGCCCCCATAAAGAGGAAACTCATGATCATCCTGTCAAACCATCTGTCTCGGTGCCCCTGCTGTCATCGGAGCAATAGCCAATGAGATCAGCTTTTGACACAGTAGTATTATGGGGAAGTTGCGTAAGGTCGGGGTTTGGCGCATTACAAATTGGTCCTTCGTGATCCAAAAGCTGCGTGTAAGCTTTTGCCTTAGATACATCGTGTTATCTCGAACGCTAAAACGGTAATTCGAGGAGCTCATCGTGTTGTCTCCCAAAAGCATTTACCTGCTTATCTCTCCGAAGATTGTTATCGCTTTGATCGTCGCTTTTGGGAAAGAGAGCTTTTCGATCGCCTAGTCAAAGCCTGTGTATCAACTGGAACTGTAACATATCATCAACTTACATATGCCATATCTATATGAGCTGAATCAATAGGCATAATTAAAAAAATAAGGATGATTATATTTTGTTAAATTTAAAAATAGTTAAGCGAGTTCTGGTTACCGGGGGTACTGGACTGCTTGGCGTTGCCATTCAACGATCCGCCCCCAAGGACATACAGGGATTCTCAATTTATTTTCCCGAACGTTCTTTGCCTGTACCGCTTCCGTTTCCTATTCTTGCCGCTGACGTGTCCGATCGGATGGAGATGCAATCCGTTTTTGAATGGGCCAAACCTGATGTTGTGATCCATACAGGCGCTATTGGAAGCGTTGACTTTGCTGAAAAAAATCGTGAACAAACTAGAAAAATCAATGTAGGTGGCACAGAGGTTGTTGCTGAGCTGTGTCAAATTTTTGAATCTCGACTTATTTACATTTCATCGAATGCTGTATTTGATGGACGGACGCCGTTTTACTCCGAAACTGCACCTGTCAACCCAATCAACTACTACGGGCAACTCAAGGTAGATGCAGAAAATGTTGTTCGTGAAAGTACCATACCCTGGACCATCGTGCGTCCCATCTTGATGTACGGTTGGCCATACCAAGGTGAGCGCGATAACCCCGTAGTGTGGTGGGTACGTTTCCTGGAAAATGGCAAGCCTATTAAGGTCGTGGATAATGTATTCAACAAACCTCTTCCGGCGTGGTCATGCGCAGATGTCATATGGGCAATAATTCAACAAAATCGGACTGGCATATACCATGCTGCTGGACGCGATCATATTTCACTTTACCAGTTTGCTTTGCTGACAGCAGCAGTATTTGGCTTGGATGCAAGTTTGATTACACCAGTCCCGGATTCTTATTTTCCTGAAATTGCTCCTCGTCCCAAAGATACCTCCTTCGATACGACCAAAATGGAAACCGAGTTGGGGGTAAAAACTGTTGGTGTTAGAGATGGACTTTTCAAGATGAAAGCCGAGCGCACAGCCATATTATGAGACTGTTCATTGTTGGCCCTCGATGGGTAGGAGAATGGACTGAAGGTATGGGGCGGGCTGCTGAGACTTTTGGCCACAAAGTGGCCTTGTACTATTACCTGAATAGCGACTCAAATTATCTGAAGGACATGGCAAAGAGCCACTTACACCCCACACTGCATAAGGCGCTAAGGTTATTAACTAAACAGGTAAAACGTGCGCAAGATGTCTTAATGAACCGTCGTTTGATTGTTGCAGTTCGTGCTTTTCAGCCTGATGCTATTGTGATCCTCAAAGGTGAGACAATCTCTTGGGAGACTCTTGTAACTCTGCGAACCCATAACATACCTCTTGTCTCTTGGTGGGTTGATGATCCGTTTCGCTTCCCGATGTTGTTACGGCATTTCGAACTATTTGATGTGGTGTATGCATTCGATAAGGAATGTGTTGCCAACCTTAAAGCACGGGGTATCAAGCACGTTATATATCTTCCGTGTGCTTGTGATCAAACAACATTCTATCCGCAGTCACTCGATCCATCCGATTACTCTTTGCTCAACTGTACCGTTGGTTTTGTTGCAGTGTACTATCCCGAGCGCGCTGCATTGTTAAGCCAGATGAAAGGATTGGATGTTGGGTTGTGGGGCAGCGGCTGGGAGGCTGCGCCGGAACTTTACGAATTACCATCCGGCACTTGGCGTGGTCAACGGATCACCGCGGCCAATGCGGCCAAAGTCTATAATTTGGCAAAGATTTGTCCTAATGTACATCATTCGCAGACAAGCTTTGGCGGATTAAATACCCGTACGTTTGAGATTCTGGCTGCTGGTGGTTTCGAGCTTGTGGACAATGTTCCAGGATTGGAAGAGCACTTTGAAGTGGGGCGTGAGATTGTGGCTTATGCTTCCCCCGCTCAATTCCGTGAACTAACTGAATATTATCTCTCCCATTCGTCCGAACGGGCAGCAATAGCAGAGCGGGGCCGCTCCCGGGTTCTGCGCGATCACACCTACGAGAAGAGACTCGAGGTTATTCTAAAAACTCTTAATGTTTCACATTTAAGCTGAAGTCAATAGGTTTTGTGGTTCTAAGGGACCGGGGACGCCAGCAAAAATGAAGGGAATAAAAAATATTTTCTGGGTAAATTTATCGTCATCCAGCAAGTCTGGGACATCAAAGAGAGTCTGCGCGGCTTGAGGGGGTTTTGAGCGTGAAGGCTGGGCCAGACGCTTCTTTAAAAAATGGTTTGCCTGGGGGGAGTAATTAGATGACTTTGGGTCTTGAGCAAATTAACGATTTAAATCATTCTGGAAAATTGTACGCAAGTGTTATAGTGTCGGCCTATAATCGATTAGAAGCACTAAAATTGTGTTTAACAGCGCTATTGCATCAAACAATTGAATTAGGCAAGTATGAAATAATATTGGTTGATGATTGCTCTACTGATGGTACGAAAGAATATATTGATAAAATTATACATACTGAATCAAATATAAAACACATACGCCATCAAGTTAATCAAGGTTTAGCTTGTGCACGGAATTCGGGTATTATGAGCGCCAGAGGTGAATATATCATTTTTCTCGACTGCGATATCATATCTGAACCTGACTTTATTGAACAATTTCTATTCTACCATGCGCAATACTCAGATGAGAAAATTGTAGTAATTGGTAATTTGAGTTTTCATAAAACTCTTACGGACAAGAATAATATTGCTTATTTTGCCCAGTCTCGCTATTTAGGTTTTAGAACGAAAAGAGAAATAGCAAAAATAGATTATTCAAATTTACCACCTAGATATTTTGCAGGTGGAATAGCCTCAATACCGTATAGTACAGTGATGGAGGTAGGGCTGTTCGATTCTACATTCAAGTACTATGGGGGTGAGGACACAGATTACGGTATTCGTTTGGGTAACCATGGGGTTAGATTAATATATGGTGCTTCAGTTAAAGCGTACCACAATGATCCAGTATTTTTACAAAAATATAAGAATAAGCGTATTGAAGCGGCGCGAGAAGGATTCAAAATAATGTTGAAAAAACACCCGGGGTGCTATGATAATACCTGGATAAGTTTATTAACTCCGATAAATAAACGAGAAGATCCTATATTGCTAGTAGTTATAAAATTATTTTCAAAAATCGCTCTCAATCCATTTAACATTTCTATGATCGAATATTGGCTTCAAAAAACCAATAAATATAGATTTTTATATTCATCAGGTTTATATAAATTTGCTGTTATGGGATGGACATTGATGGGACTTCAGGAAGCAAATAAGAAATATAGCAGTGTTTGGAAATGACTCTCCCCAAAAGCCGGGCCAGGGAGTAAGGTGCTTGGGTCACGCCGTTTTCAGTTTCTCCCGGAAGTCTTTTTAATGGATACAAGCAGACATCCTTGCCCCTGGATAATGCAGCAAAATTTTATGGGAAATTGGGTAAATATTTGATATAAGGGGAAATAATAAGCAAGATCGGGTTTAAAAATGCTCGTTAATGGTGAAAGCCGTGAAGAGGTGATCCGGCGGGATTTTAAGCGGGCCATGATGATAGATTTCCATGGCGCGAGGATCACTTTGGACGTTGGTTTTCTCCGGCTGGGGGAGAGGTTCCCAGCACCTATTGGTGCCAGAGGCAGCCAAGATTGCCGCATAATCTCGGCTATTGTCGGAAACATCACCAAGAAAAGGTCAGCATCAAAAGCGTCAGGGAATTACAGATCAAGATCCACCACGAAGCCCGTAACCCCGAAATTTATCCCCCTGGGTTCCAAAGTTTCCATGACCATGGGGAAAGTCACCTGTATGCAAAAATCT
The DNA here is from genome assembly GCA_007280345.1 of Deltaproteobacteria bacterium. Classification (GTDB taxonomy): domain Bacteria; phylum Desulfobacterota; class QYQD01; order QYQD01; family QYQD01; genus QYQD01. Next base: position 1,198 of record QYQD01000015.1, on the reverse strand, counting down.
AACCGGGCATTACTGACCCCAGCTTAGAACAATTTAAAGCAAGATGAATCTCCTGATAATTACCAACCACTTCTGGCCGGAGAACTTTCGCATCAACGACCTGGCTCTGGGGTTGATTAAAAGAGGCCACCGCGTTACAGTGCTCAGCGGCGTGCCCGATTACCCGGAGGGAAGATTCTTCCCGGGTTACGGTATCTTCAAGAGGCGTCAGGAGGACTACCAGGGGATAAAGATCCGGCGAGTGCCCCTGGTGCCCCGGGGCCAAGGCGGCAAGCTGCGGCTGGCCTTGAATTATCTTTCCTTTGCCCTGTGCGGCTGCCTCTTGGCGCCGATATATTGCCCCGGGTCGTTTGACCTGATTTTGGTGTTCGAGACCTCGCCGGTGACGGTGGGATTGCCGGCCCTGGTTTTAAAAAGGCTCAGGAATATTCCCATCATGTTTTGGGTGCAAGACCTCTGGCCGGAGAGCCTGTCCGCTACCGGGGCGGTCAGTTCCAGCCTTTTCCTGGGTCTGGTTGGCCTTGTGGTGCACCTGATTTATCGCGGCAGCGATCTCATTCTGGCGCAGTCCCGGGCCTTTTTTCCTTCCATCGGGAAGTATGGCGGCTCAGGCGAGAAAATCGTCTATTTTCCCAACAGCGCCGAAGACTTCTACCGCCCGGTGAAAGTGGAGGCCAAGGCGCCGGAACGGGCCCGGCTTTCCCGGGGGTTTAACCTGATGTTCGCCGGTAACATCGGCGCGGCCCAGGACTTTGAAACCATCCTGTCCGCAGCTGAATTGCTCAAAGACCGGCGTGACCTGCACTGGGTGATCCTCGGAGATGGCCGCCGGCGCGCCTGGGTGGAAGATCAGGTGCGGGCTCGGGGGCTGAGCGGCACGGTGCATCTCTTGGGGAGATACCCGCCGGAAGCCATGCCCCGCTTTTTTGCCCTGGCCGACGCCCTGCTGGTGACCCTCAAGAAGGAGCCGATCTTCGCCCTGACCATACCCGCCAAGGTGCAGTCGTACCTGGCCTCGGGCAAGCCCGTCATTGCCTCTCTGGACGGGGAGGGCGCCCGGGTGGTGCAGGAGGCCGGCGCGGGTCTTACGGGTCCCGCCGGGGACCCAGCGGCACTGGCGGATAACGTCCTGGCCATGTACCACCTGTCCAAATCACAGCGCCGGGCCATGGGCCTCCGGGGCCGCGGCTATTTTGAG
>QYQD01000095.1 GCA_007280345.1 Deltaproteobacteria bacterium | reverse complement strand
TCCTACCCCTATAATATTTTCAATTAGTTAAATGCTCTCTGTACCCCGGTTTTCACCGGGGTGACGACTTTTTACGAGGTCATCAAAATTGCTATCTTAAAGGTCACTTCGAGTCATGGCAGGCGGGCGCTACCCGTTACGTTGTCATGATAATTTCCATGATAACACGTCGTCTTCCACCGCTCCGACTTCTATGACCCGATCTCCGTTTCCCAGGGACAAACCGGTGGTTTCAACATCCAAAACAACACAACGCACTCTTTCAATGCCTTCCCGTCTATTTCGCACTATACCAAATCCACTCCCCCAAATAATTACCGGGTAAGATTTTTTTCACCGCAAGGTTCGCTACGAATCGCAAAGAAAAAGAAAAATAAACATAAAAGACGTGGCGGCCCTCCGCGTCCGTGGCGGTGAGTCGCTTTTCAGATCAGCGAAGAAGCCATTTCCAGAGCGGAATCGCAGTGACTCGCTTCTTTCCAAAAAGGAACTCTTCCTCCAGGTCTTCCGTGATAAGAATACCCGTCTCTGCTTCCAGGTTCTCTATGCCTTCCTTCATCGCATCTAGTTCCCTCTGAAGTGTCCCCTCGTTTTCTCCACCGGTCATGCACACCTGTAAGAGTGTTTCGATGCCTATCCCCTTTCTGACCAGAAAATCAACTTCGCCTTTGTTCTTGTAGTAATAGATATCCCTTTCCTGTCTCATCAGTTCGACGGCCACGATATTCTCCGCTATTCGGCCCAGGTCTTCCGAAAATCTATAGGAAACTGCATTTCTCAACCCCACGTCAACGGCGTAGATTTTCTTGGGGTTTCTGAGCTGTTCTTTGACCTTGAAAGAGTGTTTGAGCACCTCCTTCAACAGGTATGCTTCGCCCATATAGCCGGAATAGCTACGTACGACATCAAGAGGCACACCCAAAGCGTTCTTGATCTTATTGTAAGAAAAAAGGTTTGAGATGTTGGCCATGCAGAGCAGGGCGATATTTTTAAGGGTAGCGACATCTCTGATCTGATACCGCCAGACCACATCCTTATACAATATGTCTTCAAAATACTGCTTGAGCAGCTTCTCCTTCGCCTCAGGCCGTTCTCTTAACACCACTTCCGGAAATCCGCCGAACTGCATGTATTCTCTGAGCAGATTTTTGACGAGAGGTTTGTGCTTGAGGAGCCTGACCGAGTCCGAAAAATCATTAAACCCCTTGAAACTTAAGAATTCCCTGAAGGCTAGAGGAAATACGGTAAAGGAGATATTTCTTCCCGTGAGCAGGGTCGAGAATTCAGTCCCGAGCAGTTTTGAGGATGAGCCTGTGACAAAGATTTTGGCCTCCTTGAGATCTGCCTTAGTCCTGACCCACTTTTCCCACATAGGAATTTCCTGGACTTCATCGAGAAACACATAAACATGACCGGTGGGGTTTATCTCTTCCCTATAGGCATTGAAAAGCCGCTCAAAGACGTCCGGCCGCCTGTGCTCCGCAAAAAACGGCTCCTCGAAATTGACGTAGAGGATGCTTTTGGATGGAATGCCCTTTGACATCAGGGCATTCATGACCTGGAACATTATGGTGGATTTTCCCGACCGTCTGACCCCCTTAAGAACAATGACTTCCGGACTATCCAGATAGTTGGAGATTTCGCCGGTTATTTGCCTGGGAAACCCGGACTCGACGGAGACCCTGTCCCAGGAGTTCCATTTGCTCAGTATTTCAATCACTTTGACATCATGAACCATAGGTGACCATCCTTCTGGTTATATTTAGACAAATTTTAACCATTATACTGGTCACATTAAGGATAGTAAAGCAAATTCGACTCACCGCAAAGTTCGCAAAGTTACGCAAAGTAAAACCATATAGGCATAGAACCACGGGTTCTTTTAAAACGTTATGGAAATAGTTCACTGTTTACCGTTCACCAGCAAGTGCATGGTTTGTTGACGGACAACGGATAATAGGATTTGCGCGCTTTACAACTGGAGCTTTTTACTGTGCCGTCCAAACTTTGACTTTTTACGGGTTCAGACATTATAGTGGTGGTCTAATGTATGCGAAAAGGGGATCAGGTCAGACTCCGCCCCCGTTTTATCATCCCTGGCCCAAGTTTTCCCCGGATCCGGTCAATGGCATGATCGACTCGTTCCAGTTTCTCTGTCTCTTTTTCCACGCCGGGGAGGAGAGAATATTGCCGCTCTCCACCAAAATTGGAAACGGCGAGTCCGATCAAACGCACGGGCATCTTCAGATTATACCGTTCCAGAAGCATAACGGCGGTGTCATAGAGGATTTTAGTCGCACATGTGGCCTCTTTAAGGCTGTGGCTTCTGGTCACCAAGGTAAAGTCGCTGTGTTTAAGCTTTAAGGTTACGGTCCGCCCTTTTAAACCATGCCTGCGCAGCCGTTCCCCTACCTCTTCTGCCTGGGAAAGGAGCTGCTTCTTAAGGATATTAATAGCGGTTGTGTCCTCGGGGAAGGTATCTTCGCTGCCCATGGATTTGGCTGGGCTGCAAGGGATAACCGGTGAATCATCGATCCCCTGCGCCAATGCCACTAACCGCAGGCCATACTTGCCGAATTTTCTTTCCAGTAGCCCTGGCGGGAAGCGCAGGATATCAGAAACGATGCGAATTCCCAGTCCTCGGAGCGCCTCTTCAGATTTGGGGCCGACGCCGGGCAGTTTGCCGACCGGCAGGTCTTTCAAAAAACTCTGCACCTCTTCCGGTACGATCGTCAGCCCGTCAGGCTTTTCAAGGTCAGAGGCTATCTTGGCCAGAAACTTATTGGGGGCAATACCAATAGAGCAGGTCAGAGCGGTCTCTGCCCATATTCTTTCTTTGATCTTACGGGCTACCTGGATACAGTCACCGTGCAGCCTTTCCGTGCCGGTGAGATCGACAAAGGCCTCGTCTATGGATACCTGCTCGACCAGCGGCGATACGGCCTCCAGTATGGCCATCACCTTTTGTGATACCTCCTGATACCTTTCCATTCTGACCGGTAAAAAGATGCCTTGCGGGCAGCGCCTTTTGGCCTCGAAGATGGGCATGGCCGACCGCACGCCGTATTTCCGGGCCTCGTAAGAGGCGGTAGAGACGACGCCTCGTTTTGCGCCGCCCACGATAACCGGTTTGCCCTTAAGCGCGGGATTATCGGCCTGCTCTACCGCGGCAAAAAAGGCGTCCATATCCATGTGGAGGATAGTGCGGGAGAGGGGTAGTAGGGTGGGGTCCACACACTCTCTCATTCTGATGGGCCCTCTTTGCCCGCGGGTGCGGTGCTCTTTCTGTTCTTCCTGCGATCGAGCACCTCAGCCAGAATCGGTAAAAGCACCAGCCCCCCGGGCAGGAGCAAGATGGATAAGGCGGGTATCCTTTTGGCGAGACGGGTAAAGTGTTTCTTCATGGCGGCCAGATCTTCCTCTGTCCACCTGGCGTGAGTGCCTTTCATAAGGATATGCGTAAGATCCTGAGCCTGGAGGACTTCATTCAGTATCTCATCCCGGTACTTTAAAAAAGTGGCCTTAGCCTCTGCCTTGAAATCTTTTAGATGCATAATGGAACTATGTCTTCTTTGTGCCCCCGTAATGTTCGCTTTTTTCGCGGCGCCGTAAGATAAGCCGGAGCGGACACCGGTCAAAGGCAAACTTCTCGCGCAATTGATTGATAAGGTAGCGTTCATAGGAAAAATGGATGGACTCCGGGTAACTGCTGAAGACCACAAAGGTAGGGGGCTTTATCCCGGTCTGGGTCATATAGTATAACTTAACGCGGCGCCCGTTCCGGAGAGGCGGTTCGTGATGGGCGAGGATTTCCTTGAGGGCCTGGTTAACCTTACCGGTGGAGATGCGGACAGTGTATTGTTCATATACCTTGTCCACAGACTTTAATATACTGTTAACCCGATAACCGCTCAGGGCAGAGATTTTCAGTACCGGGGCATAGGCCATAAAGGGTGTGGCCGCAGTAATATCCTCCATGAGCTTTTTCTTACGCTTCTCATCATCCTTCACCATATCCCACTTATTAATTGCTATAATACAGCCCTTGTGATTATCCGAGACATAGCCAAGGATGTGTGTATCCTGCTCGGTAATTCCTTCTACGGCGTCAACAAGTACAATGGCCACGTCGCACTCCGCCAGACTCTTTAATGCCTTTAGGATGCTATACTTTTCTAAACGATGGCTGATGCGCCCTTTCTTCCTTATTCCGGCGGTATCGATCAGGCGGTATTTTGTCCCCCCCCTTTCCAGGATAGTGTCCACGGAATCACGCGTGGTGCCGGCTATCTCGGTCACCAGCATCCTCTCTTCGCCCAGTAACCTGTTAACCAGCGAAGACTTGCCGACGTTCGGCCGCCCCAGTATGGCTATCCGTATAACTTCCGGCCCGGTCCCTGTAACGCCCTCCGCGGGAATGTGAACAACAAGCTCATCCAAAAAATCCCTGATGCCATAACCATGCTCAGCCGAAACCCCATAAATAGGGTCCACTCCGAGTTGGTAAAAATCTAAGAGGAGATCCTCCTTTTCCAGGCTATCTATCTTATTTGCTACGTATAATACCGGCTTTTCTATCTTCCGCAGGCGATCGACCGCCTCAAAATCACCGGCCGTAAGCCCCGCCCGTCCGTCCATGAGAAAGATAATGGCATCGGCCTCTTCCATGGCCAGGGTGGTCTGCTCCTGCATCCTTGAGACCAGTTTATCACCTCCGGCCGGTTCGAATCCGCCAGTGTCAACCAGGCCAAACCGCTTCCCTTCCCAGGTAACCTCACCATAGTTTCGATCCCGCGTCACGCCGGGTGTGGAGTCAACGATAGCCCTCCGGCTGTGTGTCAGGCGGTTAAAAAAGGTTGATTTACCGGTGTTTGGCCGTCCTACAATAGCCACTAAAAAAGGCATGGATACCTCATCAGATATGACTTACTACCTGGCGTAGTTTCTGGAAAGAAACAAATATCTCCCGGTCCAGGATATTTTTCAAGTTTTTTACAGCCACCGGGATATACGGCTCGAAAAAGGCTTTTTTCTTTACCCGGGTCAGGAAACCAAAGGCCCCCAGCACCTGCAGGGCCCGTTGCAGGGCTATATACCAGAAATGATGCCGGAAGTCTTCTTCATTAATCTGCTGCTGGATTTTCATCCTGCGAAGATATGTCTCAAACAATGCCTCTTTCATATCATCCGGCAGGTCAACGTAGGGATCAAAGAGAAGAGAGGCCAGGTCATAGGCCGGGGGGCCGAGGCGTCCGCCCTGAAAGTCTATTAACCGCAGCCTCCCCTTACAGACCATGAGATTCCTTGACTGGAAATCACGATGGAGAAAGAGGGTAGGGGGTTGTTCACCGGCCAGGTCAGCCAGCCTTTCAAAATCCGGGGACAGTTCATCCCAGGTAATCTTCAGCCCCAGGTAGCCCTGTAAGAAGGCCTGCACAAAATAGCCGGACTCCCGTTCCAGCATAAGCCTTCGGTCATAAACAGGCGTATCAAAACAATACCGGGTATCAAACCCTCCGGCCCCTCTTACCTGCATGTTCACCAGGATATCCACGGCCTCCAGGTACCACCTTTCCGTCGCCCCGGTATTGTTTTCTTCCCTGACGGCTCGCTCAAGATGCCTATCCCCCAAGTCTTCCATGATGATGGCCCCGGTGGCCCGGTCATAACCGTAGATAACCGGTGTGGGGATGCCCTTTGCGGCCAGATGCCGGCCTATGTAATGATAGGCCTCGCCTTCCTTAAGGTGCAGAGGGTCTTTACTCTCAGGCAGGACAACTATGAGTGATCCTTTGGACCCGGAGATACGATAAAAAGGGCGGTTCGAACCGTCGCCGGTAATTCTTACCGGGTCCGGGGGTACCCCTTCATCCGTAATCAGAGAAAGATAAGGTTTAATAATATCCTGTAACACCGTTTAATCCTGTGGAAAGACGCCGTGTACCACGGTATTGACGATCCGGCTGTCGGCCTTTATTTTGGCCCCCTCCCAGACTACGGACTGAGTCAGGTGTGTATAAGGCTCCACAGAGACCCGGTCGCCAATGGAGGCCCAATCTGTAAACTCCACGCCTTCGGCTATGGAGACATCCTCCCCCAGGCAAAAAGGAGAGTCACACGGCAGTAGATCATCTATCCCTTTCACCCGGCCTTTCAATAGATCACCATGGAGCGCCAGATAAGCCTCTGTCGTCCCGATGTCTGTCCAATAGTGGCCGCTAACCCTGAAGGCGCCTAGCTTTGCACCTTTTGATATAAGGGCGCGATAAGTATCCAATATATCATAATAGACCCCTTCGGGGATAAGAGAAAGGACATCCGGATTTATCACATGGACGCCGGTAAAGGCCATCCGGCCATCCGGACGAGGGCTAAAGCCTTTTATAGAATCCCGGTCGTCAACCAGGACGTTATTGTATTTTGGATAGTGATGGAGCACCATGGTCGCCGTATTGCCTGAAGCGATATGGAAACTATAGGCCGCCTTTAAGTCTATGGTAGTAAATATATCCCCATTGATTACTAGGAAGGGTGCGTCATCTAAAAAACGTTTGGCATTTCTGATTCCGCCGCCTGTACCCATGATAACATCCTCGTGAAGGACGTGGGCAATAATTCCCGAGAGATTATATTTTTCAAGGAATGCCGCAATTTGAGCGCCGAGGTGATGGGTATTGACCGCTATCTCAGTCACTCCGGCACGCCGGAGCTGCTCAATTATTACTGCCAGAAGGGGTTTATTGAGGACCGGGAAAAGGGGCTTGGGCTTAAGGAACGTGAGCGGCCTTAAACGCGTACCAAAACCGGCTGCCAGAATCATGGCCTTCATGTTATCCCTTAAGCTGTCGGCTTTCAGCTATCAGCAGTCAGCCTTTAACGCTCGACGTTCGAGTTGTTTTATTAGAAAAACCGTAACTACTCAGCCGCCGATCTACGCTGATCATCACTGATATTTTTTCTTTTATTATCATATACAAATCTTTTAAATTCTGGTTTTCTGCCAAAATTCAATAATAAGCCAACTTCAATATTTGTTGCCTTCAAATAATTGATTAATTGAGCTTCATGTACAGGGTCAAGGGTACGAACTGCTTTTAGTTCAACGATTACTTTTTCGTTTACAATCAAGTCCGCTTTAAAATCTCCTATTACCTTACCTCGAAAGGATACAGATATATCTTTCTGCCTTGCTATACGTAGTCCATATCCGGTCAGGACAATATATAGGGCATTTTCATAGACAGATTCCAGAAATCCATCACCAAGCTCATTATAAACTTCATAAAAACTTCTAAGAATAATATCTGTGATTTCTTTGTATTTAAACCTATCTGCGTTCATCTGTGTG
>QYQD01000021.1 GCA_007280345.1 Deltaproteobacteria bacterium | reverse complement strand
TTAAGCATCTGATGAAAGATTGTGTTACAATGGGCCATAGTCCGAATTCTCCTTTCTGTTTAGTGAGTTATGGCTAACCCATTCTAACAGATTCCGGGAGTTTTCGGACTTTTTTTAATCAGTTAACCGGACAGCACTGGTAATAATCAAGACTTTAGTTGACAATCATCAAATCGAGATCACCTTAGATCTGCCAATGCGGGCTAAAATTTAACTGCCGGTAGGATCTGTGATGCAACTATCGTCTTAATATCAAAACCCCTGCCATAGATCAACAGAGTGCTGATCAATAGCAGTACCTGACACTTTTGTCTGATTGAATCCTAATCCAAATCTCTTCATGTTTGGTAAGCAGCCGACGGCGAAGGGATGGCCCTTGACCTCGGGCTCAGGGGTGGGAGAATTAACTACCCCAAGTACCAAAAAGGCTTGACAAGAGGAGCCAACATAGAAGCAGTTATCTTGAAAACGAAGGTTATGGATTTAAATTATTTTCAAGTCCCCTAAGAGTATGGCCAGGGTGGTGAGAACATTCCCAGCACTTGGGGGCGTTTGAGAATCTTACCCGGGAGGAGGTCAGGACATAAACTGAATCCCCGCAGAGGCAGGCACCTAAAACGGAAGTCTCTCAAAGGAACTTTAGCAGCTATTTTCAAAGCCCCATCTGAAAGCATGGTGATATATATTATTAAAAGGTATAATGCAGCCTATTGTCAGGAAACTTCAGATTTAAGGAGGGGTCCATGTTAGAAGAATATCCCAAGAAGATTACCCTTCCCGATGGCGCCACCCTGACCTTGAGGCCCATGACCAGGGATGATCAGTATGGTTTGTACAATTTTTTTATCTCCCTCACTGAGGAAGACCGGCGCTTTCTGAGAAATGATGTGACCGACCGAAAATTGATCGAAAACTGGGCGCGTAATCTCAATTATGACAATGTCTTGCCTATCCTCGCCGAAAGCGAGGGTAAGATCGTGGCCAATGCCACGCTCCATTATCAAACCTTCGGCTGGGGGCGCCATATCGCGGAGTTGCGGATCACCATTGCCCCGGAATTCCGGGGCCGCAAATTGGGCTCAATGCTGATTAAGGAGATTGCGGAGCTGGCGGCCAAGCGCCACGTGAAAAAACTGCTGGCCCGGATTGTGGCTGCGAGGGAGCCTCTTATCATGGCCTTTAAGAGGGCGGGGTTTGTCCAGGTGGCGGTGCTGAAAGACTATGTCCAAGACGTCCATCAGAAAAGTTTTGCCGATATTGCCCTCCTGGAAAAAGAGTTGACTTCCGGAACATCATGAGATTTTGGAAAAAGGAGGATTTATGCGCGAAGTAGTGATTGCCAGCGCGGCGCGGACCCCCCAGGGCAATTTTGGCGGCGCTTTAAAGGACATCCCGGCCGTGGAACTGGGCGGTATCGTGATCAAGGAAGTACTCAAAAGAGCCAAGATCCGCCAGGATAAAGTCGACCGGGTGATCATGGGGAACGCCATCCAGGCCGGCGAAGGTCCGAACCCCGCCCGCCAGGCCGCGGCCCGGGCGGATATCTCTCAATATACGCCGGCGGTGACGGTGAATGTATTGTGCGCCTCCGGCCTGGAGTCGGTGATCCAGGCCACCCAGGCCATCCGGGCCGGGGACGCGGAGATCGTCGTGGCCGGGGGCATGGAGTCCATGAGCCAGTCTCCCTTTGTGATGCCCGCCACCCGCTGGGGGGCTAAAATGGGCCATGCACAAATGCTGGATACCATGCTCCAGGACGCCCTGTTGTGCTCCTTTGATGGCTGCCATATGGGGATCACCGCGGAAAATGTTGCTGAAAAGTTTAAAATCAGCCGGGAAGAGCAGGACGCCTTTGCGGCTCAGAGTCAGCAAAGGGCGGAGGCGGCCATCAAATCCGGGCGCTTCAAGGATGAAATTGTCCCGGTGGAAATCCCCCAGCGCCGGGGGGAGCCGATAATTTTCGATACCGATGAGTTCCCCCGGTTCGGCTCCACCGTGGAGAGCCTGGCCAAACTGAAGCCGGTGTTTCGCAAGGGTGGCAGCATCACCGCCGGGAACTCTTCCGGGATCAATGATGGAGCGGCGGCCGTGCTCGTCATGTCCGAGGAAAAGGCCCTGAAGATGGGGATCCGGCCCCTGGCCAGGATTGTCTCCTATGATGTCCAGGGGTGCGAACCGGAACTGATGGGTACCGGCCCCATATACGCAGTGCGCCATGCCATTGCCAAACTAAGGGAAGAACTGGGAAAGGAAATCGATCTGGTGGAACTGAACGAGGCCTTTGCCGCTCAGGCCCTGGCCTGTCTCAAAGAATTGCACCTGGATCAGGACAAGGTTAACGTCAATGGCGGCGCCATTGCCCTGGGGCATCCCCTGGGGTGCAGTGGGGCCAGGATCTTAACCACGCTGCTCTATGAGATGCAAAAGCGGGATGCCAAGGTGGGGATGGCCACCTTATGCGTGGGCGGCGGCATGGGATATGCTTTGATTGTAGAACGGGGCTGGTACTTCTGAGGCCTTGGCAACGGTTATGCCTGATCTGCTTTAATCCCAAGAATCTTGACAAGGAGATGGCGATGGAAAACCTTGTAGAAATACTGACGAGCAATTATCCCAAGACCGTTGCCCTGGCGAATGGCACCCGGATCACCCTCCGGCCCCTGCTGAAAGAAGACGAGAGCGCTCTGGTGGAATATTTTCGGGTTATGCCGATGGAAGATCGGCTCTGTCTCAAAGAAGATGTTACCGACCCCAAGGTCATCGAAAACTGGATTTATACTCTGGACTATGACAATCTGTTGCCCCTGATTGCCCTGGATAACGGCCGTATCGTGGGTGATGCCACGTTGCATTTCAGTGCCATTGGCTGGACTCAGCACCAGGGGGAGCTCCGCCTGACCACTGATTCGCAATACCGGGTAAAAGGCCTGGGCACTCTCATGATAGAAAACCTGATCGACATTGCCACTCGTCTGGGTCTGAAACAGCTCAGCGCCGAAATTCCCCCCGTGCTGGACAAGGCCTTCTATCTCTTTGAAAAATTGGGGTTTAAAGAAGTGGCGGTCTTAAAAGACTTCGTCCGAGATAAGGAAGGTGCAGACTCGGACCTGGTCTTAATGCTCAAGACGTTACAGGCGGCGTAGAGCGACTTTTGCCACCCCGGGGGTCAAGCTACCCTTCCGGTTCTTCCGCTCCCTTCGGCGGGGCCGCGGCCGAGAAGGCATCGACCCAGGGCTTAAAGGGGGCCAAGCCGTCCATGGTTTGTTGGGCCATATTCGAGAAGTTCATCCCCAGCTGCAGCCAATTTTTAAACTGTTCGTCGGCGGCGACCTTGTAGGCCAGGTAGTTGTTGAAGGTCTGTTCCAGGTATTTTTCCAAGAACTCGCTGAGGACGGTTTCCCCAAAGCGGATGATCAAATAAAGAAGGGAGACCGGCAACAGGGTGGTCTTCTTTTTGGCTTCCTCAAAAACAATCTGGGTGAGGATAAAGGCGGTGACGTCCTCCTTGGTTTCGACATCCCTCACCTCTACCTGGCGCCCCTGCTTGATCATTTCCGCCACCTGGCTCAAGGTGACATAGGCACTCTTCTCGGTGTCATACAACCGCCGGTTGGGATACTTTTTCAGCAGCAGTGTTTCAGCCATGGGTCAATTCTCCCTGGAAACTATCTTAGGCCAAAAGGTGGCAGGATGCAACAGAATTGTCTTCATGCAAAAAATATTGATCAATTAGATATATAATATGGTCATTAAATAGTATTTTCATCAGGTTATCAAAAAACAAAAAAATGTTGCATTGCAATATTTTTCCCTTGACAGGTGCTAATTCCCGCCTTATATTCTAAGCATTCCGAAAGGGAAATTAAAAATTCGACGCGCCCGACGCGTCCAGGAGGAAGGTTTAACATGGAACCCAAGAAAATGGCAAAGCAAATGATCGATTTCTACAAAGCTACCTTTGACAACTCCTTCAGCGCCATGCTCATGCTCCAGGAGCAGATGCAGCGCATGGGCAGCATGTTCATGGAGCAAAGCACGGCCATGCCCGAGGAAGGCAAAAAGGCCCTGAACGAGTGGATTAAGGCCTACAAGAAAGGCTGTGAGGAATTTAAGAAGGCGGCGGATGAAAACTACAAACGGGTGGAATCCTTCTTCAGCGAAGGCGAAAAGTCGGAAAAGCCCAAAACCGCCTAAAGTACTGCTGACCGAGGTGGGCACTGGGATTAACCAGTGCCTGGCTCAGGCACGACCTGATGGGGCAGAGACCCTGAACCAAATACCGGAGGATCGAAATGACTCAGAAACAAGTAGTGAATCAGATGATGGAGTTCAACCAGGCCGCTTTTGACAACACTTTCAATGCCATAACCCTGCTCCAGGAGCAGGCCGAAAGGATGTTGCACCTTTCCCTGGAACAGGCCACGATGCTTCCCAAGGAGGGGAAAAAGGTCTTCACCGATTGGCTCAAAGCCTGGACCAAGGGAAGCGAAACCTTCAAGAAGGCGGTTGACGACGGTTTTCAAAAGATGGAAGGCTTCTTGGCCTAAGCAGGTTTTCAGCAATTTTTATCAAGGGAGTAAGTCATGAAATCCCAGTTTGCTTTAACCGACGATTTATCCGGGTCTCCAAGCCTTGTCTTGGAAAGGGCGGCGGAAATCAACGAACAAGTGATGATGGCCATTCTGGACCAGGCCAAGGCGACCCAGACCTATTGGGTGGGGTTGTGCCGGAGTGTGCAGGATTTCATGGCTCCTTCCTTGACCGCCCTGACCTCAGTAATCGCGGTGGAGAGAGACAAGCTAAAACAGCATCCTCCCCATGATACTGCCAGGGACTATCTTGCCCTCATGCAAGTTAACCTGCAGCTGGGGGAAAAGGGGTTGATCAATGGCCTGAGGGCTATGAATGATTTCCATGTGCAGTTTATGGAGGGGGTCTTTCAATCCTGGTTGAATACCGCCTTCGGCCTCGAAGGCGAAGACATTGCCACCTTCATGGCCCGGCAGGCCCAGGTCATGGAACTGTTGGTCCATACCTACCCCCAGGCCATTCGCGACATTGAACCGGAATATGGCCTGCACTTCGATGACGGGGGCTATATAAAGGTGGCGGAGACCGACCGCTTCTATCTTTATCAAGTCCTGCCCCGGCATCAAGAGGTCAAAGTCCGGGACAAGGCGAAACCCCTCCTCATTATTCCCCCCTATGTCTTGGGGGCCAATATCATGGCCTTTTTGCCCGGGGAAGACAAGAGCTTTGTGCACTGTTTTGCCAACCAGGGCATTCCCACCTATATCCGCATCGTCAAAGATATCCATACCACTCCGGCCGTACAGCTATTGACCGGGGAGGAGGACTGCCTGGATACGCGACAGTTCTGCCAGCAGGTGAAGGACCGACATGGCAAAGCGGTGACCTTATGCGGCTACTGCCAGGGGGGATTCACCGCGGTGATCAATCTTCTGTCCGGGGAACTGGACGGTTTGGTGGATGCCCTGATTACCTGCGTGGCCCCCATGGACGGCACCCGCAGTAAGGGCATCGGGGCCTTTCTGGGCCAGTTACCCGAAAGATTTATGGACCATGGGGTCGCCCTCAAGACTCTGGACAACGGCAACCAGGTGGTGAACGGCAGGCTATTGAGCTGGGTCTTCAAACTCAAAAACATTGAGAATGAGAACCCCATCACCACCTTTTTCCGG
>QYQD01000159.1 GCA_007280345.1 Deltaproteobacteria bacterium | reverse complement strand
CTCTTGCAAAACTCCATTTTTTGTCATTCCCGCAACGCTTTTGAGCGGGAATCTGGTTTTATTCAAGTAAAAACCATATCCGTCCCCGAATGCTTGTATCGGGGATAGAATCATTCGGGGATGACAGACAATTTTGCAAGAGGCTCAGAAGTCAGATAAAACATATCTCAAAGGAGGGCTTACTTATGCCGATTGTCAAATGGGAACCTTTCAGGGATTTATTGTCCTTACAGGAGAGAATGAATCGACTTTTCGAGGAAAGCCTGGGTCGCACGGAAAAAAGGGAAGAATTAATCCAGGGCAGTTGGGTGCCCCCGGTGGATATTTATGAGACAGCAGAGGCGATAGTCATACAGGCCGAACTGCCTGGATTGACCCATGAAGACATCCGGGTGGAGATGAAGGATAACACCCTTGTCCTGGGCGGGGAACGGAGATTCCAGAAAGATGTTAAACAGGAAAACTACCACAGTATCGAGCGTTCTTACGGGGTATTTAACCGTTCCTTTGCCCTGCCCTCTACTGTGGAGGCGGATAAGATCAAAGCGAGATTCTCAAATGGGATACTGGAAATTATCATTCCTAAACAGGAAGAAGCCAAGCCTAAACAAATAAAAGTGAATATAGAGTAACCGCTATCGGGCGTGCTGTACGGCACGCCCTTACCCTTTTTCATGGCTTGCCCGTCTTAATTATACTTTCATCGCTGCCGTTTTTTATTGAAAATTACACCGGATATGTTAGAAATAATATCTTATTTCCCTTAACTTTCAGGGCTAGCTGTGAAAAAACATATTCCCACGTTCCTTTCCTATCTAAAGATAGAAAAAAACTACTCCCCGCATACCATGCGCAGTTATGAGGGCGATCTTTTACAATTTGCCGCTTTTCTGGGCGATAAGGCAACTATTGAGGCCATCGACCATCTATCCATCCGCAGTTTCCTGGCCCACTTATACGCCAGGAATAAGCGTTCTTCCATAGGCCGCAAACTTGCCTCTATCCGCAGTTTTTTCCGTTACTTGGTCAAACGCGGGTTTTTGCCGCATAATCCCGCGGAACTGGTTTCCAGCCCCAAACAGGAAAAATTTCTGCCTACGTTCTTGTCTGTAGATGAGATTTTTGCCCTGGTGGAATCACCAAAAGGGAACGAGTTTTTGACCTTACGGGACCGGGCTATCCTGGAACTCCTTTATTCTTGCGGTCTGCGTGTCGGTGAACTTGTGACCATGAATACGGATAGTATAGATTTATCCCTGGGTATAGCACGCGTCCTGGGCAAGGGAAGTAAGGAACGTATTGTGCCCGTCGGCAGCCGGGCGCTGGAGGCTCTTAAGGAGTACATGGGGGAAAGTGAGAAAGTCACGCGCAAAACCGGCGTGCAGGATGCGAAGCCGCTTTTTATCAATAGCCGCGGCGGCCGGCTCAGTGCCAGGAGTGTAGAGCGGCTGGTCGGGAAATATGGCGAGCTGGCCGGGCTATTCAAACACGTGTATCCGCATGCTTTAAGGCATACGTTCGCCACCCATCTCCTGGACATGGGTGCAGACCTGCGCTCCGTACAGGAGATGCTCGGCCATGTAAGCCTTTCTACCACACAGAAATACACCCATGTCGGGCTGGACAAATTGATGGCTGTTTACGATAGTGCCCACCCCAAGGCCAAAAGCGATAAGTAAGGGAGAGGAGTCTGCACAAATGGAAAATGCCCCGCAGAAGATAAAAGGGACGACGATACTGGCCGTGCGCCACAGAGGAGAGGTAGTGGTGGCCGGTGACGGTCAGGTAACCCTGGGCAACACCATCATGAAACACCAGGCCCGTAAAGTGCGCCGAATGTATCAGGACAAGGTCATTACCGGTTTTGCCGGGGCTACCGCCGATGCCTTTACTTTGTTTGAGCGGCTGGAACAAAAGCTGGAAAAATACTCCGGCAACCTGGTCCGTTCCGTAGTGGAACTGGCCAAAGATTGGCGGACGGACCGGATCCTTCGGCGCCTGGAGGCCTTCTTGATAGCTGTGGATGGTGAATATTCCTTTCTTATTTCCGGGGCAGGCGACGTTATCGAACCGGATGATGGACTTCTGGCCATAGGCTCCGGCGGCCCCTATGCCCTGGCCGCGGCCCGGGCGTTGGTCTCGGCCTCAGACCTGGATGCCGAGAGTATTGCCAGAGAGGCCATGCGCATTGCTGCTTCAGTCTGCATCTATACTAATGAAATAATAACGGTAGAAAAATTATGATCGACATAGAGACCTTAACCCCACGCCAGATCGTAGCTGAGCTGGATAAATACGTGGTCGGACAGGCCGAGGCTAAACGCGCCGTAGCCATAGCGCTTCGAAACCGCTGGCGACGGCAGCAGGTTCCTGAGGAACTGCGCGATGAAATCGCCCCCAAGAACATAATCATGATCGGACCTACTGGTGTGGGCAAGACTGAGATTGCCCGGCGCCTGGCCAAACTTACCCAGTCGCCGTTCTTAAAAATAGAAGCCAGTAAGTTTACCGAAGTAGGCTATGTAGGTCGGGATGTAGAGTCTATGATTCGTGACCTGACTGAGCTGGCGGTAAACATGGTCAAGGCTGAGGAACGGGAAAAGGTCAAGGTCAAGGCCGCGGAAGTCGCTGAGGAGAAACTGCTGGATATCCTTCTGCCGCCGGTGCGGGGAACCGCTCCCGCGCCACTTTCGGGGACTTTACCGCCGGAGCAGCCGCCCCATCCGTCAGCGGAAAAAACTGAGACCCGCGAAAAATTACGTAAGCTCCTTCGCGAGGGAAAGTTAAACGATCGTTATGTGGATCTTGAGGTCTCACAGAGGGCTGTGCCCGTAGTTGAGGTATTTTCTGCCGCAGGCTTGGAAGATATGGATATTAATTTAAAAGAGATGTTCGGAAATCTCTTCCCTGCAAAGACAAAGAACCGGAAGGTAAAGGTGCCGGAGGCCCTGGAGATTCTGGCCCAGGAAGAAAGCCAGCGCCTGATTGATATGGACGCGGTTACGGAGCAGGCCAGAAAACGTGTTGAGCAGACCGGCATTATCTTTCTGGATGAGATCGATAAGATCGCCAGCCGTGAGCACGGACATGGTCCCGACGTATCGCGCCTCGGCGTACAGAGAGACCTCTTACCCGTCGTGGAGGGGACAACGGTCAATACCAAGTATGGCCCAGTCAAAACCGATCATATCCTTTTTATCGCCAGCGGGGCCTTTCATATGGCCAAACCCTCGGACCTGATTCCTGAGCTGCAGGGCCGTTTTCCTATAAGGGTAGAACTAAAGGCCCTGGGTAAGCATGATTTTATACGTATTTTGACCGAGCCGCAAAATGCGCTGGTTACCCAGTACCAAGCCCTCATGGCCACGGAAAAAGTAGAACTTATATTCGAGTCCGACGGCATTGAGGAGATAGCTTCCATAGCCACAGTGGTTAACGAGCGTATGGAGAACATCGGCGCGCGGCGGCTGCACACGGTCATGGAAAAACTCCTTGATGAGATATCTTTTAATGCCCCGGAAATGACCGATATGTCTTTTACGATAACAGCCGGTTACGTCCGGGATAGATTAAGCGAGATCGTCAAGGATGAGGACCTCAGCCGGTTTATTTTATAATAACGCATGGTGTGCCGAATGGAAGAGTGGGTGGAAAAGGCCAGGGTATTAATCGAGGCCCTGCCCTATATTCAGACATTTTATGGAAAGACGGTGGTCATAAAATATGGCGGGCACGCCATGGTCAACGACCACCTCAAGAAAAGCTTCGCCCAGGACGTGGTCCTCATGCGCTATATTGGCCTGCGTCCCATAGTTATTCATGGCGGCGGGCCGCAAATAGGCGAAGTCCTGAAACGCATGGGCATCCAGTCCACCTTTGTTCAGGGTCTGCGCGTCACGGACAGTGAGACCATGAGCGTTGTAGAAATGGTGCTGGGAGGCAAGGTCAACAAAGAGATCGTCACCCTTATCAATCAGAGCGGGGGTCGGGCCGTGGGTCTGGGCGGTAAGGATGGGCGCTTACTACAGGCCAAAAAGATGCATGTTTACCAGTCACGGGGGGAAGACCTGCCCCCTGAGATTATAGACGCGGGCATGATCGGTGAGATCACGGCCGTAGATGCCGCAGTCCTTAAGGCCCTTGAAGACAGCCGGTTTATACCGGTCATCGCCCCTATAGGGGTGGGGGCAGAGGGAGAATCATACAATATTAACGCCGACCTCGTAGCCGGAGCAGTGGCCGGCGCTTTAAAGGCGGCCAAGCTCATCCTGCTCACGGACGTTCCGGGGGTGTTGGATAAAGACGGGAAGCTGGTTCAATCGCTGACTACCGAGCAGGCCGGAAAAATGCTGTCTGATGGTTTTATTACCGGCGGGATGATCCCCAAGGTCAACTGTTGCCTTAAGGCGTTAACCGAAGGCGTAGAAAAGGCCCATATTATCGATGGCCGGATTGAGCATGCCGTCCTCTTGGAGATATTTACCCAGAGCGGGGTAGGCACCCAGGTCATACCATAGGAAAGATGAAGATATGGGCGCAGGCAAGAAAGACTGGATGAGTTTATCAGACCATTATATTATGCATACCTATGGCCGTAGCCCGGTTACCCTGGTAGAAGGAAAGGGCTGCCGGGTATTCGACTCCGATGGGAAGATGTATCTTGATTTTGTGGCCGGGATTGCGGTCTGTAACCTGGGACATGCCCACCCTGCGGTTGCGGAGGCCGTGTGCCGCCAGGCACAGAAACTCGTGCATGTCTCAAACCTTTACTATACCATGCCGCAGATAGAACTGGCTGAACTGCTGATCGAACACTCCTTTGCCGACCAAGTGTTCTTCTGTAACAGCGGGGCAGAGGCCAATGAGGCGGCTATCAAACTGGCCCGAAAATATTCACGAGACCGTTTTGGCGAAGGCCGCCATGAAATTCTCTGCCTCAAGGATTCATTTCATGGCCGCACCATGGCTACCCTCTCGGCTACCGGCCAGGAGAAATTCCACAAGGGTTTTGAGCCCCTCGTGGAGGGCTTTAAGCACGTCTCGGCCGGTGACTTGGGGGCCATGAAACAG
The DNA here is from genome assembly GCA_007280345.1 of Deltaproteobacteria bacterium. Lineage (GTDB taxonomy): Bacteria > Desulfobacterota > QYQD01 > QYQD01 > QYQD01 > QYQD01. Next base: position 3,776 of record QYQD01000159.1, on the reverse strand, counting down.
GCCATAACCGAGAAGACCTGCGCCATCCTTATGGAACCGATCCAGGGTGAAGGCGGGGTCGTATTGTTTTCTCCCGACTATTTACCGGCAGTTAGAAAATTGTGCGATGAGCACAGGCTGCTCCTCATTTTGGATGAGGTTCAGGTCGGTATGGGCCGTACCGGGACCCTGTTTGCCCATGAGCATTACGGGATAAAACCGGACATGATGACCCTGGCCAAGGCCCTGGCCAACGGACTTCCTCTGGGCGCACTTTTAGCCCGGGAAGAGGTTGCCAGTTCCTTTACGCCGGGCACGCATGCCTCGACCTTTGGCGGCAACCCGGTAGCCTGTGCAGCCGCTACCGTGGTTCTAAAGACCCTGCTGGAAGGCGACTTCCTTTCAAACTGCCAGGGAACAGGCAGATATTTCAAACAGGGGCTGGAGGATCTGGCTGCCCGGTATCCTTCTCTCATTAAGGAAGTGCGCGGCCTGGGACTTATCCTGGGACTGGAGCTAAAGGTGGAAGGCGCTGATTTTGTAACAAACCTTCTCCATAAAGGTTTCCTCATAAACTGTACCCAGGGTAATATATTGCGGTTTACGCCGCCCCTTATAGTAACCAAGGCGGAAATCGATTTGCTCCTTGGCGCCCTGGACGAAGAATGCAGGAAAAGACTATGAAAAAAGACCTCTTGGGTATCAACGACCTGACCAAGGAAGATATATGGGCTATTATCACGCGGGCTATGGCCCTTAAGAAGGACAAAGGGGATACTTCTTACCGGACGCTGATCGGTAAGACCATCGGCCTCATCTTTGAAAAGGCCTCCACCCGTACCCGCGTCTCTTTTGAGGCCGCCATGTTCCAGCTCGGAGGCAACGTCACTTTCCTGTCCACCCGGGATACCCAGTTAGCCCGTCAGGAGCCGCTGGCTGATACGGCCCGCGTTCTATCCCGGTATCTGGACGGGCTTGTGATACGAACCTTTGCCCAGGAGACGGTCGAGGAATTGGCGGCTCACGCCACCATCCCGGTGATAAACGGTCTTACCGACCTCTACCATCCGTGCCAGATCCTGAGCGATGTCATGACCGTTATTGAAAAGAAGGGCGCTATAGAAGACTTAAAGGTGGCCTGGGTAGGAGACGGGAATAACGTGGCCCATTCCTGGATCGAGGCCGCAGCCACGCTAGGGCTCTCCCTTTCCCTGGCCTGCCCCGGGGGTTACAGACCACGGACAGATGTCCTGGAACCAGCCCTGAAAAAGGCTCAAAAGCCCCTCCTGCTTTTCGAGGATCCGGCAAAGGCGGTAGAAGGCGCTGACGTTATCAACACGGATGTCTGGGCCAGCATGGGACAGGAAGATGAGGCGGCTGAACGCCGGAAGGTCTTCAGGCCCTACCAGATCAACAGTGAACTGCTGCGCCGGGCTAAGGGCGATGCCATAGTTCTCCACTGTCTGCCGGCGCACAGAGGTGAAGAGATAACTGCCGAAGTCCTGGAAGGGCCGCAGTCGGTAGTATTTGACCAGGCCGAAAATAAACTGCACGTCCATAAGGCCATCCTGGCCATGATGATAAAGTAATTTGAGATTTCAAATTTGAGATTTGAGATTAAGATTGATGAATCCGTAAAAAGTAAAAATTACCGCAGAGCCCGCGGAGAACGCTGAGATAACATATTCAATAACTTACAGTTTTTCTCTGCGGACTCTGCGTGCTCAGCGGTGAAAAGATTTTTTACGAATCTATTAAGATTAGGTGAGATTGAAATGACAGAAAAAGTCAAAAAGATTGTGCTGGCCTACTCCGGCGGGCTGGACACCTCGGTCATACTGAGATGGCTTAAAGAGACCTATCAATGTCCGGTAGCAGCCTTTGTGGCCAACATCGGTCAGCCGGAAGACTGGGACGCCCTCAGAAAAAAGGCCATGGATACGGGCGCAGACAAGGTCTATATAGATGACCTGCGGGATACCTTCGTGCGTGATTATGTCTTCCCTGCTTTTCGGGCCAATGCGGTCTATGAGAGCGGTTATCTCCTCGGCACATCACTGGCCCGCCCGCTTATCGCCCGCCGCCAGGTGGAAATCGCCAAAAAAGAAAAGGCCAATGCCGTCAGCCATGGAGCCACAGGCAAGGGTAACGACCAGGTACGTTTCGAACTGAGCTATATGGCTATTGATCCCAGCCTGATTATCATTGCCCCCTGGCGGGAATGGGATTTTAGAGCACGCCAGGACCTCATCAAATTCGCCCGAAAGCACGGCATCCCCGTCCCCACTACCAAGAAAAAACCTTATAGCTGTGACTGCAATCTCCTGCACATAAGTTATGAAGGGGGCATCCTGGAGGACCCCTGGCAGGAACCGCCACAGGATATGTTCGCCCTTACCCGCTCACCGGAAAAGGCGCCGTCAAAACCGACCTATATAGAAATTGACTTTGCTAAGGGAGACCCCGTGGCCATAGATGGGGTAGCTATGCAGCCGGTTGACCTCCTGACCGGATTAAACGAGCTCGGCGGGTTGAACGGAATCGGCCGGGTGGACATTGTGGAAAATCGCTTTGTGGGCATGAAATCGCGCGGGGTATATGAAACCCCGGGCGGGACAATCCTGCGCATAGCCCATCAGGCCCTGGAATCGATCACCATGGACCGGGAGGTCATGCATATCCGGGACAGCCTCATCCCCCGCTATGCCGAGATGATCTATTTCGGTTTCTGGTTTTCGCCGGAGATGCGCCTCCTGCAAAAGACTATGGACGAGACCCAGACTACGGTGACGGGAACGGTGCGGCTCAAACTCTACAAAGGTAACTGCACGGTCGTAGGCCGCAAATCTGATCAGTCGCTTTACATGCAGGAACTGGCCACCTTTGAAGAAGATGATATCTATCGACAAAAGGATGCCGAGGGTTTTATACGCCTGAACGGATTGCGGCTAAAAGTGCAGGCCATGCTAAGAAAGAGGCGTTCGTAAGATATGGCTCAGAAAAAACCCTGGGGCGGCCGGTTTCGCCAAAAAACATCCAAGTTAGTAGAGGAATTTACAGCCTCCATCCATTTTGACCGCAGGCTTTATCCCTATGATATCGAGGGCAGTATTGCCCACTGCCGGATGCTGGCCAGACAGAAGCTTATCACTAAAGATGAGGCCAGGCTTATCATCGACGGCCTCCGGGCCATAAAGAAAGAGATCGACCAGGGCTGCTTTCCTTTCACCCCTTCCCTCGAAGACATCCACATGCATATTGAAAAGGCCCTCGTTGATAAAATCGGGCCGGCCGGGGAAAAACTGCATACCGCCAGGAGCCGCAATGACCAGGTGGCCACTGATATGCGGCTTTACCTGCGGGATAAGGTGCAGAAGATTATTGGCCTGATTAAAAGACTACAGCAAAGCCTGGTGGAGCTGGCCCGCCGGTACGGCGACGTCATTATGCCGGGATACACACACCTGCAAAGGGCTCAGCCGGTGCTCCTTGCCCATCACCTCCTGGCCTATTACGAGATGTTGAAGAGGGACCGGGAGCGTTTTTTCGAATGCCTCAAGCGGGTTAACGTCCTCCCCTGGGGAGCGCGGCCCTGGCCGGCACGGGGCTTCCCATTGACCGGCATTATGTGGCCAAACTGCTGGATTTCCCTTCTATCTCCGCCAACAGCATTGATGCAGTAAGCGATAGGGACTTTGTTATCGAGTTCCTGGCAGACTGCTCTATCCTCATGGTTCATTTGAGCCGCCTTTCGGAGGAACTCATCCTCTGGTCGAGCAGCGAGTTCTCCTTTATTG